>CAUYXJ010000161.1:0-2509 GCA_963577065.1 Dehalococcoidia bacterium | reverse complement strand
ACCGCTCGCCCTACCGCGGGTGGGCGCTGTGGCATCACTACGCCGGCTTGATCTTCGGGCTACTCACGCTGACCTGGCTATTCAGTGGGCTGATGTCGATGAACCCTTGGGGCGCTCTGGAGGGTCGGAGCTACCGGGCTGAGCGCAGCCGATTGCATGGTCCAGGAATGAGCGCGCAGCAGCTTCGCGACCAACTGACATCTCTAAGGGGACTCGCGCTTCCCGAGAATACCGTCCGCCTGGAAGGCTCTGTTTTCCTCGGGCGACCTTACCTGCTGGCGTGGACCGTAGACGGCTCGGTTACTCGCCTGAGCTCCGAGTCGCTTCGACCCGAAGACCTCGCTGAGTCGGATTTCCAGGAAGCGGCTCGTAGGTTGCGCCCCGACGCGTTCATCGCCGACGAGGGCTGGCTGCGCGAGGCAGACGCCTACTACTACAGCCATCACGACGAGCGCGATTTCCCCGTCTATCGCGTGCACTACGAAGATGGAGAGCGCATCTACCTCGACGCCGTGAGTGGTGCGTTTCTCCAAGGTGTGGACCAAGGTCGACGCGGGGCTCGATGGTACTTCAGCGCTCTCCACAGCGGCGATTTCTCCCCGTTACTCAGGTCTCGGCCCCTGTGGGATGTGTTCATGCTGCTTCTGCTCGGCGGTGTGACCGTGGGAGCGGTGTCGGGCGTGGTGATGGCAAAACGGTGCTTGTTCCGTTAGGAAGCCTCTGAGCCCGGGGCGCCTTCGCCCTCCGGGAAGAGGCGCCTCAGGCCTTCGCCGCTGGCGTCGCACACACCTCGTTCGGTAATCAGCCCCGTCACCAAGTGGCGGGGTGTGACGTCGAAGCCGTAGTTCACGGCCTGGGTCTGCTCCGGCGCGATGCGCACGACTCCGACCGCGTCGTCGGGACCCAAGCCACGCACGCTGATCACCTCATCGGAATCCCGCTGCTCAATGGGAACGCGCGACGCGTCTTCGGTCTGCCAGTCGATACTCGGCGAAGGCGCCGCGACGTAGAAGGGCACACCGTTGTCGGCTGCTGCGAGTGCGAGGGGATAGGTGCCTATCTTGTTGGCCACGTCTCCCAAAGCCGTGGTCCGGTCGGTGCCGACGATCACGACGTCGACTTCACCCTTGCTCATGAGGTGCGCCGCGGCGCTATCGGGGATCAGCGTGTGCGGGACACCGTGCTGGCCGAGCTCCCAGGCGGTGAGCGCCGCGCCCTGAAGCCGGGGTCTGGTCTCGTCCACCCACACGTGGATGTCCAGCCCGTCGTCGTGGGCCCTGTACATAGGAGCGGTGGCGGTGCCCCAGTCGACCGTGGCGAGCCAGCCGGCATTGCAGTGGGTGAGCACGTTCAGCGGGCGGCCCACCGCGAGCTCGTGGAGTATCGCGAGACCGTGGCCGCCAATCGCCCGGTTCAACTCGACGTCTCCGTCGCACAAAGATGCAGCCTCTCGATAACACGCATCTGCCCTCAGCTCCGGGGGAAGATCTCGCGCGACTTCGTCCATTCTGTGCAACGCCCAGCGGAGGTTAACAGCCGTTGGCCTCGTCGCTGCGAGCCGCTCGAGCGCGTCCTCGAGCGATGCATCCGAGGGGTCGGCTCTCACGGCCAAGGCGACTCCATAGGCCGCGGCAGCGCCGATGAGCGGAGCGCCGCGCACGACCATGGACCGGATCGCCCGCACCACGTCGTCCGCGGACTCCAGTCGCAGGAGCTGGAAACGGTGTGGCAGAACCGTCTGGTCGACGACGCGGACACCCCACGAGTCCTCGTCCAGGAAGATGCTGCGGTAGGGAGTGCCTCCGACCCTCACGGCGCGACGCCTCCCTCGTCTACCAGTTCCGGGCGATCACGTTCACGGTCGACGACGCAGGCGAAGCCGAGGCACTCCGTTTCGTGCGCTTCGAAGCGGTGCACTTCGTGCGGCGCCACGTAGACCACGTCCAAAGCACTGATCTGCTCCACATGATCGCCGAGCCGAACCGTGCCGCGCCCCTTCACGACCATCACGGCATGCGCATGAGCGTGTCGCTCCAGCGAAGAATAGCCGCCGGGCGCCACTTCGAAGTACCTCACCTCGAAGGCCAGGTCGGGTTCGGCGCCGGGACCGCCGAGCAGAGTATGGCGGACCACATCAAGGAAGGGGCCGCCCCTATCCTTGTAGCGGCGCACGTCGACCTCGGCCCACCCGTCGTCGGTGGCGTGGATGACTCGTGACCCGCTCATGATCGGGCCGGGGAAGGCGTGGCCGCGAGCGCAGCCTCCACGAGGCGGCGCGTGGCGCCGAGCGGGTCGTCCTGCGCCAGTAGGCTCCCACCGATGAGCAACATCGTATCCGGCCCGTAGCGCTCGAGCCACGCGCCGGCGTCGGCGTCATCGACCCCACCTGCCGGAGCTGGAGCGGCTGAGCGATGGCGACCGAGCGGGGCGCGCAATCGCGCATTGATGGCCTCGCACTGCTCGACGGGCCAAGAGAAGCGGCCGCCCGCGTTCACGTACACGACGATGT
>CAUYXJ010000160.1:0-2580 GCA_963577065.1 Dehalococcoidia bacterium | reverse complement strand
TTCGGAGGTGACTGCTGAAGCGGAGCGCGTGCTGCGGCGGCTCAGGTGGTTCCACCTCGGTTTCATGGCGGCGGTGGCGTTCTACGTGTTCCTCGTGGCTCAGCTCCAGATGCTCGACACTGAGTTCCGGTTCGACGGTCCGGGCGCGTCGCTGTGGGCGTTACGAGGCGCGTTCGTCCTCCTATCCGTGGCAGGGGTGGTGGTCCCCGGGAAGCTTAGCTTCGGACCGCCGAAGCCCGCGGCCCCCGGCCGACCCAGTCAGCAGAGCTTGCCAGCTCAGCGAGCACTGACGCGTGGAGTGCTTCGACTGGCCTTCCTCGAAATAATCGCGGTCTACGGGCTGTTCCTCTACACGATGGACGGGAAAATCGCCGACTTCGCGGCCTTCTGGATCGTCTCGTTTGCCGGGCTCGTGTGGTGGTTCCCAACGAGTGGGCGCTGGGCACGGGAGCTGGCCGCCGCAATCAGGGAAACGTAGGCTGCGGCCGAGGCTCGCTGACCGCGTTCCGGTGGAGAAACTCCGTCCTTAGCTCTGCGCCCAGGACCTCGCGTCGGCCGAGGCGACCCAGTGCAGGGCGTTACCCAGAAGCTGGCGGAAGCCCTCGTTCGCGTAGCACTCGGGGCCGTCCCCGATCGTCATCGCGACCACGGGGCTGTTCACGCTCTTCTTCGCCCAGACCACGACGTTGCTGCCTTCGGGGTGGTCCCAGTTCGCCTGCTCTTCGGCCGAGGCAAGGGGCGGGGGATTGAAATTCTCCCGCACCATCGGGTAGTCCGTCTGCATCAGCGGCAGGATCCCGGGCTGTGTCTCGAAGCTCTTCGACATCAGGTAGAGCTCGTCGGCGACGTTGAAGCCGTCGTCGAGGCCCGCCACGACGGGATGCCCGGGCGCCACGGGCGTGACGTTCCCGCGCGGATTTCGGTGCGGCTCGCCGCCACCGCCGCGGTAGCCTGAGCCGGATACGGTCTCGCCGAACACCTCACCCTCGGTCAGCCGGAAGGAGCTACCACCGACATCGCGCCACTCCGGCCAGGCGGGCCACTGCACGAGGGCGTGATTCATCATCACGATGCCTTTCCCGCTCTCGAGGAGGGCCGCGATGCTCTTCTGGTAGTCGTCGGGGGCGGCCACGAAACTGGCGCCGCCATCGGGGCTCTCGGTGCCGGACATGTCGTAAAAGACCACCGCCTCGTACTCGGCGATGTTCTCGGGCTGCAGCATGATCTGGCCGGCGGGCTGCTCGACCTGCGTCGTGAGGAGCTCCGGGTTGTCGTCGAACATGGCGTAGAAGCCGTTGTAATCGAACGGATGTCCCTTGGTGACGACCAGAACCTTCACTGCCATGTGGTCTCTCCTTCGTGTGTGCAAGCCGCGAACGCTTCCCTCGCCGCGGATCTCGGGAGGGGGACGCTACCGGGCCGCGACGCAGCGAGTCAACAGGCTCGCCGGGCAGTGGCTCGCGTTAGCTCGCCGGGATGGCGTCAAAGGCTTCGAGCAGCCCCGCAAAGCGTGCTTCGACGGCGGGCTGCGTCTCCGGATGGCTGAGCACGTACAACTCGTCGTTCTTCACGGCCTTGAGAATGCGCGCCGCGAGGTCCTCCGGCTCGATCATCGTCTGGGGCACACTGTCGCCCTGGCGCACCCCGTCGCCCGGAAGCATCGCGGATACTTCCGGTCCGCCGAGCGCCTCCGGCCGGTTCCGGCCTGCGTCGACGATGCGGGAGCGAACGCCACCGGGGCAGACGACCGACACGCCGATGTCGTGCTCGGCGAGGTCGAGGCGGAGCGCCTCGGAGAGGCCGACGACGCCGTACTTGGCGGTGGTGTAGGCAATGATGCCTGGGGTCGCCGCGGGTACAAGCCCGGCGATCGAGGCCGTGTTCACGATATGGCCGCCCTCGCCCGCGGCCACCATCCCCGGAAGGAAGGCCTCGATTCCGTGAATCACCCCGTAGAGGTCGACGCCCAGGATCCAGTCCCAGTCCTGCTCGGTCATGTCCTGGGCGAACTTGAAAGTGACCACGCCGGCGTTGTTACAGAGAACGTGCGTGCCGCCGAACTCACGCTTCGTGGTGTCGGCGAGCTCTTGGACCGAAGCGCGATCGGAGACGTCGGTCTTGACCGCGATCGCGCGCACACCCTTCGCCTCAACTTCAGCGACGGCTGTGCCGGCCGCGTCCATGTCGACATCGGCGATGACGATGTTCATTTCCTCATCGGCGAAAGCGAGCGCCATCGCCTTGCCGATGCCGCCCCCGCCACCTGTTACGACAGCCGCACGACCGCGAAACTCTTCCACGCGAACTACCTCCTGCGGGAGCGGGAGTCTAGCACGGCCCCGGAGCCGGCCCGGCCACGGTTCTCCGCAGGCCGCGGTTCGCTCTAAATGATGCCGAGCTCACGGCCGACGCGGACGGCCTCAATCTTTCTCGAGACATCGAGCTTGTCGTAGACGTGGGTCACGTGGACGCGAACGGTGCGCCAGCTAATGTCGAGGGCGAGGCCGGCCTCCTTGTAGGTCGAGCCTTTCGCGAGCGCCGAGAGCACTTCGACCTCGCGCGGGGTCAGCGGGGTGTGAT
>CAUYXJ010000159.1:0-2678 GCA_963577065.1 Dehalococcoidia bacterium | reverse complement strand
CCCTTCCCCGCCCAGGCCGGCCTCTGGAACAAACCCACGAACGTGAACAACGTCGAGACCTACGCCAACGCCCCTCTGGTTCTGCGCGAGGGCGCGGAGTGGTGGTCGAGCGTGAGCGAGGACGAGGCCAAGGGCACGAAGATGTTCACGTTCTCCGGAGCGGTGAACCAAGCGGGCTGCATCGAGATCCCCTTCGGCCTCACGGTCGCGGACCTGCTCGAAAAGTACGCGGGGGGCGTTCCCGGCGGGGCGGCGCTCAAGGGCTACCAGCCGGGCGGCCCCCTCTCCGGCATCCTCCCTGCATCCGAGGCCGACCTGCCCCTCACGATCGCGCCTTTCCGCGACCTGGGTATGTTCCTCGGCTCCGGTGGCATCGTCTTCTTCGACGAGAGCACGAGCATCATCGACCTCTGCACCTACTTCGTCGGCTTCTGCGAGGACGAGTCCTGCGGGCGTTGCACGACCTGCTTCCAGGGCACCCAGCGGGCCGTCGAGATCCTCCGCCGCATCGGCAACGGCGGCGTGGTCGAACTGTCTGCACGGCTCGTTCGCGCTCACGACGGTCAAGCTTGCGCTGCGCTACTTCCGCGACGAGTTCGAGATGCTCATCCGCGAGAAGCGCGATCCGACGCGTTCGCTCCCGGGGATGATCACGTACGAAATCACGGCGCCGGGCGATCCGAGCATGGTGGAAGCCGTCGCGGTCTGCCCGACGGAGGCGATCGTGGGCGAGGGCGCGGGCTACACGATCGTCGACGAGCTCTGCATCCGCTGCGATGCCTGCCGCGAGGTCGCTCCGGACGCGATCACCGTGCGCGACCGCTTCGCGATCACCGTGGAGGCTTCCGCCGCGGGTTAGCTGAGGCGGTCCTCGTACTGCATCGCGCTGACGAGGTTCCCTTCGGTATCGGCGAACTGGATTATCTTCCCGACCGTCGGAATCTCGCCCTCGTAGCGGATCGTGCCGCCGTGCCCCTCGACCGCGGCCCGAGCGGCGGTGATGTCGGCCACGCTGATGGTGCAGGTGAAGCCGGTCGTGCCCTCGTTCAGGAGCGGCGCCTGGCGCTTCTCCAGGGCCCCTTCGATCCCCGGGCTTTCGGCGTCGCCGGTGAAGACGCGGAAGAAGTCGGGCGGCCCCCAGGCCTCGAAGCGCCAGCCGAACGCGCCTTCGTAGAAGGCGCGCGCCCGGGCCACGTCGTCGGCGTGGATGGCGAAGTGGACGATGTTGTTGGCCAAGTGGGCTCCTTCCCAGCCTGCGACTCTACGGGACGGGCCGGGGCTGTTGCGGCAGCTCCGCCCGGGCCAGCTCGGCGAGAAACGCGTACGTGCGCTCGCGCGATCCAGGGTCGCCTGCGACCGTGACCGGCGCCGGGTTCAGGTCCGTGACGCCGATGACGGCGAGGCGCTCGAGCTGGGCGGCGACCTCGTCCTCGTTGCCGATGATCGCGACATCGGCGGGTCCCTCGACCCCCTCGAGATCCAGCACCGCGCGGTAGCTGGGGAGCTTGCCGTAGGTCTCGAACGAACGGCTGACGGACGCGCGCGCGGCCTCGCGATCGTTGGTGACCGCTACGGGCAGACCGCAGACAATGCGCGGCGGTGCGCGGCCGGCGTCCTCCGCGGCTCGTCTGATCGCCGGGATTGCGGTCTCTCCGAGGTAGCGCGGCCCGCCGAGCCAGGTAGCCGTGCCGTCGCTCTGGCCGCCGGCGAGGCGCAGCATCCTCGGACCGAGCGCCGCCAGGATCAGCGCGGGTCGCTCGCTGCCCGCGTGGAGCTCAGCGGAGACGCGGAACTCCTCGCCCCGGAAGCGCGCGGCTTCGCCCGCGAGCAGTGGGTTGAGGACGGCCAGATACTCGCGCATGTGCCGTAGCGGCCGCGAGTAGTCGAGCCCCAGGGCGCGCTCGATCACCACCCGGTGGCTGAGGCCGATCCCAAGGGTGAAGCGCCCTGCGCAGGCGCTCGCGGCGGTTAGCGCCTGCTGGGCGAGCGCCAAGGGGTGGCGGGGATAGGTCGGCACGACGAAGGTGCCGAGCTCGATGCGTTCGGTCTCGCGGCCGGCGAGGGCCATGAGCGTGATCGCGTCGAAGCCGAAGGCGTTCGCGACCCAGGCCGAGGCGAAGCCGGCGGCCTCGGCCTCCCCGATCCGCTCGAGCAGCGTGGCGAGGGGCACGTCGTTGCGGGCGACGGAGCCAATCGCGATGCCGATCCGCATGGCGGCTATCGTACGGCCGCGCGCTTCCCCGCTGGTGGCCCTCCGCGCCCGCCCCTACACTCCCGCGATGCCCTACGCCGACCTCGATGGCGCGCGCCTCTACTACGAGCAGCACGGCGCTTCCGAAGGCAGCGACGTCGTCTTCCTGCACGGCGCCGGTGGCAACCACCTCTCCTGGTGGCAGCAGCTTCCCGCCTTCGGCGAGCGCTACCGCTGCACTGTCTACGACGCCCGCGGCTGGGGGCGGTCGCTGGCCACCGGGGAGCACGACCGGGGTGCCTTCGGCCGCGACCTCGCCGGCCTGCTCGAGCACCTGGCCATCGACTCCGCCCACGTGATCGCGCAATCGATGGGCGGCCGCGCGGTCGCGGGCCTGCTGCGTCTCGCACCGGAGCGCGCTCGCTCGCTCGTGCTCTGCGGTACGAACGCGGGCGCCACGAACGAGCGCGTGCGTGCGCACCAGGCC
>CAUYXJ010000158.1:0-2855 GCA_963577065.1 Dehalococcoidia bacterium | reverse complement strand
CTTCGTCTCCGCCGTCGCCGGCGAAGCGGCCGACATCGCCATCCGCATGATCGAGGGCCTCACCAAGGAGGTGAAGGTCGGCGACACCTACACCGGCAAGGTCTCGCGCCTGATGAACTTCGGCGCCTTCGTGGAAATGCTGCCCGGCAAGGACGGCCTCGTTCACATCTCGGAGCTCAGCGATGAGCGCGTCGAGAACGTGAGCGATGTCGTCAACGTCGGCGATGAGCTGACGGTCACGGTCACGGAGATCGACTCGCTCGGGCGCATCAATCTCACCGCCCGCAGCGGGCGCGTCGGTGCTCCTTCCGGGGACGACGGCCCGCGCGAGGAGCGCCCCCGCGGAGGCGACGGAGACCGCCCGCGCGGCCGTGACGGCGACCGAGACCGCCCCCAGGGCGGCCGCGATCGGGAGCGGCCGCGCGGCGACCGCGACCGACCACGCGACCGGCCGCGGAGCGAGCGCGATCGCCCCCGCAGCGACCGCGACCGACCGCGTGAGGACCGCCCCCGCGACGACGCACCGCGTGAGGACCGCCCCCGCGACGACGCACCGCGCGAGGACCGCGCTCGCGACGACGCACCGCGCGAGGACCGTGCGCGTGACGATCGACCCACTGATCGCGATCGCGATGACGAGCCCGAGGGCAGCCGGGATCGTGTGCGGACGGAGCGCCCGCCCCGGCCCGAGCCCCGCCGCGAGCGCCCCGAGCCTGAGGCACCGGATGACGACTTCGTCGATGAGGACGAGGACGAGTTCGAGGAGCTGCAGGACGAATTCGAGGCGGCCGAGGTGGGCCAGCCCCAACGCAACGATGACCGCGGGAACGACCGTGATGACGATCGAGGAGCTGACGAAGGCGATGACGGCCCCCGCCGGCGGCGCCGGCGGCGCCCGCGTGGTGGCCAGGGCGGGCCGAGTGGCAACCGCGAGGGCGGCAACCGCGAGGGCGACAGCGGCCCGCGCCAATCGCAACCGCAATCGCAACCGCAACGTGAGATCGGTCCGCCCGCCGGTCGCCGCAGCCCCGGTGGGGGCGTGAGCCGTGGCTGGACGCGCCGCACCGCGCCCAGCGATGGGACGCCACCGACACCGCCACCACCGCCACACCGGGGACTCGGCGGCAGCGGCGAATACGAGGACTAAAGCGGCGCGGTGCGCCTCTTCGAGCACGAGGCGAAAGCGCTCCTCGAGCGCACCGGTCTCGAGGTTCCGCGAGGCGCACTCGCCGACAGACCGCCGGCGGCGGCCCACGCCGCCCGCGGTCTCGGCGCGCGCGTAGCCGTCAAAGGGCAGGTCCTCTCCGGGGGACGGCAGAAGGCCGGCGCCGTGCGCTTCGCCGAAGGCGCAGCCGCGATCGAAGCTGCCGCCAGAGCGGTGCTCGCGAGCCGCGTGGGCGACCAGCCAGTTACCGGCCTCCTCGTCGAAGAGGCGCTCGAGATCGAGCGCGAGCTCTACGTCGGCATCACCTATGACGACCAGGCACGGGGGCCGGTGGCAGTCGTGTCGCTTGCGGGCGGGGTCGATGTGGAGGATGGGAGCGGGGCGCCAGCCGCGCGTATGCCCCTCTCGACGCTCTCCCCGACCCAGAACTTCCGCCTGAAAGAGCTACTCGCCGGCCTCGGCGTCAGCGGTCGTGAGCTGGTCGAGCTGACGACGATCCTCGCCCGCCTCTGGCGGCTCTTCGCGGACCACAGCCTGCTCCTGGCGGAAATCAATCCCCTCGCCCGCATCGCCGACGGCCGCTGGATTGCGCTCGATGCGCACATCGAATTCGATGACGATGCGCTTGATCGCGAGTCCGCGCTGCTCCGGGATCTGGGCATCGATCCAACGACCCGCGCCGACCACGAGCCGAGCGCGCTCGAACTGGAGGCAGCTCGCATCGACCGATCGGACCACCGCGGCGTGGCCGGACGCGTGGTCCAGTTCGATGGCTCGCTGGGATTGCTCATCGGGGGTGGAGGCGCGAGTCTGACCGCGTTCGACGCCGTTCGCGCGCACGGAGGGCGCCCCGCCAACTACTGCGAGATCGGGGGCAACCCGAGCGTGCGCAAGGTGGCCGAGCTCACCCGTCTGCTGTTGAGTCAGCCCAAGGTCGATCGGCTGGCGGTGATCATGAACGTGGTCAACAACACGCGCGCCGACCTCATCGCGCGGGGCGTGATTCGCGGCTGCCTCGACGCCGGCCTCAAGCCGGCGAAGGCGATCGCGGTCTTCCGCGTGCCCGGCGCCTGGGAGGACGAGAGCGTCGCCCTCCTCCGCCACTACGGCGTCGCCGCCTGCGACCGCACGGTCAGTATCGATCAGGCCGCGGCGATGGCCGTCGCGAGCGGCGCCTAGCTCTTCCTAAGATTCTGAAGCTTCTGTGCGTTCCTGATGAACTCAGTCAAAACAGGGCCTGTGTCGGACCCTGTCATATCGCCGGTCTTTACCAGCCTGATGAACGCCCGCCCGAAATCTCCGGGCGATGGCTGGTTTGGTGGCGAGAATCCCCGAGCAGCCAAAGATCTCGAGGAGTGGCGACAGACCGCGGCTAGGACTCCCCGCGCGGTCTTCTGAAACTGCCGTAAGAGCGCCAGCGCGCTCGAGACGGGCCGCGTCTCCCCCGCAGCTAAGTTCAGGAGCTGCGTAACGGAGTCGAGTCCTTCCAGTTCTTGGGCAACGACCATGCAACCGAGGTCAGAGCCGTGCAGGACGAGGGGGGCTGAGTTGTGGACACAAGCATTCCGGTAGACCGTCAAGGCCTCGTCACCTTTCACCGTGTGTCCGACCGAGTCAGCGAGGTCAGGGAGAGCATCTTCCAGTTTCTTCAGGAACTTATCTTTTCGGAAATCGATCTGGCTTCTGGAAA
>CAUYXJ010000157.1:0-2890 GCA_963577065.1 Dehalococcoidia bacterium | reverse complement strand
CAGCCGCGATGGCGACGATCCGGGGATCTACACCATGCTGCCCGATGGGACGGACGTGCGCCAACTGACGGCGAACGATGCGGGGAACGTTGGGCCCCAGGTGAATGTGTTTCCTGTCTGGTCCCCCGATGGGACCCGGATCGCCTTTACCTCCGACCGCGATGGCGATTGGGAGATCTACACCATGCGGTCCGATGGGACAGACGTGCGCCAACTGACGGCGAACAGCTGGACCGACACCCGCCCCGCCTGGTCCCCCTAACGCGTTTGGGTTCGAAGTTCCCGGCCGCGACCTGAAATGCGAAGACGTTGAGGACAGCCATCAGGCACCTCCCTCTTCGCGCGGAGAGTAGCCTCTCCGGCACGAGGCCCCTGGGCTAGAAGTTGTCGGGACAGTGCGGCTTGTGGGCCGTCTCGAACAAGTGGTCCCAGGCGCGCAAGGACTCCGGCTGCGCCGTCTCCAGCGCCCCCTGACGGTGCAGGTCGGTCGCCGATCGCGCCCCGCTCGCGAGCGCAGCGAGCGCCCGCGCGTCGAGCGTGAACTCCGGCGACGCGCTCGAGCGCGTCAGCTCACCCTGCGCACTGTCTGCTTCGAGCGTCCACGTACCGCGATTCCACTCGCAGCGGTCGTCCACCAGATCGAAGGTCACGCTGCCTGCCTGGGAGTACTTGCGAGTGCTCAGCGTCGGCGCAACGTCGACGATGCGGAGCAGGATGTTGTCGCTGACGCGGGCGTTCAGGCGCCGCGGCTCGTGCAGCATGTGGAAGAGCGGGTCATCGATCGGCGCACTCTTGCGGACTATGGTGTCGGCGAGGTCGTGAGCGGCGACGTGCTCCCAGAGCGCGACGTAAGCCGACGGGGTGAGCGTGTGCAGTTCGCGCACCGTGACAACGTGGTCTCGATCGCCGCTGCCACCGGCGGCTTCGCGGGTGAGGTAGAGGGCATATCCCTGTGGCTCGCCGTCTTCCTCGTAGATCGCGACGTAGACCGGGCCGTCTTTCTTGTCGTGCTCCTCGAGGGGGCCCTCGTTCCAGAGTGCGTTGCCGCGATGAAGGAGTCCCGTACGCGGCTCGGCGTAGGTGCGGTAGAGCGACTTGAGGAGATCGAGCTCAGACTTGTCGGTCAGGCGCACGATGCCGTGCGGTTCTGCACGGCCGACGAAGCTGATCTCGCGCGGGTCGACGGTGTAATCCTGCACCGGCGCGATGATCGCGTAGCCGTAGCGCTGGTAGATGGCCGCCTGGGAGGCGTGCAGGATCGCGACCGGCTGCTGCGCGTCCCGGTAGTTGCCGAAGGCCGTGGTCATAGCACGGGTGAGGTGGCCCCGCCGCCGCTTGTGGGGCAGCGTGCCGACGGTGGTGACTCCGGCCGCGTGGATGCGCTCTCCATTCCAGCGCATGGAGAAGGGCCAGGCCGCGAACGAGGTGACGAGGGCGCCGTCCTCGAATACGCAGAGGGTCCATTCCGTCCGCATGTCCGCCATGGGGTCGTTGTGGCCTTCGTTGCCGTGATTCGCCAGGGCGGTTCGATAGACGAAGGCGAAGTCCTCGAGTTCCTCGGGGTTCGCGGGACGGACCTCGAGGCGGGGGCTGGAGATGGTCGTCATGTCGGCCTCCTCGGGCGGCGCTGCGTTGCGGAGGCACCATACTGCCCGCTCGGGCGGCGACGGCGCAAGCCTGCGAGGAGGCGGGAGTCAGGCGTCCTGTGGCGGGTCCGGGCAGGGCTTGAGGTCGAGCTTGTTGAGAACGCCCCTATTGGCGACGAAGCGGAGGCGTCCTGCCGCTCCCGACTCAACCTGGCCCGTCCTCGCGAGGGGCCCCTGTCCCCCGTCGCGGCGGAAGCGGGTCGCGTTCGGGTTCGTCGGTGGCGTCGGGGTAGCAATCTGGCTGATCGTCAGGCTCGTCTCGACCCCGTGGGAGGGCGAAACCTCATGCGGCCCAGCGGTACTCGTGGTGCCGAAGGCGGCCACTACGTGTTTGTGGCGCGAGGGCATTTCCCCCAGGGCCTTATGTTCGGCGATCCGCAAGGATCTGTAACGTTTGGCCGGATGCCCCGTCTCTCTCATAGAAAGAGAGAGAGGTTTCCTCATGACCACCCTGATGCGCTCCCGCTCCCGATTGCTCCTGGCTGCTCTGGCCCTCGTGCTGACGGTGACCACCTTGCCCCGGATCGCCGAGGCGGCACCGTCCCTGCCAATCGATCAAGGGCAGTGCTACATCCTCCCGCCGGGCTTTGACCCGACGCCGGCAATGGTCCAGAACACATTCGACTCCGTCCCGTGTGATGGCCAGACCATCGAGTCGCAGGCCCTCGAATCGATCAAGATCGTCTTTGGCCTCGCCGTAAACTCGGCGTACTACGACGTCGCGTTCGAACAAGATCCGTCCAGTCACGCTGCGGCCGCGTATTACGCCGCCGGGAACACGACGAACCCAGCGTTCGCCAAGGCGGTGGCCGCCCGCGCCCGCTACGCGGCCAACGCGTTCCACAAAGGGGACCACCCGCTGGCCTTGAACGTCATGTCGTCGATTTCGAATGCACTGGGTACTACCCAGTGGTACGGCTCCCTGACGACGAGTGAAGGGTGGAATTTGAAGGTGTTCACGGGCTATGCCGTGAAGTACCTGCAATACCTCGTCGCCAACCCGACGCCCTAGCGCGCATTCCTTGGTTCATCCGCGCGGAGGTCAGACCTTGGTCTGCCCTCCGCGTCCGTACGTTCCAGCCATAGGGCAACGGAACTCGCGAGAGCGGGGAATTCCCGGGGCGTACTGCATGCAGATTGAGGCGAAGGGACACGCGCGAGGGGGCGCGGGAGGCGAGCCGCCCTCCACGCGTCGCAGCCGAGGCACGGCGCACGGCGTCGATGCGGCCAGCGGATTCCGTCTA
>CAUYXJ010000156.1:0-3106 GCA_963577065.1 Dehalococcoidia bacterium | reverse complement strand
CAGTCGAGCGTGGGCGGGGGGCCGGCGGGGAGGGGCCCGAGCGCAGCGAGCCTAAAAGGAACTGGCGGAGAGGGGGAGATTCGAACTCCCGGTACATCGCTGCACACCGCTTTTCGAGAACGGTACCATAAGCCACTCGGACACCTCTCCGAGCTGAGTCTAGCAACGTCCCCGCGACCACGCGAAAGCGTCGATCCGGACCGGAGGCACCCGCCTTGGAACCTTTCACCGTCGCCTGTTGCCAGGTGCGGGCCCACGACCTCGAGGACGCGGAAGCGAACCTCCAAGGGCTTTTGCGGGCGCTCGATAGTGCCGGGGAAGCAGGAGCCCAGCTGGTCGCCCTCCCCGAATGCGCCTACCCCGCGTACTACGTGCGCGATGCGGATCCCTACGCGCGGCCGGGGGTGCGCCCGTTCGCCGAAGTCTGCGAGCTGTTCGCCGCGAAGGCGCGCGAATACGGCTACTGGCTGGCCGCGGGCATGGCCGTCCCCCACCACGGCGGTGAGCTCACGAACAGCGGCGTCGTCTTCAGCCCCGAGGGTGAGGTCGTTGGGCGCTACGACAAGAGTTTCCTCTGGCACTTCGACAACGAGTGGTTCCGCCGCGGCGACGCTTTCCCGGTGTTCGACGCGGGGTTCGCGCGCTTTGGGATCCTGATCTGCGCCGACGGCCGCCAACCCGAGATCGCGCGTTCGCTGGCGGTCAACGGAGCCGAAGTCATCCTCGACCTCACCGCCTGGGTCTCGTGGGCCCAGACGGTCGGCGATCTGAGCACGACCCAGTGCGAGTACCTCATGCCCGTGCGCGCCTTCGAGAACGGCGTCTGGGTAGCGGCGGCGGACAAGTGGGGCGCCGAAGACGGCACGCTCATCTACGCGGGCCGCTCCTGTGTGATCGACCCCGAGGGCAGCACCCGGATTGCCGCAGCGAGTACGGGCGACACCGTCGTGACGTACCAGATCGACCCGGCGCGGAGCGAGGCCACGCCCCGGCGGCCGGGCCTCTACGGCCGCCTCATCGAGCCCTGGGAGGCGTCGCCGGCGCGAGCTGTTCTCGATGAGCCGATCGTTCCCGCCCAAGAGAACCACCGCATCGCGATCGTGCCTGGCAACGGCGAGCTGTTCGCCACGCGTTCACTGGTCGCGCGCTACGAAGCGCTGCGCCGGCAGGACGCTGACCTCATCGTGTTCGGGGGCGAGGCCGGCAGCGAAGGCTGGCAAGGGGACCTCCCCCGGATCGAGAAGGCAGTGAAAGCGAACGGCGGCGCCATCGCCTTCGCGGTCGCGAGCGAGGGCTGCACGGCCGAGGAGACAGCGGTCCTCGTCACCCCGGAGGAGACGATCGAGCATCGCGCCACGCACGGGCGCGGGATCGATCTCGGCGAGACGAACGCGCCGGTGGTCGCGACCCCTGCGGGCAACGTCGCGATCGTCTGCGGCGACGAAGGGCGCGTGCCCGAGGTCGCTCGCAGCCTCGCGCTGGAGGGGGCGGACATCCTCGCCTGGTCGAGCTTCGGCGCCCACGCGATGAACGAACGCCTCGCACGCGCGCGCAGCGACGAGAACCGCGTCTACACCGCCGCCGCCTGGGCCGATGGCGGCGTCATCACCGCTCCGACGGGCGCGCCGCTCACGGCGGTTCCGGAGGGCACGGGCGTGGCGATGGCCGCCCAGATGAACCGCACCCAGTCGCGCTGGAAGGATATGGCCCCAGGTACGCACGCCCTCCGCGATCGTGTCCCCGAGGCGTACGCGGCCCTCGTCGAGGGCCGCTAGCGAGCGAACGGGACGAGGAAGCGAACGGGACGAGAGGCCGCGGAGCCGTAGCAGTCGAGCGCGGGGCGGGAGGGAGTGGGGCATCGAGCGCAGCGAGCTATGACCCAGCGAGCGCGGAGGCGGAGCGGCCGCAAGGCCGCGGAGCCGCGGCAGTCGAGCGCGGGAGGAGGTGACGAGAGGGGCCCGAGCTCGGTTGGTCGGTCAGCGACGGCATGGTTCGTTGTTGCTCGAGCCATTACCGTCCCACTTCGTTGCAGTATCTTCGTTGCAGTATCGAGGAGGGGTTGTGCACCAGGTCAGCGACGGTATCTACCGGTTGGGCACAGTCATTCACAACTTCTATCTGATCGCAGAAGGAGGCAAAGCGACGGTCGTCGATGCGGGATGCTCCAAGGAGCTCCCCAAGCTCGAACAGGGCCTTGCCTCGATCGGGATGAAACGTGACGACGTCGAGGCGATCATCCTGACCCACGCCCACGGCGACCACATCGGCTTTGCCGCCGAGGCCAATGCAGCTGGCACCGAAGTCCAGACCAGCGAGATCGAGGGCCCGATCGCCACCGGCGACCAGGCAGGCGACGAGGCGAAGATCACGCAGCTGCCCCTCTGGAAGCTCGGCACATGGAAGTTCCTCATCGGGCTCCTCAGGGTCGGAATTACGAATGCACCTCGCGTCAAGTCGGTCGTCACGTTCGGAGACGGCGACGCCCTCGACTTGCCGGGTAATCCAAAGGTCGTGTACTCCCCCGGCCACACAATCGGCCACGCATCTTTCTACCTGCCGGAACGCAAGACCCTGCTCACTGGAGATGCCCTCGCGACCCGCGATCTGCTCAACCACCGCGACGGCGCTCCGCAACTCGCGCCGGACGTGTTCCACACCAATCCGGCCCAAGCCCGAGCAAGCCTCGACGTTCTCAGTGCACTCGATACCGAACTCGTCCTCCCTGGCCACGGATCGCCATACCACGGCCAGATCGCCAAGACCGCTCTCGGCTAACGCGGCGAGGGGCTTCCGACGAAATACTTATCACAGCCTGACTTGATCGCGCCCCTCAGCTCCCCCAGCAGGGGTAGTCGTACGATCGAATGGACGCGGGCAACTGACGCGCCCACGCAGGCGTCCCCACGAAGCTGTGGGCGGTGCCTTCGCTCCAATCGACAACATCGGCTGCGGCCCGAGCGTAGCGAGCGATAACGCCAGCGAGCGCGGAGGCGCAGCGGCCGCAGGCCGCGAAGCCGCAGCAGTCGAGCGCAGGAGGGGGGGGCCGAGCGCAGCGAGCGCGGAGGCGCAGCGGCCGCAGGCCGCGAAGCCGCAGCAGTCGAGCGCA
>CAUYXJ010000155.1:0-3118 GCA_963577065.1 Dehalococcoidia bacterium | reverse complement strand
CGGCGCGCGGATCTGTTCGATCGTGAAGGCGACATCGAGCGAACGCACGGGCGCGCCGTCGTGCCACTGGAGGTCGGGGTGGAGGTGGAAGGTGTAGGTCCGTCCGTCCGCGCTCACCTCCGGGAGGGCCGCGAGGTCGGGGAGGAGGAGGCCGTCGCGGCCAACGCGGATCAGACCCGCGAACACGAGCCGCGCCAAATCCTCGTCAACGGCGTTTGCGGGCGCGAAGAGGGGGTTGATGCGCTGCCAGGTCCCCGCCACGCCCTCGATGTAGGTGCTCTCGACGATGAGCGGCGGGGGCGGAGGCTCCTCGTCGTCCAGGGTGAGGGCGAGGGCGGCAAGCGCCGCCAGAGCGCCGCCCAGAAGGACGGCGACGAGGAGCAGGGCACGCCGCGAGGTCGCGACCGCGCGAATCATGGGGAACCTAACGTTGCGACTGAACGCTCAGGAACGAGACGAAAAGGAACACGATGACGAGGATGATCGTGGCCTGGAAGAGCGTGCGCTCGAGGCCCCGCTTCGTGCGGTAGACCGAGCCGCCGGAGAGGCCGCCCAGGGCGGCTCCGAAACCTGAGCCCTTCACCTGCAGCAGGACAGCACCGATCAGCAGGGAGGATATGACGATCTGAATCAGATTCAGCATTAGCGCGTGGCGAGAACGGCTTCCTCGGCGCGAGCGTGCTCGACCATAGGCGCAGCGCCCTCCCGGCCATGGTACACGTGGAGGATGGCAGCAGCGAGCTTCGCCGAATCGTGACGGTAGCGGTTCTGATCGGCCACGACGTCGGCCTGCACCACGCGCATGCCTTCGAAGACACCCGAGTCGGGCTGGCGCAAGACGACCGGCGCCGAACGCCACTCGTCGGGGAGACTGGGAGCGACGTTATTGTTCGCGACGACGATATCGATGAGGTTGGGAGCGGTGTGCTGCGCCACGGCTTCGAGGTGGTCGGCAACGCCGAACTCATCCGTTTCGCCGTGCTGGGTAGCCACGTTGCAGACGAAGAGGCTGGGCGCCCGCGTCGCCAGGAGCGCCTTCTGCAGGTCTTCGACGAGAAGGTTCGGGAGCACGCTCGTATAGAGACTGCCGGGGCCCACCACAACCAGATCGGCCTCCATGATCGCCCGCACCGCATCGGGGTGGGCCTGGACGTGCGAGGGGTTGAGGTAGAGCTCGCGGATACGGGCGCCCCGTTCCGTGATGTTGTGCTCGCCATAGACGAGTTCGTCGTCATGCGTGCGGGCGGAGAGGGTCACGTCTTCCAGGGTCGAGGGGAGGATCGCGCCGCGTACGTTGAGGACGCGGCTGGTCTCGTGAATGGCGGTCTCGAAGTTCCCCGTGACGTTCGCCATCGCGACGATGAAGAGGTTGCCGAAGGAGTGGCCTTCGAGCCCTTCGCCTTCTTCGAAGCGGTACTGGAACAAGCGCGACATCAGCGGCTCGGCTTCAGCGAGGGCGGCCACACACTGGCGGATATCGCCCGGTGCGCCGACTCCGAACTCTTGGCGGAGGCGGCCTGAGGACCCGCCGTCGTCGGCCACCGTCACGATCGCCGTGAGATTGCTCGTGTAGTTCTTGAGGCCGCGCAGCAGAACCGACAGTCCGGTGCCGCCACCGATCGCCACGATCCGAGGACCGCGGCCCAGGACCCGCTTCGTATAGAGCGATTGGGCGACGCTGCGGTTGCTTCCGTCGGGGCGGACGAAGGCGTAAAGGAGCGAGGCGTTCAGCTTCCACATGGCCAGGCCCACGCTGCCAAAGGCGAGCCACACAAAGAGGACGCCCCGACCCCAGCGCGGAATGAATTGCAGCGTCAGGTAGTGGAACACGCCGGGAAAGGTGTAGGAGAAGTAGGCCTCCCGCAGCAGGTAGCCGACGCCCAGGCTGAGGAGCGTCATCCCCACCACGAGGAGCAGCAACCAGCGCTTGATGTGCATACCCGGGTAGAGCCAGGTGAGGAGGCTGTGGTTGCGGATTCCGTCGGGCATCATCCGGCGCGAGTGTACCACCGTGTCGAGATACGGTTAGGGCGGCTGAGCATTTCCCGGGGGGCGCGCCCCAGCCGGCGACGCGCACCTCGCGCTTCGCGGGGGCCGCCAAGATCGTTCATTCGGTGGCCAGTTCGCGTTCGAGGAGTTCCTGCGCCGTCTGGGGGTTGGCGCGGCCTTTCGTCTCTTTCATCACGCCCCCGAGAAGGCGTTTGATCGCGGTGGTCTTCCCCCCGCGGTAGTCGGCAACCACCGGCTCGTTCGCGCGGATGACCGCGCGCACGATCTCGCGGAGCTCGTCGCTCTCGCCGACCTGGGCAAGACCGCCTTCTTCGACGAGGGCAGCAGCGTCCCGGCCGCTCGTGACCATATCGTCGAACACCTGCTTCGCAACCTGGCCCGTGATCGTGGCGTTCTCCGCCATCGTTATCAGCTCCGCAAGCGCCTCGGGACTCAACGGGAAACGTTCCACGTCGGCACCGTTCGCGTTCGCCCAGCGGCCGACCTCGCCGAGCACCCAGTTGGCCGCGAGCTTCGCCGCACGCGTGTCGTCGAAGGGAAGCGCGGCCGCAACAGCGTCAGCGAAATCGGAGCGGTCGCGCGCCTCCGCGAGGGTCGACGCCTCGAACTCTGAGAGGCCGAGGTCGAGGTAGCGTTGGCGGCGCGTGGCCGGAAGCTCGGGGAGTTCGTTGCGAGCCTCCTCCACGAAGCTCCGGCTAAGGGCGAGCGGCGGCAGATCGGGCTCCGGGAAGTAGCGGTAGTCGTTCGCCTCCTCCTTGGAACGCTGGCCCACGGTCTCGGCGCGATCCTGGTCCCAGCCACGGGTCTCCTGGTGAATCGTGCCGCCCGCCTCGAGGATCGCAGCCTGCCGCACCTGCTCGAAGCGCAACGCCTCGTAGACCGCGCGGAAGCTGTTCATGTTCTTGACTTCGACCTTGGTGCCGAGGGTTTCCGTGCCGGGACGGCGCAGGCTGACGTTGGCGTCGCAGCGGAAGTTGCCTTCTTCCATGTTCGCGCGGCTGGCGCCGATGGTGCGCAGGATGCTGCGCAGAGAAACGAGGTACGCGCGGGCCTCCTCGGGCGAGCGCATATCCGGCTCGCTCACGGTCTCCATCAGCGGTGTGCCCGA
>CAUYXJ010000154.1:0-3131 GCA_963577065.1 Dehalococcoidia bacterium | reverse complement strand
GCTGGTGCCAACGCCGCGGTGACGGAGGAGCTCAGCGGCCGGTGAGAAGCTTAGCGCTTCTCGTTCAAGATCCATCCTTTGCGGCGACGACCCCGGCGCGTTTACGAGCGTTGGTCGGCGCCATTCTGCTGATTGCGGTTGCTTGGTCCCTGTCCACTAATCGGGCCAGAATATCGTGGCGTGTGGTCGGTTGGGGGCTCGGGCTCCAGCTCGCGTTCGCACTGCTGGTGCTGCAGACCCCGATGGGCGTGACCTTCTTCGAGGGGATGAACGGCCTCGTGCGTGCCGTGCTCGGCTACGCAGAGCAGGGAGGACGATTCATTTTCGGGAACCTCGTCTCAGACAACGTCCCCATCGGGACGCTCGACGCGAACCAGAGCTTCATCGCGACGCCGGGCGCGGTGGCACGCACCGGAGCATTCTTCGCATTCCGCATCTTCCCGAACATCATCTTTGTTGCGTGCCTCATGACGGTGCTTTACCACCTCGGCATCATGCAAAGGGTCGTACGCGGCGCCGCGTGGGTCATGCAACGGACCATGCGCACCTCGGGTGCCGAGACGCTGTGCGCTGCTTCGAACATCTTCGTGGGGCTCATGGAGTCTCCGCTTGTCGTCAAGCCGTTCATCGCGAAAATGACCGAGTCTGAGCTCATGGCGATCATGACCGCGGGTATGGCGACCATCAGTGGCGGCGTGCTCGCCGCGTATGCCGGAATGATGCTCCCGTACCAACCCGAAGCCGCGGGACACTTGATCGCAGCCTCGATCATGTCGGCGCCCGCCGCGTTCGTGATGGCCAAGCTGCTCGTTCCCGAGACCGGCGAGCCAGCGACCTCTGGCACCCTGGATGTCGAAGCCGAGCGGCCCGATGTGAACGTGATCGACGCAGCGGCCCGCGGAGCTGCGGAAGGACTCCGGCTGGCGCTGGTCGTAGCTGCCATGCTGATCGCGTTCGTGGCGTTGATCTCCTTGGCGAACGGAGTCGTAGGTTGGGCGGGAGGGCTGGTAGGTTTCGAGAGCCTCACCATCGACGGCATCCTCGGTTCGTTACTCGCCCCGGTGGCGTGGATGCTGGGCGTGCCGTGGACGGACGCGGGTTTGGTGGGTCAAATGATCGGCGTCGACCTCGTGCTCAACGAGTTCGTCGCTTTTGTGCAGTTGGAAGCGGCACTCGGCGGCGGGGCGGCGCTCGACGAGCGGTCGCTCATCATCGCCATATACGCGCTCGCGACCTTCGCCAACTTCGGCTCGGTGGCCATGACGGTCGCCGGGGTTGGCGAGATCGCGCCGGAACGCAGGCACGATCTCGCGCGGCTGGGCGTGAAGGCGATGTTCGCGGGCATGCTCGCGGCCCTGCTGACGGCGGCGTTCGCCGGGATGCTCGTTTGATTCAGAAGCGGCCCTCCGTCTTGGGCGGCGGCACGGTGTCGCTCGACACGGTCGAGTCTGGCGGGGAGGTGGCCCGCGACGTTCTCGGAGGATCCGCCCCGTACTTCGCCGCCGCCGCTCGAGTCTCCGCTGATGTCGCACTCGTCGGCGTCGTGGGCGAGGACTTCCCGGAGCGGTTCGTCACGCTCTTGAGCGAAGCCGGCATCGACGTCAGCGGATTGTCGCGCCACGCGGGTGAAACGTTTCGCTGGCACGTCCAGTACGATCGAGATGGCTCCCGGCAGACGTTGGCTACGAATCGCGAAACAGCTCTTACCGAGACTCCCCAGGTTCCGCGCGAAAGGCAGGGGCCGGCGGCACTATTCCTGGGCAGCACAGACCCGTCGATCCAGGCGTCTGTGCTTGCCCATTCCGGGGCGCCCGAGCTCGTCGTGCTCGACACGATGACGCACTGGATCCAAGATCGCGCTGACGATCTCCGTCTGCTGATGCGCAGCGCCGATGTCGTGCTCCTGAACGAAGACGAGGCGTTAGTTCTGGGCGAAGGCGATCAAGCAGCTGGTATTCGGCCGATCCTGGAGGACGGCTGCTCATGGGTCGTCGTAAAGCGCGGCGACCAGGGCGCGATCGCGTTTGGCCACGATCGTGCGATCGCCGTGTCGGCGCCTCGACCTCGCGAAGTGAAGGATCCGACGGGCGCCGGCGACGCGTTCGCGGGTGGCCTCGTCGCCAGGCTCGCGCGTGACTGGCCCTCACCTTTGGCGATGGACGAGGCACTCAGGCAAGCCGTGGCGATGGGATCGCTGGCGGTCGAGTCGTTCTCGGTCGATCGCCTGCTCTCGGCGACGGTGGGAGGCGTGGCTTCCAGGGCGCGCGAGGCGGGTCTGAAGATGAGGAAGCACCGCCCGGCCCCTTGAGGCCGCACCCTCCCATCCCGACCTTTCAACCCGCAGCCGGGCACATCGCGGTCTCGGCCTAGGTCTTTGCGACTTCCCGAGGATCATGATGTCGGAACGAAAGAAGAGGCTCATCGTCGTCGGCGATCGCGTCCTGATTCAGCCGGAAGAGGGTGAGGATCGCACAAAGGTGGGACTGTACCTTCCCGCCACCGCCGTGGACAACCAGCCCGTGCAGGGCGGGACGGTCGTGGCGACGGGTCCGGGCAATGCGCTTTCCGCTCCCACCGAGCTCAGCGACGAGCCCTGGAAGGTGGGGGCGCCGGAGCCGCGCTACCTGCCCGTGCAGGCACAAATCGGGGACTACGCGATCTTCTTCCGACGCGCGGCCGTGGAGATCACTTTCGACGGCGACCACTATCTGGTCGTGCCGCAGGCCGCGATTCTGACGCTCGTCCGTGAGGGAGACGAAGGAGACGAGGGCGGTCTCTCGCTCTAGGCGTGGGCGCGGTCGAGGTCTCAAGCGTTCGGAGCGTGCGAAGGTCGTAGACCTGGAGCGCTATCGCGGGATCATCTCCGACTGGGCGGCCTTCACGGCCGCTTCGCAGCGCCCCGAGCCGACGGTGTTGCGCGTTCGTACCGGCCGCATCAGTCCGGGTGCGTTGCTCGATCGGCTCTCGAAGCAGGGGTTCGCGCTGCGAGCGAAGCAGGGGCTTCCGGGATTTTTCGAGGTCGAGTCCGGACCGGGACCGGTGTCGCTGACCTTGGAGCATTGGCTCGGGCTGTTCTACGTGCAGCAGGCCTCGACCGGAGTCGCCGCGCCACTGCTTGGTCCCCAGCCTGG
>CAUYXJ010000153.1:0-3217 GCA_963577065.1 Dehalococcoidia bacterium | reverse complement strand
GCATGAGCAGCTGGACTCTCTCGGCGACGTTGAGCGTGCGGCGGACGTTCTCGGGGGGGGGGGGGGGAGACGATCCCTCAGCTCGCGACGGGCGGTGTGCAACAGTGCGTTGCCGCTCTGGAACGGACCCTTGCATACGGCAGGCGGTACCGACTGCGATTCACCGAGGCGAACGCCAATTCGGTCCTGGGCCTAGTTAGCATCCTTCGGGGCGACCTCGCCGCGGCCCGACGCTATGCAGCGGAGGCAGCTGCTCCGTGGGAGGCCCAGGGCCAGGGCGTATACGCTGCTGTCTTTTCCGGGTACATACTCATGCACTGTGCGGTAGTCGACGGTGCGGAGCCTGATCCGCTGCGTCTGGCGCCATCGCCAGACGTGACCACAACGGTAGAGCCCTTCCGGGCCCTGCAGAACCGGGCGTCCCGTGCACTGGCGGCGATGCTGGCCCGCGAAGACGGGTTGGCGCGGAGCGAAGTGGCGGCGATCGAACAGGCTCTGCTCCGCTACGGCGGTTTCGAGCACGCAACGGCCGCAGGCGAAGCGCTCATCCGCTACGGCTCCCAAGAGCTGGTAGAGGCGCTCTACACCTGGGTGGTCGACTCACCGCAGCGGCTGTTCCCGCTTAGCTCGCCGTTCGATTGGCTGCGCGGGGCGCTAGCAGTGCGTCTTGGGATGCCAGAAGCGGCGAAACTGCACTTCAACGATGGTCTGGAGCTGTGTCGACGGGAGAAGCTGCCGTTCGGCGAAGGGCTCTGCCTTGAGGGACTGGCGGACATCGCGGAGCAGCGCGGCGAGCACGACCTTGCGATGGAGCACCTCGACACTGCCGGAGACCTTTATTCCCGCTTCGGCGCTACCCGGTACCTCAACCGCGTCATCGCCCGCAAGGAGATCCTGAAGGCGTAGGCGACGCCTACGCTCGCGGGCTAAGAGCGCTCCGCGCTCATCCCGTCGAGCGCGCGGAGCTGGCGTTTCTGCGCGCTCAGGCGGTAGCTGTCGATGACGAGGTCTTCGACCTCGTCCCAGTCGGGGTTCGGGCCCATCGCGAAACTGAACCAGCCGTAGCGGCCGATGTACGCCGCGACTTCGAACCGCGGGTCCTGGAGCAGGATCTCGCGCAGGCCCGGATCGGCCTTCAGAGTCACGGCCTCGCCGGAGTCGTCGAGCCAGAGGAACGTCTTCTGCCCGACCTTGAAGACGAGGTGGTCGTAGAGCTGCGTCGTCTCGAAGGCGTCCGGGAGCGCGAGGCCGATCTCGCGCAGACGGGCGTGGTTCGGCGTGAGCGGGGGTCCGAGTTCCATCGCCCGAGCCTAGCAGGAATGCGCTCCCGCTCGGGAGGAGTGGTGCGTGGGCGGCAGGCCATTGACGGACCCCGCTCGCATTAGGAAGATAGATTCCCATGGGAACCCGCGGGGCCCTTCCTCTGCTCGTTGCGCTCAGCCTGGTCGTCGCCAGGGGAGACGAACCAATGCCGTCTTCACCATCCCGCTGGCAGAGCGCGCGCCGACACCGCTTTCGCCCCTGGACGCTGACGCCCAGGTCGCGATCAACTTCGGTCGCACCATCGCGGCTGATGACGAAGGAACGCTGCACGTCGTCTGGTTCGAAGACGAAGGCGGGCCCGACTCGGTGTGGTACCGGCGCTCGCGGGACGGCGGCCAAACCTGGGAGGCGCCTCGCCACGTCGCGGCTGTGCTCCAGCCGCAGGGCACCGCGGTGGTTGCCGCCGCAGGCCCCCAGGTCTATATCGCCTGGGATGACTTCACTCGCGGAAACGGCGACATCCACCTGCAGCGCTCCACCGCTCGGGGCGCGACCTGGGAGGCGCCCTTCACACTCGTCGGGGGCCCGGCGCCCGCGTTCCCTTCGCTCGCCGCTTTCGGCGACCGCGTCCAGCTGGTGTGGGACGACCACCGCGACGGCGAGCACGCCGAGCTCTACACGAGCGGCTCGCGCAACGGCGGTGAGAGCTGGGCCCTCCTGAGCGGATTTCGAGCACGCCGCACGAATCCTGGGTGCCGACAGTCGCTCTGAACGACGAAGTCACGGTCGTCGCCCGGATCGACTACCGCGATGCGAACGAGGAGCTCTACATCCGCCCGGTCGCTCGACCATGGGGACGGTTGGGAGCCGGTCCAGCGTCTCACGAACGACCCCGCCGACAGCTGGGCGCCCTCGGTCGCGCTCGACGGCGAGACGGTGCACACGCCTGGTTCGACCGGCGCCACGGGCTCTCCGACGAGCTGGACCTCGAGGCAACGCTCGACGCGGCCGTCCGTCTCGTCGGCCTCGCCCCTGAGCCCCCGCCCGCGACCCCGCCTCCTACTACCTCCCCAGATTCCAGGAGCGACGCGACGCGAAGCAAGCGCGTGTCTCCGACGCCGCTCCCGCGTGGGTGCGCGGGGGGCGGTGATCCGAAAGAGCTGGAGGCGCTCCTCCGCGAACTCCAACTGCAGGCGCAGGCCTGGGAGGATGGCTGGGAGATCTACTACCTTCGCTCCACCGACGGCGGCGCCAGCTTCGAACCGGGGGCGCGCCTCACGAACGTCCTCGGCCGGTCGATGCGCCCCTCCGTCGCCGTCAAAGGCGATCGCGTGGTCATCTCCTGGTTCGATGTCCGCGCCGACCAGTCCGATATCTACCTGCTCACGTCCGGCGATGGTGGCGAGTCATGGGGCCGCGAGGAGCGCATAACCGAGTCGCCCGGCTTCTCGATTCGGCTGAGCGTCGCAATTGGCGGCGCGGTCCACCGCTTCTGGCGCGAAGGCACGGACCCTGGCACGGGGGCGACCCTCGCCGAAGGCACGGAGGGCGGCGGTCGCGCCACCCACCTCGCCGTCGCTCCCGAAGGTCCGAGACATCGCCACTCCCGCCCGCTACCCTCCCCCTATGGGCCGCCGCAAGGGCCGCAAGCGTCGTCGCGAGCGCGAGCCCGACGAGAACAGCGTTGCGATGGAGGCGCTGCGGCGCTCCGAGGCGCGCCGCGGGCGTCGCCGCCGCGCCACCGAGCCGGACGCCTCCCGCGCCCAGCTCGATCCCAACTACCGCTCGGACGACCTCCGTGCGGTCGCCTGGCAGCCCCCCGGCCCCCGCGACCTGATGGCGATCATGCGTGACGGCGATGACACGCCAGCCACGAAAGCCAAGCTGACCTGCGAAGGCTGCCACGAGTTCGTGCCGAACGAGGACTTCGGCCGGGGAACGTGCCTGCATCCGG
>CAUYXJ010000152.1:0-3217 GCA_963577065.1 Dehalococcoidia bacterium | reverse complement strand
GTCCAGGTCCGGTCGCGACAGGTCGAAGAGGCTCTTGGCCCTCTCGGACGGAGCGCCCACGCCGACACGATGGTACTCCATCTCCAGGATCGCGTACCTGCGATTCGAGAAGATGACGGTCGTAACGTCCAGCTCTTCTCGGGCCTGGGTCCAGAGCGCTTGAAGCGTGTACATCCCGCTTCCGTCCGCCTCGAGCGAGACCACTTTTCGCTCGGGGCACGCGACGGCCGCTCCCGTGGCTGCCGGCATGCCCTGGCCGATGGCACCGCCGGTGAGGTCGAGCCAGTCGTGCGGCGCCGAAGCGCGGAGCGCGCTGTAGATGGGACGGCCGGCGGTCGCCGCCTCGGCCATCACGATGGCGTGCTCGGGCAGCAAGTGCGCTAGCGCCTGTGCGATGGCCTCGGGCGTGAGCGCACCCGTCGGGAGCGGCGGACGCTGCTCGGTCTCAACGGCGGGTGCGATCTTACCCGCATCCAGCGCCTCCACGAGCGCCGCGAGCGCGCCCCGGCCGTCCTCCTCAGGCTCCGCCAGGCAGTGTACGGAGCAGCCGTCGGGCGTGAGTTCGCCTGGCTTGCCGGGGTACGCGAAGAACGAGACCGGCGCCTTGGTCCCCACGGTCACCAGGTGTTGGACGCCGTCGAGCACCTCGACGACCTGTTCTCCGAAGTAGGGCAGCCGCGACAC
Organism: Dehalococcoidia bacterium; assembly: GCA_963577065.1. Classification (GTDB taxonomy): domain Bacteria; phylum Chloroflexota; class Dehalococcoidia; order Tepidiformales; family Tepidiformaceae; genus CAUYXJ01. The sequence goes on along the minus strand of CAUYXJ010000152.1, from coordinate 2,533 downwards.
GTGACCGCGCCCAGGCCCGCGCGTCACTCGAGCGACGAATGTGTCCCGAAAGAGTCGGACGCCCGTTGCCGCCGCGATCCGTCCGGCGAGCGCCACGCCCTCTTCAGAGAGCGCCGACCCGTTCAACAACAACACCGCTGAGCTGCCCGCGGCGTGCAGCGTGCGCGCGATCTCCTCCACCCGCTCCGAGCTCGGCAGCGCCGGCGAGCAAGGCGTGACAGGATCGGCCGGAACGCCTGACGACTCCCACGCAGTGTCTGCCGGGAGGATCAGCGTGGCGACCTGACCAGGTGGCCCGTAGCTCGCGGCTACCGCGCGCGCTCCGTCGGCGGCCACGCTCTGCGCGTCTTCACAGACGTGAATCCAGCCCGATACGCCCCTAGCGATGCTTTCGATATCGGACGTGAGAGGCGCGTCCAGGTGGCGGTGATACGTGGCGTGCTCGCCAACGATGTTGACGAGGGGCACCTGCGCTCGGCGGGCGTTGTGCAGATTGGCGAGGCCGTTGCCGAGGCCCGGCCCCAGATGCAGCAACGTGCAGGCGGGCTTCCCGGCCATGCGTGCGTAACCGTCGGCGGCGCCGGTGACTACACCCTCGAAGAGCCCGAGAACTGCGCGCATATCCTGTTCCGCGTCCAGCGCTGCGACGAAGTGCATTTCCGAAGTGCCCGGGTTCGCGAAGCATACGTCGACGCCGGTGGCAATGAGCGTCTTCACCAGGCTGCGCGCACCGTTCATGGCATCGTCAGATCGTGGGGAGCCAAGCGGCGATCGCCTCACCGATCTCGTGCGGCGAGTCTTCCTGAACGAAGTGGCTGCCGTTCACAGTGACCTCGCGCTGGTTGGGCCAGCTTCTCGCGAACTCCCGCTGCGGACCGACGAGGATCGAGCCCGGGTCACAGTCGATGAAGAGCTTCGGCACGTCACTCTCGGACAGCCAGTCCGCGTATCCTTGCACGATCTCGACCATGTCAGCGGGCTCGCCGTCGACCGGAATCTCTCGCGGCCATGTGAGGGTTGGACGCCGAGACTCGCCGGGTTCCAGGTACGGCCGGCGATACTCGGTCATCTCCTCTTCGCCCAGGTCCCGGAGAACCGCACTCGGCAGGATTCGCTCCACGAAGACGTTCTTCTCCAGCACGATTTCCTCACCGGCCGGCGAACGCATTGCTTGGAAGATGCCTCGAGCCGCGTCGGGCCACGCATCCCACGATACGGGCTGCACGATCGCCTCCATGTAAGCGATGCCGCGCACCGCGTCGGGATGCCGCCGCGCCCAGTCGAAGCCGAGGCCCGAGCCCCAGTCGTGCACCACGAGGGTCACGTTGCTGGTGGCATCAACTGCTTCGAACCAGGCATCGAGATACCGGCCGTGGTCGGTGAAGCGATACCGCCCCCCTTCCGCCGGCCCCGAGTTCCCCATTCCGATGAGGTCCGGGGCGAGGCAACGACCCATCGACTGTACATGGGGGATGATGTTGCGCCAGAGATACGACGACGTCGGATTCCCGTGCAGGAAGACGATCGGCTCTCCGCTTCCAACCTCGACGTAAGCCATGTGCGAATCGAGCACTGGGATCGTCTCGCGCTCCGCGAGGGGGGTGGCCGAGATGTCTGTTTCCATTGCGATGCTCCCTATTGGACGCCGATGTGGGCTAGACGCCGATGTAGGCTCGACGCACCTCGGGATTGTCGACCAGGGTGTCGCGGTCCCCCTCGATGGCCACGCTCCCGCTTTCGATCACGTACCCCCTCTTCGCCACCTTCAACGCAGCATGGGCGTTTTGTTCGGCGAGGAAAACCGTAGTGCCGCGCCGGTTGATCTCGAGGATCGATTCGAAGACCTCCTCGACCACCAGGGGGGCCAGGCCCAGAGACGGCTCATCGAGAAGCAGCAGCCGCGGGCGCGCCATGAGCGCACGCCCGATTGACAGCATCTGTTGCTGGCCTCCGGACAGGGTCCCGGCGGCGTCGCCTGCCTTCGCCCGCAGCATGGGAAAGAGATCGAAGACCTCCTCCATGGACTCCTGGACTCCAGCGGGGTCTTTGCGCCGCACGTAGGCGCCCAGTAGCAGGTTCTTGCGCACTGAAGCCTCGGTGAACAAGTGCTTACCTTCGGGCGCGTGCCACTCCCTCCCGAACGATTCGGTGGGCGGCAAGGCGACTGATGTCCTGTCCGTCGAAGTGGATCGTTCCTTCCGAAGGGCGCTCCAGTCCGCTGACGGCCCGAAAGAGAGTGCTTTTCCCAGCACCGTTGGCGCCGAGCAGTACGACGATTTCACCCTCCGCGACCGATACGCTCACTTGCCGCAGAGCCAAGAAGGTACCGAACTGTACGCTCACCCCCTTGAGTTCGAGCATGGGCTCAGGCATGGCTGCTCCCCCCCAGGTACGCGTCGATGACCGTGGGGTCGCCTCGAATCTCTTCCGGCGTGCCCTCCGCGATCTTCTTCCCCTGATTCAGCACGACGATCCGGTCTGAGAGGTCCATGACCATGCGCATCTTGTGCTCGACCAAGCAGACGGCGATCCC
>CAUYXJ010000151.1:0-3241 GCA_963577065.1 Dehalococcoidia bacterium | reverse complement strand
GGGGCACGGCTAGGGCGAAGTGGAAGAGGCGGCCCGTGGGGATATTGTGGGCGCTCAGGAGGTCGTCGACAGCGGACGTGGCGCTCCTCCGGACAGGTCAGCGGGCGCTCACCTCGCGGCGGGCACGCGCTAGACGGCGCGGATGCCGTCGACGATACGCCCGGCGGCGATCGCGATCAGCAGCGCCCCCGTGAGGCGCGTGAGCGCGGTCAGCGGGAGCTTGTAGCGGCCGGCCGGGGCGAGCACCGCGGCGGCCGAGGCGCCGGCGACGATGAGGGCGGCCGCGATCGTCGCGCCCCGCCCCGGGTCCTCGGCATAGGAGATAGCGGCAGCGAGGGCGGCCGGCCCGGCGAGCAGCGGGAAGGCGAGCGGGAAGAGCGCCCCCCGCCAGCCCCGCTCGATGGGGTAGTCGAAGGGCCCGAGGAGCAACGCGTAAATGCCGACGGTTACCATGACGACGCCCGCGGAGATGCAGAAGGTCTCCGGCTCCACCTCGAGGAAGTCGAGAATCGAATCCGAGGCGAGGGCTACGACCAGCAGCAGCGCGCCCGCGACCACGAGGCCGGTCACCACCGCCCAAAGCCGTTCACGCGAGGCGCCCGGCGCGGACGCCATCGTCACGAGCACGCCGGCGGGGTTCGTCGCCGCGAAAAAAGCGACGAGCGTGAGCCAGAAGTCGCTCACTGCGGGCCGCCCTTGCGCCGGTCCAGAATCGCCCCGGTGAGCGCGAGCCCGGAGAGGGCGTGTTGCTGGTCGTCCATGCGCGTGATGCCGTCGCGGAACCAGGCGCCGGCGGCGAGCCCGGGGCGGGCGTAGCCGGCGGCCTCGTCGTCGGTGACTTGGCGTTCCGCGAGGAGGGCCGCCCCACAGGTCGCCCGCTCGGCGATCTTTGGCTCCAGATCGGCCATACGCTCGTCGATCACCGAGAGACGCCAAAGCGAGTTCAGCCCCTCGACCCAGGTGCCCATCCCCGCAGCGCGGGTATGGGGCCCATGGATGACCTCGTTGAGCCCCCCGCCGGTACGCTGCGACTCAACTCTCATGAGGAAGCCGAAGCGCTCGGCGAGCGAGCGTGCGTAGTCGATGTGCACATCGCTCGGCGGCCAGTCCCCCATCTCGGCGAGACCGTAGGCGGCCCACTGATCGGCCCAGGGCGGGAAGTCGAGGCCCTCGACCTCGTCGCGATAGAGCGCGAGGTAGTCCGCCAGGAGCAGCGTGGGGGCGTCCCAGCCGCCCTCAGGGAAGTGGCGATGCATCTGCGCGAGCGCCCAGAAGGCCTCACCAGTTGCGTAGCGCGAGGTGACGGCGGGGTCGGGGGCGCCCGTGCTCGGCAGCCAGTAGTTGAGCATGCTGCCGTCGGCGCGCTGCATCACGACCAGGAAGCGCGCGATCTCGCCCATCAGCTCGTCGTGGCGACTGTCTCCGGTGGCGAGGCGGCGCTGCGTCAGGCCCGCCAGCATAAGCGAGCTGGCCCCCAACTTGACCCGCTTCGTATCGGGGTTCTGCAGGGCCGCCCAGCCGTCGTGGCGGATGAGGTTCGCCACCATCCAGTCCGTGCCCCGGTCGGCGGCGGGCAGGGCGGAGAGGTCGCCGAGAGCGGCGCTTTGGTAGAGCGACATCGTCACGCCCGCGTGCCGGACCACGTTGTATTCGTCCGAGAACGTGTCCGCTTCCGCGTCGTATTCGTAGACATAGCGGCCATCGGCGTCCTGCGAATCACTGATCCACAGCGCCGAAGCCGAGGCCGCCGCGCCCAGCGCAACAGGGCTCAGCGCGGGGCACTCGTGCGGCGCGGCGACCGTCGTCCGCAGCAGGACGATCCCGAGCACACAGACCGCGAGCGTGCCGCCAACCGCGCGCAGCATCGCTAGCTCCCGTCACCCTGGAAGTTAAGGCGCAAACCGGCGGTGGGCCAGTTGTCGAAGGCGACCAGCTTGCCCGTGCTCCCCAAGGTCACGTAGAGCGTGCGCAGGTCGGGGCCGGCAAAGCAGGCGTTCGTCGTGATCCGATCCGGCAGCGGGTAGTGCTCGATCTTCGCGCCGTCGGGCGAGATTGAGGTGATCCCGCCGTTAATCAGCGTCGCCTGGATCACGTTACCGTCGCCGTCGACGCACATCGAATCGCACATCGCGTAATTGCGCGGGGGCGCGCCCGGGACCGTCGCGACGACGTGGCTGTTCCCGATCTCGCCGGGCGCATCGATGTCGAAGGCCCAGAGGCGCCCCGTCGGGGTCTCAGCGACGTAGAGCGTGCGCTCGTCCGGGCTTAGCCCGATGCCGTTCGGGCGCTCGAGCGGGAAGATCACCTCGCGGATAAAGTCGCCCTTTGGCGAGGCGTAGAAGACGCCGACGATGTCCTGCGAGCGGCCGTGCCGCTTGCCGTGATCGGTGAAGTAAAAGTTGCCCTCGCGGTCGAAGACGAGGTCGTTCGGACCTTTGAGCGGCTCGCCGTCACACTCTCGGTAGAGGGTCGTGACCTCGGAGCCGTCTGCGCTGACGCGCTGGATCTGCCCGCCGATGTAGTCGTCCGGCCGGGGGCCGGGAAGGTCCGTGCGGGTGCCGTCGGGGGCGCTCCCCTGCGACCATTCGAAACCACCGTTCTGGGCGACGTAGACCGCGCCGTCGGGCCCGAGGGCGGCACCGTTGGGGCCGCCGCCCGTCGTGGCGAAGGTCGCGCGCTGCGAGCCGTCCGGCGAGACGCGCGTCAGCGTCCCCGCCCGGATTTCGGTGAACAGAATGTCGCCTCCGGGGAGCTCCAGCGGCCCCTCGGCGAATTCGATGTCGGTGGCAACCACGCGGTAGTCCATCTCGAGCCTCCCCTGTGCCTGAACGGAATCCTAGCCGACGGCGCCGTCCGCCCGGAGGGCGGCGATGCGTTCGGCGTCGTAGCCGATGGAGGCGAGCACGTCGTCGGTGTGCTCGCCGGTGAGGGGCGCGGTCCCGCGGACCCGGCCCGGAGTCTCGCTGAGCTTCGCCGCAATTCCGACCTGCTGCACCGGCCCGACGGGCGAATCGACGGTGACGATCATGTCGCGCGCGACGTTGTGCGGGTCGGTGGCCACATTCTCTTGTTCGAGCACGGGCGCCGCGCAGATGTCGTGCTCGGACGTGATCGCCATCCATTCGTCCGCCGTCTTCGTGACGAAGATCGCTTCGAAGCGCGCGCGCATCGCCGGATACACGGCCTCGTCGTGCTGCTGCTCGAGGAACTCCTCCATGCCCAAGACGCGGCAGAGGGCTTC
>CAUYXJ010000150.1:0-3247 GCA_963577065.1 Dehalococcoidia bacterium | reverse complement strand
TTCGAGAAGCGCGACTCGACGTCGCCACCGGTGTCGCCCCAGTTCCGCCGCCGCTCGAGGATCCAGGCGCAAAGCCCGATCGGGGAATCGTGCGCCATGAACGCCAGGGTCTGCGGGTCGAGCACTTGGACCGCCACGTGCGAGGCGTAGTCGCGATTGCGGACGAGCGCGGCTTCGCGCGCGGGCCCGGCGGGCACCTGCGCCATCCCCGGATCGCCGAGCACCCAGGGCCGGTCGTGGTTGAACATGTTGAGCGCGATCGCGTCGGTCAGGTGGATGCCGATCACGTGGTCGGCATATTTGTGGCCGAGCTGGCTGGTGACGAGCGCGCCCCAGTCCCCGCCCTGAGCCGCGAAACGGTTGTAGCCGAGGACTTCCCGCATGAGCGTGTCCCAGAGATCGGCCGTGCGCCAGAAGTTGATCCCAGGTGTGGTCAGCGGTGTGGAGAACCCGAAGCCCGGGAGCGAGGGCACGACCACGTCGAACGAATCTGCTGGGTCGGCTCCGTATGCTCCTGGGTCGGTGAGGGGTCCGATGACGTGGCGGAGGTCCCAGTAGGTCCAGGGCCAGCCGTGCGAGAGGATGATCGGCATCGGATTCGGTCCCTTGCCGCGCTCGTGCACGAAGTGGATGGGCATGCCTTCGATCTCGACGCGAAAGTTCGCGAACGCGTTCATCTCCGCCTCGTGCGCGCGCCAGTCGTACTCGTGGAGCCAGTGATCGGCGAGCTCCTTGAGATAGGCACCGTTCACGCCGTAGGCCCAGTCGTCGTTACCGAAGTCGGGTGCCCAGTTGATGCGCTCGAGGCGCGTGCGCAGGTCGCTCAGCTTCTCGTCCGGAATGGCGATCTCGAAAGGCTCCGCCGGCATGGCATCTCTCCCCTCTGCCGTAGCGCGCGAGTCTAGCCCACTCGCTCCTCCATCCCGCGTTGTCGCGGGCGATCGCGCTCCGCTATCGTTCGAGACGACGCGAGCACTCGTTCGGAGGCGCCATGGCGATCGAGACCAAGCAGACCTTCTGTCGCTTCTGTCATGCGTTCTGCGCGATCGAGGTCGACATCGAAGACGGTCGCGCCACCAAGGTCCGCGGCGACGCCAAGAATCCGATGTATCAGGGCTTCACTTGCATCAAGGGGCGGCAGCTTCCGGAGCAGCACTACAATCCCGAGCGCCTCCTCCACTCCCAGAAGCGCGGGCCGGATGGTACCTACACAGCCATTGCGCACGAGCAGGCGTTCGAAGAGATCGCGGACAAGCTCCAGGCGATCATCGCCGAGCACGGCCCCCGCGCGGTGGCGACGTTTAGTGGCACCTACGGCTTCTCCTACCCCTCCTCCGGGCAGTTCGCGGGTGCCTTCATGGCCGGTATCGGCTCGAACATGAGGTTCTCCGGCGGGACCATCGACCAGCCCGCGAAGCCGATCGCGCGCGCCTACCACGGCAACTGGGGCGCGGGCCCGCACATGTTCGATGACTCCGACGTGTGGATGCTGATCGGCGCCAACCCCACCATCTCGATGTGGGGCGGCATTCCCCAGTACAACCCCGCCAGGCGGCTTCACGAGGCGAAGAAGCGCGGGATGCAGTTCATCGTCATCGATCCGCGGCGCACGGAGGCGGCGGAGAAGGCGGACATCTTCCTGCAGGTCAAGCCCGGCGAGGATCCGACTCTGCTAGCGGGCATCTTGCGGGTGATCCTCAGCGAGGGCATGGTCGATGGCGACTTCGTCGCCGCGAACGTGCAGGGTCTCGAAGAGCTGCGCGAGGCCGTCGAGCCGTTCACCCTGGACTACGTCGAGGAGCGCTCCGGCGTGGCGGCAGCGCTCGTGGAGCGGGCCGCACGCACCTTCGCCTCCGGCAAGCGTGGCTCGGTCACGTCGGGCACGGGCCCGGATTTCTCACGGCACGCGAACATCACCGAGTACCTGATCAACTGCATCAATACGGTCTGCGGGCGTTGGCTGCGCGAGGGCGAGCGTGTGCCCAACCCACCCGTCCTGCGCAAGCCGAAGGACTACCTCGCCCAGGCGTTCGAGGAGGACACGAATTGGGACGCGCGCGAGAAGCTGCGTATTCGCGACCTCCCCATCACCAATATCGGCCCGCCCACGAGCGCGCTCGCCGAAGAGATCCTGCTGCCGGGCGAGGGCCAGATTCGGGCGCTGATCTGTATCGGCTCGAACCCGATGGCCGCCTGGCCCGATCAGCTCCGGACCTACGACGCGATGCAAGCGCTCGACCTCCTCGTGACGCTCGATATCAAGATGTCGGCGACGGCGAAGCTGGCCCATTACGTCATCGCCCCGAAGCTCTCGCTCGAGCGTGAGGACACGACCCTGCCGAACGAAGCGCTCTCGGGTGTGTTCGGCTTCGCCCAGGGATTTCCCACCCCCTACGCGCAGTACGGCCCGAAGCTGATCGACCCGCCCCCTGGCTCCGATGTCGTCGAGGAGTGGGAGTTCTTCTGGGCTCTCGCCAACCGGATGCGCGTGCCGCTGCAGACCGGCTGGGGCGAGGTCGACATCGATCGCAAGCCGACCACCGCGGAGCTCATCGAGGCGATGTGCGCGGGTTCGCGCATTCCCCTTGATGAAGTGAAGAAGTACCCGCACGGCCACATCTTCGAGGACGAGGAGTTGCGGGTGCTCCCGAAGGCGCCCGGCTCGCCCCGACTCGATATCGGCCGCCCGGAGATGGTGACGGAACTGGCCGAGGTGCGTGCGGAGCCGTTCTTCGAAGGCGGTGGCTACCGGGCGGGCGAGGTGTTCAGCCACCGGCTGGTGAGCCGGCGCTTGCTCGAGTCCTACAACTCCTCGGGGCGCGACCTGCCCCGCCTCATGCGGAAGTACGCGAACACGGGCAATCCCGCGTATATGAACCCGCTCGACATTACCGAGCTGGGTCTCGCGGCCGGTGATGTCGTCGAGATCGAGTCCGCGCGGGCGGCGATCTACGGCGTTGTCGAACCCGCCGATGACGTCCTCAGCGGCGTGATTTCGATGGCCCACGCTTGGGGCGACGCGCCCACGGAGGACGCGCGCGTGCGTGAGCTCGGCGCGAACACGGGCCGCCTCTCCGACACGCAAACGGACTACGATCCGATCACGGGCATCCCCGTGATGAGCGCGATTCCGGTAAACGTGCGCAAGGCCGAGGCGGCGCTACAGGTCTAGCGTTCGGCGGGCCAGCAAGGCTGGCAGGTCACAGCAACCCGAGCGAGCGCGGAGACGCAGCGGCCGGAAGGACGC
>CAUYXJ010000149.1:0-3462 GCA_963577065.1 Dehalococcoidia bacterium | reverse complement strand
AGCATGGCTGCGAGTACATGACGGAAGGAGTGGTGGTCGTGCTCGGTGAGGCCGGTCGTAACTTCGGTGCCGGCATGTCGGGCGGTCTGGCCTTCGTGATGGACCCGCGTGGCGAATTCCCGACACGCGTGAACCGCGAGTTCGTGACCTTGGAGCGCACCAGCGAGGCCGGAGAGATCGAACTGCTGAAGGCCTTGATCGAGCGACATCAGGCGGAGACGGAGTCGCTGCTCGCCCGCGAGATTCTAAACGATTGGCCGGCGGCGGCGGCGAGCTTCTGGACCGTGGCTCCTAACTCGGTGGCGATGGAAGAGGGGCGCGCCGACGTCGTGCTGCGCCAGTTGGAGACGCTTCAGGAACGGGTCTCGGTGGCGGACGTGGTCGACGGTGTCGGCGAAGCGCCTAACGAGTTTCTCTCTACGGATCGATTTCCCGTAGCGGAGCAGCGTCCACCTCTCTGACGAAAAACGCCAGAAACCGCGCCATGCGTTCCAGGCCCGGTGTGGAGATCGTCTCCAGCACCTCGCCACTGGTGTGGTAGAGCGGCGGTGCCTGCATCGCGGTGACGATCGGCACACCTAGGGACCGGTACCCGCCCCCTTCTCCGCTCGCCATGGTCGACGCGCCGGAGACAAAATTGATCCCGTAACGCTCGACGCCGCGCCGAATGAGGTCCTCGAGGAAGGGCGAGCGATTGGTGATGCCCGCGACGATGGGCGCTTCGCCCGAGTCCGCGATGTACTCCCTATAACCATCGTCGAATAGGCTGCGGGCCCTGGACAAGTTGCGCTGCGCCACGTGCTCGATGTTGAAGACGAGTACGCTACTCGCCACGAGCTCAGGGTTCATCGCGACGAAGCTTCGTGGGCCGTTCATGCCGGGTGAATGGTGACCTGCGCTGGCGACGAATACGAGCGTGCGCTCGGGCCGGTTCTCGGGTTTGGCGAAGTGTCGAGCCAACGCGAGCAGTACCGACAGGCCGTCCGCGTTGTCTCCGGCGGCGTCGAACCAGCCGTCCGCGTGCGCATTGAGCACGATGGCCTCCTGGCTATCGCTTCCGCGAATGACCGCCACGCCGTTCACGGCGCTGAGCCCCGATCTCCGTTCCGTTTCCAAACTGAGGCGGACGCTCAGCTGGTCGAGCGTGCCCGCGTCGGCGGCGGCGTCCATCACTCGTTCTAGGAAGAGCCCGTCGCGTCCGCCGAGGTTGAAGCAGGGGCCGCCACAATTGCTGAAGTCTCGGGCGCGGCCGTTGCCGGGCTGGTCGATCACCGTGAGCACCGCGACGGCCCCGCGACTCATGAGGTCCTGAGCGCGCGCCACGGTCGGGCTCCTCTCGAAGACGGTGTGCGCCTGCGGTCGCACGTGCTGGATCGCCACCTTTCCCGCGACGTCGATATGCACGAGTTCCGCCGGACTCGCCGTTCCCACGAAGACCAGCGGTGCGGTCAAGCTGCCTCCGGGGATCTCGGACGGGGAGAGAGGCATCGCGGTCTCGAAGACGACGTCTTGGCTTCGGGCGCCGAACACCGGGTTCGCGATGAGCCGTACTTCCCACCGAAGTGGCAACCAAAAGGACTCGTCCACGGCTTGATCGAAGCTCTGTAGCGCCACCTCGGCGATGCCGGCGGCTCGGAACTGCTCGGCGGCCCAGGTCACGGTCGCAGCTCCTGAAGGGAAGCCAGTGATTCGCCCCCATAGCTGCCCGCCGCCAATCTCGTGAAGCTCTCTGCTGGCTCGAGAGAATCCCACGATCGTCTCCAGGTCGTGTTGGATCCGCGCACCCTCGAGCTCGCGATGGCCTTCCTCCCCCGCGGGTACCATCGCCGGCACGGGTCCACGGTCGCCGATGATCGCGGGCGACGCGTGAGGCTGAAGCCCCGGCGGTAGGGAGAGGCCGAACCAGGCGTCCTGCCCTGGCGCGACCTGAGTCGCGAAGGCCGCGCACGGCGGCGAGCCGATCAGCGCCACGACAAGCAGCAGGAGCCGAACGACGGCAGCTCGAGGCCGACTCTTCCTCGCCGTGGAATGCATGACCTGCTCCTTGCGGGTGTTGGCCGAGCGTACTGGGCGCACGCCTACGCAGACTAGCGTGCGCGGCCCGAGGTAGCTACGCATGACGACGCCCGTCCGACCCTTGCCGTGAGGACCCGCCATGTCGTCCCGTGAGCGCATCCGTCGTCGTTGCAGGTTGGTAGCCACCATCGCACGGGTGACCACCATCGCTGTGCTCGTCACGATCGCAACGGTGGCGGTGCCCGTCGTGCCCGGGACTACGCTGGTTGCCCAGCAGAGCGCGCCGCCCAAGCCGTTGGGGCAACCCCTGCTCGATGCCTCCGGCAAGCTTCGTGACGACGCCTTCATCCGCATTCCGCTTCGGCAGGAGGACGCCCAATACGCCGATATTGAGGGGGAGCGCCTGAAGGCGATCCTGCTGGAAGTCGATGCCATCTCGCTGGCCGACCGCAACGCTGGCAACGTCTTCTGGGGCCGCAATGTCGGCACCGGCGGGCACGAAGCCACTCAGGATTGGGTCGAGCGCTATTTCCGCGACAACGGGCTAGAGGACGTGCGCCGCCAACCCTTCGACCTACGACCGCAGTGGGCTCCCAGCAGTTGGGATGTGTCGTTCAAGGTCGGCGGCGAGACGTTCACGCTGGAGTCTGCACGTCCGCCGCAGGGCGCGCCCCCGACTCCGAGCGGCGGTCTGGAGTTCGAGCTTGTGTGGGTCGGCACCGGGAGTGACGCCGACTACCTCGGACGCGACGTCAGAGGTAAGGCGGTATTGATTCAGGACATCCCGAGACCGGGCACGCTTCGACACTCATTGCGCACCGAGGGCGCCGTGGCTCGCGCCTACGAGAAGGGCGCCGCCGCAGTAGGTATCGTCTACGGCATCTCCGACAACTTCGCCGTCTGGCAACGCACGGGCGATGGGCCAGGCTTCAACGTCGGCTACGCCGACGGCATGCAGTTACGGGACAGGCTCGGTCGTGGCGAGCGCGTGACCGTCCGTCTCGAGATGGAGAGCGAGATGCTCGCGGGCCTGTCGGCGTCGAGCGTTTGGGGCACGCTGCCGGGCACGAGCGACGAAGAGATGCTCGTGATCGCGCACATGGATGGGTACTTCCAGTCGGCGCTCGACAATGCCTCGGGGCTGGCGGTGATGATGGGGCTCGTCGAGCACTTTTCCAAAGTCCCGCAGGCCCAGCGGAAGCGCACGATTCGCTTCTTGGGTTCGGTGGGTCACCACGGCGGGCCCGGCACGAGCTGGCTCCATGACAACCGTGAAACCGCGCTCTCGAGCACTGTGTTCGCGATCAACCTAGAGCACGTGGCGGTGGCCAGAACCAAGTATTGGGGTCCTCGCCTGCGCATGACGAACGCGGTCTCCCCCATGCGTTGGTGGTTGTATAGCAGCCCGGCCGCACTGGACATCGTTCTGGACTCGTTCAACCGCTT
>CAUYXJ010000148.1:0-3621 GCA_963577065.1 Dehalococcoidia bacterium | reverse complement strand
CGGCAGGGTGCCGGAGTTGGTCTCTTTGAGACTGCCTAACCCGCCTCGCCTGCCATGAGCGCGGCCAGCTGCTCGACAGGCAGCGCCTCTCGCGGCTCGTCTGCGACGACGCGTCCTCGGCGCAGTACGACGAAGCGGTCGCCAACGGGGTGAGCGTGATGCGGTGTATGCGTGACGAACACGACCGCGACGCCGCGATCGGCCGCCGTGCGTACGTGCTCCAGGACGCGCTCGGACTGCCTCACGCCCAGCGCCGCGGTGGGCTCGTCCAAAATCAGGACGCGAGCGCCGAAGTGGAGCGCCCTGGCGATGGCGACGGCCTGGCGCTCGCCGCCTGACAGGCTGCCCACGGGCTGGTCGGGATCGCGGAGCTCGATGCCCATCGCGGCGAGCTCGACGCGTGTTTCCTCTCTGCAGCGGCCCACGTCGATTCGGTGGAACGGACCCCGCCCGCTCGTCGGCTCCGAGCCCAAAAAGAAGTTTCGCCACACGCTCATGAGCGGCACCATCGCGAGGTCTTGGTAAACCGTCGCGATGCCACGGCTCAGCGCCTCCCTGGGTGAGCGGAAGCGGACTGCCTCCCCGTCTAGGCGGCACACGCCGTCGGTCGGCGGGTGTACTCCAGCGAGCACTTTGATGAGCGTCGACTTGCCCGCTCCGTTGTCCCCGAGCAGGCAGGTCACCTCGCCGGCGCGCGCGGCAAGGGACGCGTGCTCGAGCGCCACCACCCCTCCGAAGCGCATCGTTACGTCGCACGCCTCGAGGCGGGGCGGCGAGGCCGGCTGCTCCGGCTGCGTGGTCGGCTGCATCAGGAGGCCCGCTGCGCTCGAACGAGCGCGTATCGGTTGACGAAGACCGCGAGTAACAGCATCCCACCCAGGAAGACCTGGAACCAGTCGGCATCGATCCCGGTCATTACGATGCCCTGGCGGACCATGCCGAAGATGAGTGCGCCAGAGACCGCGCCGACGACCGTACCATACCCGCCGCTGAGCAGTGTGCCGCCAATCACTACCGCGATGATCGCGTAGAACTCCTGGAGCTGCCCGCGAAGCGCGTCCGCCCCAGTGAAGCGTACCGCCTGGATGATACCAACCAGACACGCACACAGCGCGCTGGTCATGAAGAGTCCGATCTTCACGCGCGCCACGCGTACGCCGACGTTGCGCGCCGCTTCGGGCTGACCCCCTGCTGCGAGGATCCAGTTTCCCCAGGGTGTGCGCAGCAGAACCCACGTCGCGAGTGCGGCGCAGCCGAGCCACCACACGATCGAGACTCGCAGCCCCGCCACTGGAGCACTACCAAAGGCCGTCCTCGCGAGCTCGTAGCCGGCGACGTCGTCGAGGCCCCCTAGCTGCGTTCGGCGCGTGAAGCCGCGGGCCGCGGCGATGGTCAGGCCTCGAACCATGAACAGGGTCGCGAGTGTCACGATGAAGGACGGCAGCTGGGTTCGCACCACCGTTAGGCCGTTCAGAAAGCCGATGAACAGACAGATCACGACGGTCGCGCCTATTGCCGGCCACACCGACCAACCCACTTCCGTGGTGAGCAGCATGACGGACATGCCCGAGACGCCCACAACGGACCCCACCGAGAGGTCGAACTCGCCGCCGATCATCAGCAGCGCAACACCCACCGCCAGGATTCCGAGCGGCGCCGCTGCGTTCAGGTACGATGCCGTGCCCGCGAGGCTGCGAAACGCCGGACCGGCCGCAACGGCGAAGAGCAGCCAGATGAGGACGGCGCCTACGGCCGCCGCGGCCCCGGGGCGGGTGAACAGTCGCGCGAGCACGCCGGCGGCGGGTCGATCGGAGATGCTGGACGCGGGCCCGCTCACCGCAGGCCGCGACTCGTGAGGCCCATGACTTGCTGGGCGGTCTCGGACGTCACGAAGCCTGGCCCCGTCGGGAGCGCGAGCCCTCCACCCGGCACGGTGCCGGTCTCGATGTATAGCGTGAGCAGGACGACGGGCAGGTAGCCCTGGAGGTACTGCTGCTGGTCGATGGCGAAATCGATCTCACCGTCTCGAATCGCCTCGAGCACCGATGTCGAGAGGTCGAACGTTCCGAGGTGTACGTCGCCCACACGTCCTAGATCCTGAAGCGCAGCGAGCGCGGGCTCCGCTCCGGTGGTCCCGAGCGTGAGCATTCCGTCTATCGTGGCGTCCGCCAGCAGCGCCCCGGCAACCCGCTGGCGGGTGTCTTCCGGGTCCGCGAGCTCGACCGCCAGCACCTCTACCGGCACACCGTGCTCCGCCAGCGCGTCGCTGAGGCCCTGACACCTGGTATCGAGCGAGGCGTTGCCGACCTCCTGGTTCACGCACAGGACTCGGTGAACGCCGGCCTCGGCCAGCCGCTCGCCCCCGCCGAAGCCCGCGTCGTACTCCGCCTGGCCCACGTGAGCCACGGCGCCGAGCGAGACTGATACGTCTCCACCCGAGTTGATGGTGATCACCGGGATACCGACGGCGACAGCCGCGCGAATCGAGGCACCCAGCGCGTCAGGGTCGGGCACGGAGACCACGAGCCCGTCCGGGAGGGAGGCGACGGCTGCGTCGATGAGCTCGCTCATCGTGACCATGTCGAACGTGCTCGGTGCCTGATACTCGACCCTCACGCCCATGTCGCGCGCCGCGTCTTCGAGCCCGTTGATAACCACCGACCAGAAAGGGTTCGCGGACACACCATGCGTGACAGCGACGATACGGAGGTCCGCGCGGGCGGAGTCAGTCCCTGGCTCTCCCGAGCGCTGCGCGGGGTCGCCACAAGCCGTGGCGACGAGCAGGGCGACGAGGACCGCCGAAGCGGCGCGGTGAGGCCTCTGTGCAGTCAGCATAGGCGGGACAATCCGCCCCAGCAGCCTCATCCGCCAGGGGAGGGTCTAGTTAGTCGACGTCCTCGAGCCGCGTCCCCTCACCACAATGGAGCGCATCGCGAGCATCAGCAATGCGAGCAAGGAATGTTGGATCGTTCTGGAGCCGATAAACGAGCCAATCGTCCTCCGACTCAAAACCGATCAAGACTCCCGCCGGTCGTCCGTGCCGTGTGATCACGAGATCCTCCCGAGCGGCAATCCTCAGATATCGAGAGAAGTCATCCTTCATCTCGGCGATCGCCACCCTCCTCGGCCCCCGTTGCCTCTTCTTCGAGCCAACCTGCGGCCGACGATTTATCGATGATCGAGAGGACCTCGACTCTGTTTTCTTGGACGTCATAGAACACCCTCACTTCTCCGACTCGAAGCCTGTATTACGGTCGCGCAAGGCCGTGGAGACGCTTGATGCGGCTTCTGCTGACGCGGTCCGGCTCGTGCCGCAAATGCCGTTCGATCGCATCTCGGACAGCCGCCCGAGTGTACGCCCGCAATGTCCGCAGCTCGCGAACAGCGCTCGGGTACCGAGCAAGTCGGGGTTCATGAGCTTGATCACTCGCCCGTCATCGGTCCGCACCTTGGCCAGCGTGCGTCCGTTGACCCAAGCGTTCCAGAAGAACCACAGCCCACCGCCGCCGATGCCAGCCGCTGAGGCCCCGGCCATGATCCGGTGAAGACCGCGGTGGCTGCGAGGGTGCCTAGCAGCGCCCGCTTCCGGCGCCGGCCGAACTGGTCGCCGTAACGCCAGGC
>CAUYXJ010000147.1:0-3648 GCA_963577065.1 Dehalococcoidia bacterium | reverse complement strand
ATCGAGTTCGGCGACGACGAAGTCACGGACGAGTGGGAAGACAAGGCGGCGCTGGGGGTCGAAGAGATCGTCGAGCGGGGTCTCGAGCAGGAAGGCGAAGGCGAAACCCTCACTGGATGCGTCCTCCGGTCGTACGTAACCCGCCGCGACGAGGTCGTCCAGCTGTTCGACACTGACCCAGTAGCCCGCCTTCTGGCCGTACTGATAGCCGGGGATGTCGAACGCCGCCGGGAAGGTTTCGTATCCGTCGGGGAAAATCGCTTCGCTGGCGAGGCCGAGGAGGTAGCTCGTCCACCCCTCGTCTAGTTGCTCGCCGCGCAGCAGCGACGCCCACACCAGCGCGAGGTCGTGCGGCGTGAACACGGCCTGGCGCCATTCGTACTCGAGCGATGAGGCTGCAGACACGCCAGCGGCCTCCAGCACCGCGGACACTTGCGCGGGCGTGACGAAGGAGGCGACGACGTCCGTGTCCACATCGAGCGAGTGGTGCATGACGAGTTCGACGTGGGGCTCGATCGCCGCGAACGCGACGACTCCCTCCTGCACGGCGCGGAGGGCGGCAATGATGACGACGATCTTGCCCGCGGACGCGGGGTACTGGCGGTACTCCGGGCGAATGACGATTGGCGAATTGCAGTCGAGATCGACGAGGGCGAGACCCCAAGTGCCCTCGTAACCCTCCATCGCTTCCTCGACGGCCCTGATCAGATCAGCGCCGCGCTCCGCGACGGTCGAGCAACGGGCCGGCCGGCTGTCTCCGACAACCGCCCCGTCCGGCGTCGTGGTGGCCGTGGCTGTGCCTGTCGCGGTGGCTGTGGCGGTGGCGGGGGCGGGCTGAGCCGTCGCGGTCTGGGAGGCTGTGGCAGTGGCGCTCGGGCTCGCCGAGGCGGGCGGCGGCTCGATCGCGGTTGCGGGCGCCGTGGGACGGGACGGGAGTTCGGCGGCGGCGGGGGCCGTCGAATCGTCGAGCACGAGGATCAACGCAATGGCCAGGCCGGTCGCGAGACCGAGCACAAAGATGCCCACCGCGCGAGGGACGCCCTCCGCCACGGCAGGGACTCTATCCGCATAAAGTCAAGACAAACGCAAAGCTGGGCAAATTCGGCGCAAAACGCCAACTGCCCAGGGACCGCCTTGAGGCGACCAGCAGAACCCGGCATAGTCGCTCAGCCGGGCGCCTCGGGCCCCGGAGAGGAGGCGTGATGACTGGACTGAACCTGACGGGACTCGACGGCAAGGTGGCGGTCGTCACCGGGGCCGGCCGCATGAAGAGCATCGGCCGCGACATCGCCGTGGAGCTGGCGAAAGCCGGCGCGGATGTGGTCCTCACCGGCACGGGCCGGCCACCGGAGCGCTTTCCCGACGACGAGAAGGCCGCAGGCTGGCGCGACATCGCCTCCGTGGCCGAGGAGATTGAGGCGGCTGGACGCAAGGCGCTGCCGCTCGTCAGCGATGTCGCCGACGAGGCCGCCGTGCGCAACCTGCTCGCGCAGACGCTCTCCGAGTTCGGCCGCGTCGATTTCGTCGTGAACAACGCCGGCGCCGCGCGCGGGCCGGACCGCGTGCCCGTCGTCGATATGCCAATCGACGCCTGGGACACCGTTCTGCGCGTCAATCTGCGGGGCGCCTTCCTGGTGTCGAAGATCTTCGGCCAGCAGCTGATCGACGCCGGCAACGGGGGCGTGATCGTCAACATCTCTTCGATCGCGGGCAAGGCGATGGGCCCGAACATGGCTGCCTACGTGGCGAGCAAGGCCGGACTGCAGGGGCTGACCGCCTCGATGTCCGGGGAAGTCGGTCGTTACGGCATCCGCGTGAACGCGATCTGCCCCGGGCTGGTCGATACGTCGCGTATGGCGGACGTATTCGCCAACCCGGACTTCGACGCGCGCGCGATGCGCATCCCCATCGGTCGTGCGGGGCTCGGCGAGGACATCGGCTGGGCGGCCGTCTACCTCTGCAGCGACCAGGGCTCCTGGATCACCGGGCAGTCGATCAACATCGATGGGGGCAACCAGGTCGCGCATTGAGCGCGGCCCGCCCCCGGCGCCTGCGGGCGGTCGTCGACACGAACATCCTCGTGGGCGCGCTCGCGCGCCCTGCCGGCACGGGCGCGCGCATCCTCGATCACTGGCGCGGGGGCCGCTTCGAGCACGTCGCTTCCGAGGCAACGCTGCGCGAGGCGGAGCTCGTCGTCGGCGCGCGTTGGGTGACCCGAATCGCCGATCACCAGGCTCGTGACGCTCTCCTGCGCGATCTTCGGGAGCGCTCGATCATCGTAGAGGCGGCGGGAATCGACGAACTCACGCTCAGAGACGCCGGGGACCGGCGACTCGTGGAAGCCGCGCAGGCGGGAGGCGCCGGTCACGTAGTGACGGCGGACCGTGAGGTCCTGCGGATGCGGGGATACGGAACAGTCGAGTTCGTCACGAGCGCGGAGTTCCTTGCAGCGTTGGAGAGCGACTGTTGACGGCGAGTGCGGTCGCTCCTACGGTTTCGCGACCCGAGGAGGCAGCCATGGCACTCCACCCGCAAGCGAAGGTCGTTCTCGATCAGATGGCGGCGCTAGGCGCGCCACCCCTCCACACGCAGGAGCCAGCGGCCGCGCGCGAAGCCAATCGGGCCGCACCGCCGGCGATCCCCGGCGCAACGATGGCCGCGCAGGAGGACCGCACGGTGCCCGGGCCGGGCGGCGAGATCCCCATCCGCGTGTATCGCCCGACCGACGCCACCGACCACCCCCTGCTCGTGTGGTTCCATGGCGGCGGCTGGGTGCTCGGTGACCTCGAAGGCGCCGACCTGAACTGTCGCGAGCTTGCGAACCGTAGCGGAGCCGTCGTCGTTTCCGTCGACTACCGCCTCGCACCCGAGCACCGCTTCCCCGCCGCCCACGACGACGCGTATGCAGCAACGGTGTGGGCCGCCGAGCACGCTGCCGAACTCGGCGCGGACGGAGGCCGCCTCGCCGTCGGCGGGGACTCCGCGGGCGGCAATCTCGCGGCGGTGGTCGCTCTCAGAGCGCGGGACCAAAACGGCCCGCCGATCGGCTTCCAGCTCCTGGTGTATCCCGTCACCGACCAGAACTACGAGACCGCCTCGTACCGCGACAATGCGGACGGCTACCTGCTCACCCGCGACGGGATGATCTGGTTCTGGGACCACTACCTCGGTCCGAACGGGGACGGCAGCCACCCGCACGCGTCGCCCCTGCGCGCAGCCGATCTCTCGGGGTTGCCCGCCGCGCACGTGATCACGGCCGAGTATGACCCCCTCCGGGACGAGGGCGAGGCCTACGCGAAGCGGCTGCAAGAGGCGGGCGTGGCCACGAGCCACACCCGCTACGACGGTCAGGTGCACGCCTTCTTCGGCATGCTCGGCATCCTCGACGACGCGGATCGCGCAGCCACCGAGTCGGCGGAGAAGCTGAAGGCGGCTTTGGGATAAAGCTCGCTTCGCTCGGGCCGCGCTTAGAGCTCGCTGCGCTCAGGCCCCTCCCCGGCCCCCCTCCCGCGCTCGACTGCTGCGTCTACGCGGCCTGGCGGCCGCTGCGCCTTCGCGCTCGCTGGGTTACAGCTCGCTGCGCTCGGCCCCCTCCCCGGCCCCCCTCCCGCGCTCGACTGCTGCGTCTACGCGGCCTGGCGGCCGCTG
>CAUYXJ010000146.1:0-3683 GCA_963577065.1 Dehalococcoidia bacterium | reverse complement strand
AGCAGCCGAGCGCGGGCGGGGAGTGGGGGTGGGGCCCGAGCGCAGCGAGCCAAAACACCTAGCGAGGGCGGAGCCGCCGCGGCCGTGAGGCCGCAGAGGAGGAGCAGCCGAGCGCGGGCGGGGAGCGCGGAGGGGGCCCGAGCGCAGCGAGCTGGCGTGAAGATCGGCCGCGAGGCTGCCGCTCGCGTAGGCTTGCGCCATGGAACAGCGACAATTCGGGACGCTCGGGCCGGTCAGCGCCCTTACCCTCGGCGGCGGTGGCACGGGCCAGGTCTGGGGAGCGACCACGCGCGAGGAAGCGGTCGCGACCGTGCGCGCCGCCGTGGATGGTGGCATCGACTTCCTCGACGTCGCGCCCGGCTACGGCAACGGCGAGGCCGAGCGCGTCGTGGGCGAGGCGTTCGACGGACGCCTGCCCCCCGGCGTGCGCATCTCCACGAAACACCATCTGGGGCAGCCGCCCCCCGCCGAGGCGGCGGCCGCGCTCCAAGAATCGCTCAGCGCGAGCTTGGAGCGACTGCGCCTCGATCGCGTCGATCTCTTCTTCCTGCACGGGATGATCCTCCCCGACGAGTCCGGGGGCGAAGCGCGGGGAACGCCCCGGGGCCTTTTCATCGAAGCCGTGCGGCCAGCCTTCGAAGCGATGGTGGCGGACGGCAGGATTGGCGCCTGGGGTGTGAGCGGCATCGGCGTGCCCAGCGCCCTGCTCGAGACGCTTGCTGAGGATCCGCCGCCGGCCGCTATCCAGTGCGTCGCGAACCTCCTCGATTCACCCGGGGCGATGCGGACGTTCGATGAGCCGGCGCAGCCGCGCGCGCTCATCGCGGCCGCGGAAGCGCGGGGCGTGGGGGTGATGGGCATTCGTGCCGTCCAAGCCGGCGCCCTCACCGACGCGATCGACCGCGAACTCGCGGACGACCACCCCGAAGTGGTCGACTTCAAGCGGGCCGCACCTTTCCGGGCGCTCGCGCAGGAGGTGGGCGAGTCGCCCGCCTCGCTGGCGCACCGCTACGCCCTGACGATGGCGGGCATCTCGACGTTGGTCCTGGGGGTGAAGAACCGGATCGAGCTGGCGGAGTGCCTCGCAGCAGAGGCGAAGGGCCCCCTCGCCCCGGAACTCATGGCGCGCATCGACGGGGCCGTAGCCGGGCGATAGCGGGTGAGCCTCGGCCGTCCCTCCGCGGAAGAACGACAAAGCCCAGGGATTGTCACCGTCGCCCCTCATCACGCAGGTCATACCCCTCCAGGTTGAGGCCGCCCCAGCCTGCCGGCGGTCGCCACTCCCAAAGGCTTCCGTCAAACGGCCAAACGCGCGCTTCGATCCGCCGAATCACCGCCTGCGCCTCATCGCGGACCTGTGACACCAATTCGTCGCTGAGCACCCCAGCTTCGTGCATAGCGTCAAACTCGTCCTCATCCTTCCGAGACCACTCGAGTGCGCTCGTCAGTTGCAGGTCGAGGTAGTAGTCGATGACTTGGAGTCGGTCATCCACCCTCGTATAGGGAGCCTGGAAGTTGACGAACGCTTCGCTCGGGTTCCAGTCTCGGTCCCAGAAGAACCACACGGCGTGAAGCGCCTCGCGCGGCAGCACTGACAGCGTGTTCCGAGAGCGATTCGTTCGCTCCTCGAAAGTGAGCGGCTCGGTGGACGAGAACTCGCGGATGCGCTGGGCGAGCGACAGTTCGTATCTCCTTCTCCCCCGCATCCAATCCCCGCTCAGGTACGTGGAGCCCGCCGCAAAAGACAGCCGTAGCTCACGATCTGAGTCCTCCACCACCCTCGCCGGTCTGACCTCAACGAGCTTCCCGAGCGGCGATACGCCCTCCTGAAAGACCACGCTACCCCGGTCCCACTTGCGCTTGGTGTTCACGGACTGATCGTAGGCTTTGGCTCTGCTGACGACGAACCTTCTCGCGACAAGATCCGGTCCAGGGATTACGCCCCCCTTCCTCCTCGTCCCTGAGTGCGACAGCTGCCCGATCGAGGAGCGTCGGCGCCGAGCCAGCGGTTATCCGCTGTACAGGTGTGACCCAACCCTCGCCCCACCCACCGGACGGCCGCCGCCGGCTAGCCCCTCACGGGGCTGCGTACCTCGCCCGGAACGGCACCGACGAGCGTGTCGGCGGGCACGACCGCGTGGATGCGGGCATCGAGCGCTTCGTGCCAGAGGCGCACGGCCTCGGAGACGTTTTGGAGCGCGAGGCCCTGGCGGGCCGGCTCCTGCATCTCCGCCTGCGCACGGTCGAGCGCTCCCCCGGTCTCGTCGAGCTGCGACTGCGCCCAGGCGATGCGCGCCTGCCAGCCGGGCAGCGCCTCCGGCGAGTCCGCTTCGCCCCAATCCGGCGCGTACCAGGTGGCTTCGAGCAGCGTCGTCTCCTCATCGCTGGGCCAGAGGGCGAAGCTGAATACGCCGCTGGGGGTGAACGTGAGAAGCACGTTCGGGAAGAGGGCGTAGGTGGTGGCAGTGGAACGGAACATCGGATCGAGGGAGGGGATGTCCGTCAGGCCCTCGTCCTGGAGGTCCGTCCATGCGAGGGGATTGGCCAGGCCGAGCGCCCCAGCGCTCGGCTCGTCGAACGGTGCGACGATGCGGAGATGCCCGCCCGCGAACGCCTCCACGCTCGTCGCGCCGGCTTCCACAGCGGGCGCGGGGAGGCCTGGGCGGGGCGGGACCGGCGGGGCGTTGAGGAAGCGCTCCATCACGCGCTTCCAGTTCACGGGGATGGTCACCGCGCGCTGCGCGAGCGTGCGCAAACCCCCGCCGTCGACGGCGCCGGACTCCTCCCCCGCGGCGCCGAACCACGTGTCGAGCGGGGGTGCGTCTGCGTCCTCGTTCACGAAGATGCCGCCAGCACTGAGCGTGCAATTGACCGGCACGAGCGCGCGTTCCTCACGACGCAGATCGACGAAGTCGCGTTCATCCGGAACCGAGACGAGCTTGCCCGTCGTGTCGTAGGTCCAGCTGTGATACTGACAGCGCAACGCGCGATTGCGACCCCGCGCCACGCGCACGACCGGGGCGCCGCGGTGGCGGCAGCTGTTGTAGAAGCAGCGGATCACGCCGTCCACCGCGTGGACGATGAGGAGCGGGATCCGCGTCTTCTCCCAGGTCATGTAGAGCCCGGGGGTCGGCACCTCGTCGAGGCGGCCGGCGAGCAGCCACGCCCTCCCGAAAATCTCGGCACGCTCGGCGTCGTAGAACGAGCGGTCGACGTAGCGCCGAGCGGGGAGGCGAACCGGCGCCGCTTGCGCGTGAGCGCGAGCGGCCTCGATCGCCGCCCGCACCGCCGTCCGAACCTCGTCACGCACCACGCTCGTCCCTTTTAGATACACAGGCCACGGGCCATCGCCAAGGGGCTGGGCGCTCGCCCCGTGGCAGCGCCGCCGACTCGCCCGCTATCGGGCGAGACTCTACGACACCGGGAGAGGGTGGGCACGACTGAGCGGCCTTGCGTCGGGAGCGAGGCGTTGCGCCCCGGGCGCGGGCGAAGCGCCTCGCTTCAGCGTGAAGTCACGTGGTTCGCTACCCTACCGCGGTGACCTCGGGCACCTCGGTCCCGCCATCCCCCGCTCCGTCAACTCTGGCGACGCCCTTCGCCCGCCGGCGGGAGCTTGAGCGTGAGCGCTTCACGCTGCGCCTGGCGCGGCGCTCCGTCACAGTGCCGATCTACCTCCTTTCGTT
>CAUYXJ010000145.1:0-3733 GCA_963577065.1 Dehalococcoidia bacterium | reverse complement strand
GAAGTGGGCGCGGACATCCTGGTAAGCGTTCTTGTACGCCGCCGCCCCCGAACGCGCCCCGGTGAAGGCGATCACCG
The DNA here is from genome assembly GCA_963577065.1 of Dehalococcoidia bacterium. Taxonomy (GTDB): domain Bacteria; phylum Chloroflexota; class Dehalococcoidia; order Tepidiformales; family Tepidiformaceae; genus CAUYXJ01. The sequence continues at coordinate 3,656 of CAUYXJ010000145.1, read as the reverse complement.
GAGACGACGCCATCCAGGGCTCCGCCAGCCCGGCGGCGAGGTTCGTGGCGCCGGGCCCGCCTTGCGTGACGACGATCCCGGGACGGCCGGAGGCCTGGGCGTAGCCATCGGCCATGTAGCCAGCCGCCTTCTCGCCATGGGTCAGGATCCGGCGCACGCCGGTCCCCTCGAGGGCCACAAGCGAGTCGAAGAGGTTGGTCGGCACCAGAAAGATCGCCTCGACGCCGTAGGCAAGCCAGCTTTTCGCGATGCACTCGGAACCCTTCACGTCACGCCTCCACCCGCGAACTCGAGGCGCTCGCGGGGGCGCAAACATACCAGCATGGGTACGCAGAGGCTGGCGCTCGAACCCCTCTGGTCCGCTCGCCCAGCGGAACCTTGTTCGCGGCCCAGAAGGACCCACGAGCGCTCGTAGAGCACTTTGGAGAGGTCGTCGCGAGTCGCCGAGGGCCGGCCGCGGTCGAGCCCTGGGTGTCGCGAGGGCCTGGCCGTCTCAGTAGCTGCCGGCGACTCATGCCAAATGCTCTCTCGGCGGAACGCTGCCCGACCGGCGACCCCGCCCGCCCCACGCCCTCGCGACCCGCGGTACGATCGCGCCTCGCTATCGCGTTGCCCTTCGCAGGGACGATGCGGGCCTCCGGAGTGGTCATGGCCACCGTCGACGTTCTTCTGCGCGGCTTCTCGTTCTCGACTGATGCGGGCCGGCCCGCCTTCTGCGCGGTCACCCTGGTGGAGTCGCGGGGGCGGCGCATTCTCGTCGACACCGCCCACGTCGGGCGGCGGCGCGAGCTCAGCGCCGCCCTCGCCGAACGCGGCCTCAGCGAAGCGAGCATCGATGCCGTGCTCATGACTCACGCGCACTGGGACCACGTCCAGAATTTCGACCGCTTCCCGCAAGCCCCGCTCCTGCTCCATCCACGCGAACGCGGGTATGCGAGTGCGCCGCATGAGAACGATTGGGCGACGCCGCGCTGGACCGGGGTAGCCATCGAAACCCACCGCATCCAGGAAGTCAGTGAGGGCGAAGAGCTCGCCAGCGGTGTGCACGTCATCGAGCTGCCGGGGCACTCCGTGGGCAGCATCGGTCTGCTCGTCGAGACCGAAGCCGGGACCGCCTGCATCGCCGGCGACGCGGTCCATTCGGGACCGGTGGCGACCTCCGGCGAGCCGCCGCTCGTCTTCGGGTCGCTCTCCCAGGCGAAGGAGAGCGTCGCCCGAGCCGTCTCGGCAGCGGACGTGATCTACCCCGGTCACGACCGCCCCTTCCGCATCACCGACGGCGCGGTCGACTACCTCGAACCGTTCGCGCTCACCATCACGAACCTCACGCCCGATCGCGAAGGCCTGAGGTTCGAAACGCCAGCCGCTTCGACCTGGGTGATGCCGGGAGCGGCGGAGTAACACGGAGGGGGTGATCGCCTAGTGGGCGAAGCGCCTGGCTGCCGATGGGTGAGCGCCTTCGCGCCCCAAAACGCCGTCAGCCTCCATTGCGGTAGCTGCGGGCACGCCTGGGCGGGGCCGGGGGCGGCCTGGGAGAACGCCGCCGCTCAGCCCATAGGCCGGATCGGATCGCTGCCGTCCCAGCCTTCAGCCACCTTCGCCACCTTCGCGTAGAAGTCGACGAGCCCCTTCTGCCCTTCGTAGACCTCAACCATGTGGCCGTATATCGCAACGGTGTCAACGAAGGCGAAATCGAGGCCGCCACCCACAGTTCGGCAGCGGTTCGCAACCGTGAAGCCGAGGGCCTCGTAGCGCGCGATCTCCTCGTCGAAGCTGGGGACGATGGTGGCGGCGTGATGCAGGCCCTGCTCGCCCGGGCCGAACATATCGCGGAAAGCCGAGGGGCCGGGGTCGTTCTGCTGGGTCAGCTCGAGCATGACTGAGCCGAGCTGCCCGTAGGCCGAGGAGTGGTCGAGTGCGGCGGGTTGGCCACGGTAGAAGACGTTCTCGACAGGGATGTGCTCGCCGATGAAGAAGGGACCGGCGCCGCGCTGGGCCGTCCAGATCTCGGCGGCCGCGATGATGTCCGGAACGAAATAGGCCAGCTGCACGAATGGGCGATGAAGCACGGACCGCCTCCAAGGGAGAGTTCTGAAGACGCTAGCAGGCGGGAGTCGAGCCGGGTAGCGGCGAAGAGCCCGGCGGCGACGGTCGCCTGCGGGCGCCTCGCTGTGGCATGGTCGCCTCATGGCACCGGTGATACCCATCGGGCTCGGCTGTATGCGCCTCTCGACGCTCCCCGAGCGCGACGACGACGCGGCGATCGCCACCCTCCACGCCGCGCTCGACGCGGGCGCGACGCTCCTCGACACCGCCAACGTCTACTGCCACGACGACGGGGATATCGGCCACAACGAGCGCCTCATCGCCACCGCTCTCGCGCGCTGGCGGGGAGATCGCAGCGCAATCACCATCGCGACCAAGGGCGGGCTCACTCGCCCAGGCGGCGCCTGGGTGCCCGATGGACGGGCGAAGGCGCTTCGCTCCGCCTGCGAGGCGAGCTGCAGCGCCTTAGGCGTCGAGCAGATCGACCTCTATCAGCTACACGCGCCCGACCCAAGGGTTCCGTTCCTCACCGGCGTGCGCGCCCTGGCAAAGCTGCAGCAGGACGGGCTCATCCGCGAGATCGGTCTCTGCAACGTCGGCCTGGCTCAGGTCCAGGCAGCGCGCGAAGTAGCGCAAATCGCGTCCGTGCAGGTCGAGTTGAGCGCCGTCGCCGACAGCCCCCTCCGCAACGGCGTGGCCGAGTACTGCCGCGAGCACGGCATCCGGCTCATCGCCCACAGCCCGCTCGGCGGACCCCGCAAGCGGGCGCGGCTGGCGAAGATCCCGGCTCTGCGGGAGGTTGCCGAGGCACGGGGCGCAAGCAGCGAAGAAGTGGCGCTCGCGTGGCTGCGCGACCTCGCACCCGCCACCATTCTGCCCATCCCCGGCGCAACCCGGCCCGAGAGCGCACGCTCCGCGGCGAACGCCCCGCAACTTTCGCTCAGCGCGGGCGAACGGGAGCGACTCGACGACGCACTGCCCGCCGGCCGCCGTTTCCGCGCGCCTCGCGCGGAGCGCCGGCCGCCGCGCGAGGCACCGGCGGATGTCGTGCTGATCATGGGATACCCAGCCGCGGGCAAGAGCGCGCTCGCGCGAGGATGGACCGAGGAGGGCTACGCGCGTCTCAATCGGGACGAGCGCGGGGGGAGGCTCGCGGGCCTGGCGGAGGCGCTCGACGCCGGTCTCGCTGCTGGGCAGCGCCGTTTCGTCCTCGACAACACCTACGCCACCCGTGAATCGCGCAACGCCGTGATCGAGACCGCTTGGGAGCACGGCCTGAACGTACGCTGCCAATGGCCGCAGACCTCGCTCGAGGACGCGCAGGTGAATGCCGTAACGCGGATGCTCGAGCGTCACGGCCAGCTCCTCGATCCGGACGCACTTCGCGCATTGAGCCGGAGCGATCCGGCGAGCTTCCCGCCGCGCGCGCAATTCGACTACCGGCGCGACTTCGAACCGCCCTCGCCCAACGAGGGCTTCTCGGCAATCGAGGAGCTGCCGTTCGTGCGCACGCGCGATCCAAACGCGAAGCAGCGCGCGCTCATCGTCGAGTACGACGGCGTGCTCATCGAGGGCATGAGCGGCGAGCCGGGTTTCGCAGCAGGGGGCGA
>CAUYXJ010000144.1:0-3759 GCA_963577065.1 Dehalococcoidia bacterium | reverse complement strand
CGCGCGTGTTGCTCCCGGAGGGGGAGCCGCGCAGCAAGGCCCGCGGCGGCCCTTCTCGGCAGGACGAACAGCGTTCCACCCCAGGATCATCGCAATCGCCGACCGCGCCTGAAGCCCGAAGGTCGTTAGCGAACGCGGGCCGCCAGGACGGTCGAGAAATCGAGCCCCGTGCTGAGGACGTAGCGCTCGTCGGCGGCGAGTCGCGTGAGGACGTTTCGGAGCGCGACCGTGTCGGGCGCTTCGGCATCCGCGGCAGGCAGTTCCGCGGCATTCGCGACAACGAGCGAGCCGCCCACGCGATTGAGGCGCGCGAGGTCGTCGAGCAGGCGCGGGTAATCGCTCCAGCGCCCGCTGAGGACGATCAGATCGAACGGCCCGTTGAGTCCGGAGACCACCGCGGGCGCATCCCCAGGATGGACGCTCAGACGCTCGCTGAGGGCGTAGCGCTCCGCGAGCCGCTCGATTTCGCACGCGGCCTTGGGATCGGGTACGACGATCTCGAGTTGGCCGGTGTGGCCAAAGGCGCCGGCGATATGGAGGTTCGTGTAGCCGAGTTCGCCGCCGACGTGCAGGACGTAGCTCGCGCGTGTGGCGCGGACGAGCGTCGCGAGTTGCCGCGCCGTCGCCATCGCTTGTACACGCGCGTCCGGGGGCAGATCGGCGAGCGTGTCGCCGAAACGATCGGGGAGTGCGTCCAGCAGCTCAGCGACGAACGCTTCGTTCATTGGCATCGCGACAATTGTAGGAGCTGGCTCGTCGTCACGGTACGGGCCTACCCGATCGCTCGTTCCAGGAGCTTGCGATCTTCGGGCGCGAGGTCGGCCTGCAGAGCGATGGCGCGGGCCGCCGGGCTGATCTTGCGCCAGGTCCTGCGCAGCACCCTTTCCATGGTGGTGCTATCCGCGCGGGCGGCGAGGTCGTGGAGTTGCGTCTCGATGAAGACGAGGGTGAGACCGTCCTCGAAGGCCTGGCCTTCGGGGTCGTCGCGGGCGGTCTCTTTGCGGATCAGCCGCTCGACCGCGCCGATGCTCTCGGCGTCGTATCCGACGTCCTCGAGGATCTCGCCCGCGTAGGTGGCGTGCAGCCGCTGGAGTTCGCGGCGCCAGCGGAGGTAGCCGCGGCGGCCCTGCGGGTAGCCATCACGGGGCGATTCCCAGCGCCGAAGATGATGGGCCCGGGCGGCCAGCAGCAGCGCCTCGCTGGCGTCGGGCCGTAGCCGCTCGATCCACGCGGTGAGCATGCCTGCGTGCCTGAGCTCTTTCGGCTGCGCCCGGCCGTCGACCGAGATCGTGGCGGGATCGCGCGCGTTCGCGGCGTCGATCAGCGCGATTGCGCGTTCGAAGCGAGAGCCGAAACGATGCTTGGCCGCCACCCGAAAGAGGATGGCATACCCGGACCGCGGATCGCGCGCCTTCGGTCCTACAATGATCCCGTGGATTATCGCGAGGCGCTCACCTTCCTCGAATCGTTCCAGGATATGGAGCGAGAGCCCCAGGCGTCCGCGAACCCCTCGATGAGCCTGGCCTCCATGCGCTCGCTCCTGCACCGGTTGGACGAGCCGCAGCTCGCGCGCCGAACCGTGCACGTGACGGGGACGAATGGCAAAGGCAGCGTCGCCGCCATGATCGAGGGCATCCTGCGGGCCAACGGCGAGGCCACGGCGCTCTTCACGAGCCCGCATCTGCACTCGTACACGGAGCGCATCAGCATCGGCGGCGAGCCGGTCTCGACCGAGGAGTTCGCGGCTGGCTTACAGGCGATCCGGCCGGCCGTCGAAGCCGAGCAGGAAGCGGCGGGCGGGGCGGTAAGTACGTTTGGCGTGCTCACCGCGCTCTTCTTTTGGCTCGTCCGCGCCCAGCTGCGAAGCGTGAACTGGCAGATCGTCGAGGTTGGGCTCGGGGGCTCGTACGACACGACGAACGTCTTCGGCGGTGCCGGGCTCGTCGTCGTCACGCCGGTCGCCCTCGACCACACGGCGATCCTCGGCGAGACGCCTGCCGCGATCGCCGAAGACAAGGCGGGCATCATCGGCCCTGAAACCACCTGCGTGCTCGCGGCCCAGCCCGATCCCGCCGTCACGGCGGTGGTCGCGGAGCGGTGCAGTGCGGTCGGGGCCCAGCTGCTGTCGGTGGCCGATGCCTGGAGCACCGACGTGCTCGAGCGCTACGTCTTCGGACAATCGTTCCACGTGCAGGGGCCTAACGGATCCGTCGAGTTCCGGACGCCAATGCTCGGCGGCCACCAGGTTGAGAACGCCGCCACCGCCGTGGCTGCGAGTCAGGCGCTCCGGGACGGAGGGCACGAGATCGGCGACGACGCGATCGTGCAGGGGATCGCCCGCACCCGCGTCTACGGACGGCTCGAGGTGATGGGCCAGCGCCCCACGCTCGTCGCCGATGGCGCGCACAACCCCGCGGCTGCGGCCGCGCTCGCAGAGGCGCTGCGCGAGTACCTCGAGTGGCGCCACTGCTACCTCGTGCTGGGCGTGATGTGCGAGAAAGATCTGAAGGGCATCGGCTACAAGATCGCGGGCCTGGCCGAGCGCATCTGGGTCTGCGGGCTGGAGTCCCGCCGCGCCCGTGACGCCGAGAGCATGGCCGCGGAGCTCGCCCCGCTGGGGCCGCCCGTCGAGGTGGCGGCGAGCGTCGCCGAGGGCCTCGCCCGGGCGCGCGAAGAGGCGGGCGAAACGGACCTCATCTGCGTTACCGGCTCCCTCTACGCGGTTGCTGCAGCGCGCGCCGAGATCCTGGGCGACAGCGTGATCAGCGACTGAGGCGGCGTCGACTGGACGCCGAAGCCACTTCCCAGCACGCTGTGCGTTATGTCCTTCGCTCAGGCGATCGCCCGTGGCGAGTTCCCGGTAGCCCTGGAAATCACGCCGCCACGCTCCGAAAAGCCGGCCGTGCTGCTCCGGCGCGCGCGCTTGCTCGACCGCTGCACGATGGCGGTGAACGTCATTCATCGGCCCGACCGCCAATCGAGCCTTGACGCAGCGCTCGCGCTCGCGCTGGAAGGGATTGACCCGGTCTGGCACCTGACCGCCGCGGGTCAAACTGAGGCGGGGCTGCGGGCGGACATCGAGCGTGCGCGAGCCGGCGGGGTCCGCCATGTCCTCTGCCTGCGCGGCGATCACGCCGGCGACGAGCAGACGCCGGCCATCACCGTGCGCGAGCTGGTTGCGCTCGTACGGGAGTGTGCGCCGGGAATGCTCGTGGCCGCCGCCCTCGATCAGTACCACCAGGGCGAGCGCTCGCGACGGGCGCTCGTCGGAAAGCTACGCGCCGGCGCAACCTGCGTCTGGACGCAGCCCGTCTTCGACCTCGCGAGCTTGGCGGCGGCGGCGGAGCTCGTGAAGCGCGAGGGCAACGGCGCTCACCTCGTGGCGATGGCCATGCCGCTCCTCACCCTGGAGGGTCTCGAACGGATCAGCGCACGGCTGCAGGTGCCCGTTCCCGAGACGCTGCGTCGCCGAATCGCGGCGGGCGAAGACGAGGCCTGGCGAGCCTTCGACGAGACTCTGGAAGCGCTTGCCGAGGCACGCCTCGTCGACGGCCTCGCGATCATGACCTACAAGGCGGATCCGCCTCCGGGAACCGCCGAGCGGATCGTCGAAGGGCTCCGCCGTGCGGGGATCGTGGACATCGAAGGGGCGGCCTGAGGGCGCTCGCCGGCGCGGAAGCGAGCGCGGGCGGGGAGTGGGGCGGGGCCCGAGCGCAGCGAGCCAAAACACTTAGCGAGGGCGGAGCCGCCGCGGCCGTC
>CAUYXJ010000143.1:0-3809 GCA_963577065.1 Dehalococcoidia bacterium | reverse complement strand
CACGCTTCGTCTACCGCGCCGAGGACCACGACGACAGCGAGAAGACGTTCCTTGGCCACCAGGGGCGCTTCAATGGCGAAGACATCATCGAGATCATCGTGCAGCAGGAAGCGACGGCGCGCTTCATCGCGCGGCACCTCTACAACTTCTTCGTCGCGGACGAGCCCCAGGTGGCGGCCTGGGGGGCGACCCCGCCGAACGACGACGACGCGATCGACACCCTTACCGACGCCTTCCTCCAATCCGAGGGCGACCTGCGGGTGGTGATGCGGACGCTCCTGAACTCCGACTTCTTCCAGAACGCACGCTTCGCCCGGGTGAAGTGCCCGGCCGAGTTCGTCGCAGGCGTGCTCAAACTCTCGGGCACGCTCAGCGAACCCACGCCGCTCATGGGAACGCTCCAGGCCGCGATCGGGGCGATGGGCCAGAAGCTCATGGACCCACCAAGCGTCGAGGGCTGGCACACCGGCAAGGAGTGGATCGACGGCGGCACACTCATGGAACGGGTGAACTTTGCCGTCGACCAGGTGAGGGACCCGCAGTCGCCCGGGACACGAGCGGTCGCGGCGCGACTGGAGAACGGGGCCACGCTCTCGGCCGCGGCGCTCGTCGACGGCTGCCTCGAGGCCGCGGGCCCGCTCGACGCCAGCGCCGAGACGCGGGCGGCTCTCCTCGCCGCGGCCGAGGACCACGATGCCAGCGTCACACGCATGCTCACCCTCGTGGTCGCAACGCCCGAATACCAGTTCGCCTAGGAGGCCAGGATGCCAAGCAACGGCGCCGCGAGCGACCCGGTCCTCGTCATCATCCAGCTGACGGGCGGGCTCGACTTCATGAATACGCTGGTCCCCTATACCGAGGGCGCCTACTACGACGCCCGCCCGCACGTCGCTATCCCCCAAGAGCAGCTCCTGCCCTTGAACGAGACCCTCGGCTTCCATCCCTCGGCCCTGCGACTGGAGGGGCTCTACGAGGCGGGCGATCTTGCCATCGTGCAAGGCATCGGCTACCCGAACTCGGACCGCTCGCACTTCCGCGGCATGGACATCTGGCACACCTGCGAGCCAGACGTGGTCTCGACCGAAGGTTGGATCGGGAAGCTGGTACGCGAGCTCGATCCGGGGAGCGAGAATGCGCTCACCGCGGTCAGCTTCGGCCGCGGATTGCCGCGCGCTTGCGCCGCCCCCGGCGTGACCGTCACCTCCGTCGGCGACCTCGACCGCTACGGCCTGATGACGGGCATCGAGCGCGAGCAGGAGCGCACCGTCAACCTCGACCTCTTCCGGCGTATGTACACGCCTGCCGTCGGCGCTGGGACGGTGCGGGACTACCTCGGCCAGACGGGGCGAGACGTGCTCTCCGGCGCGGACCTCCTCGCAGAGGTCCCCGGCGGCTACCGCACGACCGTAGAGTGGGGCTCGAACCCGATCGCCTCCGCTCTGCGCGACGTCGCTCGCGTGCACACCGCGGGCCTAGGGACTCGCGTCTTCTACACGCAGCACGCCGGCTACGACTACCACGCCCATCAGCCGGGCACGCACGATCGGCTCCTGGCCGAGCTCAGCGGCGCGCTCTCCGACTTCCTCACGGATCTCCGCAACCACGACGCCGCCGAGAACGTCGCCGTCCTCGTCTTCAGCGAGTTCGGCAGGCGCATCCGCGACAACGGCTCGGGGACCGACCATGGCTCCGGCGGGGGCGCCTACATTCTCGGGGAGGCCGTGAAGGGTGGGCTCTACGCGGAATACCCGTCGGTCAAGCCCAAGGACTGGCTCAATGAAGAGGACCTCGCGCACACGATCGACTTCCGCGGTATCTACGGCACGATGCTGGAGCAGTGGATGGGGGTCGAGGCCGCACCGATCGTGGGCGGGACCTTCGAACAGATCCAGCCCTTCGCCATGACGCCGGCAGCCTGAGCGGAGCGACCCACTATGCCGAAAGCACATGCACTCCTGCGCGCGGGCCTCCCTTACCTCACAACGCTCGGCATGCGCCGCGCGTGCTCGTACCCGATGGATGTCGCCCTCGGCGACGACCGCGTCTTCTTCGTCGTCTGCCGCAACGAAGTCGAGCCCAACATCCGGCGGCTCAGCTGGGAGGACGAAGACCTCGGCGCCATTGGCGCGGAGGTCGTCTGGCCGCTCTGCATCGTTCGTGGCGACGACGGCAACTTCTACGTCACGGACGAAGGCACGCATCGCGTCACCGCCCTCAGCGCCGAAGGCGAGATCGTACGGACCTGGGGCGAGCACGGGTCCGGCCCCGGCCAGCTCGATCACCCGTCGGGGCTCGCCTTCGATGCGGAAGGCCACCTCCTCGTCGCCGACAGCGGCAACCATCGCATCCAGCGCTTCACGAGCGAGGGGCGGCACCTTGGTGGCTGGGGCAGCCACGGCAACGAACCTGGACAGTTCAATATGCCCTGGGGCCTCACGGTCGACGACGAAGGCGATGTCTTCATCGCCGACTGGCGAAACGATCGTGTGCAGAAGCTGAGCGCCGAGGGTGAGCCGCTCCTCGTCATCGGGGCGAGCGGTTCCGGCGACGGCCAATTCAGGCGGCCAGCGGGCGTCGCGGTCGACGAGCACGGCGACATCTACGTGGCCGACCGCGGGAACGACCGCGTGCAGCTCTTCGCCCACGACGGGCACTACGTGCAGAAGTTCCTCGGAGAGGCGACGCTCTCGGCGATCGGACGGCGTTACATCCTCGCCAATCAGAAGACCCTCCGGCTGCGCGAGATGGCGAACCTCGAGGAGCAGCGGCTCCTGCGTGCGCCGGCCTCGGTGCGCGTGGACGGCGAAGGCCATCTGCTCGTGCCCGATCTGGGCTCGCACCGCGTGCAGATCTACAAGAAAGAGGCGTACGTCCTCGAACCGAACGAGATCATGCCTCCGCAGAGCGCGCCCGCGCTCCTGACGACCTAGAGCGCGCATGCCCATCATGATCGGCTTCGCGGAGCGGCGCCGGGAGCTGCTGGACGCGGAGCTGCGTCGCGTCGCGGCGCTGCTGCCGTCCCTCGGCGTCGAGCGCTCCTACCTCACCGGCGACCTCGCTGAGGGCACGGTGGGCGTGGGGAGCGCACTGGAACTCGTGCTCGTGCACGAGAGCACGGAGCCGTTCCAGCGGCGCCCCGACTTTTTCGTCTCGCACCTGAAGCCTGAGGTCGAGACGCGCTTCTTCGTGTATACGCCGGCCGAGTTCGAGGCGCTCCAGGGGACCGACCCGCTGCTGCGCCGCGCTACGATCGCTGCCGATGCCTGAGACGCCCCCGAGCGGCGCGGCCGAGGCTCGGCGCTGGCTCGCGCAAGCGCGCCACGACCTCGCAGACGCACAGCTCCTGGCAGGAGCGGACCGGCACGCGCCGGCCTGCTTCCTCGCCCACCAGTGCGCGGAGAAGGCCGTGACCGCGTTCCTCCTCGAGCGCGGCGCCGAACTCGTCTGGGGCCACGCTCTCGCCGACCTCTGCCAGGACGCCGTCGCGCTCGAGCCCGCATTCGAGGCAATCCGGCCGCTCGCCATCCTGCTCGACAAGCACTATCTCGGCGCGCGCTACCCCTCCGCCCTCCCCGGGGGCGTACCTGCGGAGGCCTACGACACAACCGACGCGGGGCGCGCCCTCGACATCGCCACCGACGTACTCGACTTCGTCCAGGTCCGCGTCGAGTCCTAGCGCAGCTTGCGGAAGAACGCGCGCACGTCCTCGACGAAGAGTTCCGGGACCTCGGCGGCGGCGAAGTGCCCACCTCGCGGCTGAATCGTCCAGTGCACGAGGTTGGCGTTCTCTTCGACGACGCGGCGGGGCA
>CAUYXJ010000142.1:0-3920 GCA_963577065.1 Dehalococcoidia bacterium | reverse complement strand
GGCCGTCACGGCCCGGTCGACCTGATCGAGGCCCGCGGGTGTGAGCACATCGCCTCGGAAGATCAGGGTGACGTTGGCGAGCCCCGCGGAGTCCGGAAACTCATCGGCGAGCGTTTCGTTCGCGACGACGACATCGGAGTCCTCGGGCAGGAACGCTGAGTCATCCGCCTGGCCGGCCAGCCGGCTCATGCCGAAACCGAAGAACGCGGTCAGCAGCGCGATCCCGGCGAGGGTGAACCACGGCCGAGCTGTGACCAATCGTGCCGAAGTATCGAGAAGTCTGTCCATGCGAGGCGTGCCACCCTAACCTAGGCCCCTAGCACACCCCAGCCTGCAGGCCGAAAGACGGTTCCAGTTCGTCCCGCGGACGTTTGACGGCAGCTCGCTGGAACGAGCTGGGTCGAAGTGGCCCTACGGCGATCCATGGCCGATCGCTTCGCCCTACACCCCCTCTGCAGCTACGACTGAGAACAGGGCGAGGGCGTCAGGCTGCGCGAGAGGCCAAGCGAACAACGGGGTCCTGGTCGTTTCGAACACCCCCCAACGTTTCTCCAAGAACAGCGAAATCGAAGGAAGGGCCAGTAGCCAGCGGCCATTCGCCCCCCACCCGACCCACCGGTACGATCCCCGCACCCCGCTTTAGCGAGCGAACGCAGCCGGGCCACAGCGACGAGCCCGGCTCAGGAGTGCCTGTTGCAGATCACCGAAGGCGTCTACCAGCTCCTCACGCCCTTCCCCAAGTTCGAGTACGAAGAAGCAAAGCGGATTCGGGGTGAGCTGGAGAAGAAGCCGCGCGTGATCAAAGGGCTCCCCTACGTGCTCCCGTACCTGATCAAGGGGGGCGGCGAGACGATCCTCCTCGACTGCGGCTGGAACACCGACGCCGCCTACGCCGCCCTCGAAGAGGGCATGCGCGAGCACGGCAGCCACCCCTCCGAGATCACCCAGCTCGTCATCACCCACGTCCACCCCGACCACTACGGCATGTCGGGGCGGCTAAAGCAGGTCTCGGACTGCGAGGTGATCATGCACGAGCGCGAGGCCGAGATGATCGCCTCGCGGTACTTCGCGCCGCGCGGCCTCACAGATGAGATGCAGGAGTACATGGGCCAGCACGGGGTACCCCCGCTGCGGGCCCCCGAGATGTCACGCGGCTCGATGGACATGCTCGACAAGGTTCAGCCGGCCGCCGCCGACCGCAAGGTCCACGGAGGCGAGACGCTGCGTGCGGGCGATTTCGAGTTCGAGGTGATCTGGACCCCCGGCCACGCCCCCGGCCACATCTGCCTCTACGAGCCCAATCGCAAGATGCTCTTCAGCGGCGACCATATCCTTCCCACGATCACGCCCAACGTCTCGATGCACGCGCAGACCACGGGCGATCCGCTCGGGGACTACATCCGATCGCTCGAAACGGTGGCCGCGCTCGACGTGGAACACGTCCTTCCCGCGCATGAGTTCGACATCAAGGAGCTGAAGCGGCGCGTGAACGAGATCTACGACCACCATCGCGAGCGCCTCGACGAGATGCTCCGCTGCGTACGCGATGCCGCCACCGCCTGGGACGTCGCGGGGCGGGTGCAGTGGGCGACCGGCACGCTCGACGATTTCGAGCCGTTCATGCAGCGCGCGGCCGTCGGGGAGACGCTCTCGCATCTGGAGCACCTCTTCCAGCAGGAACGGCTCTCGAAAGTGAAGCGCGACGGCAAGATCTACTGGGCTCCGGTGTAGCGGCCTCAGCCCCTCGCGGCCTGGCCTGCCCTAGACGAAATCGGCCACAGCAAATAGGCCGACAGCAGGAGCCAGGTGGCGACGACCGCCCAGAACAGGAGTGGTGTTTCCTGTCTCGAAAGCGGCTCGATGAAGTACGTCGCGCCATAGACGATGTCGGGCGCGATCCAGAAGAGGAAGAGCAGCCCCCAGACGAACTGCAGCTCGAAGACCACGGCCACCCAGACCATTGCGAGACCGACAATCGTGCGCCACTTCAGGGAGCGCGCGAGGGCGATCACCGGCGTGGCTCGAGATGGCGCGGGCCAGGTTCGTCTCCGAACAGTCGCCAGCCCAGATAGTGGTGGAAGTCGACGATCACCCGCTCCAGCTCGACCAGCCGCCCGCCCTTGGAGTGTCGCGAAGCCATACCGGACTGCCCGCGCTCACAGATCGCTCGGTCTTCGTCGAGGAGCGCATTCGCGAACCCGCCGTAGACCGCTCGCGTCATGGGGTCGATGCGGCCCTTCGCCAGGGTTCCCGATACCACTCGCGTCGAGCGCGCGCCGGCCGGGTGGACTGCGAGCCAGTCCCACGATTCGTCCGTCGCGATTCCGACGAACGACGGTGGGATGGAGAGCAAGGCGTAACGATCGCCGGACGATGCACCGTAGCCGAACAGCTTCGAGAGGAAGCCACCGGACCGCTCGATGCGCCCGCCCGTCACGGTCCAAGGAGCAGAGCCCTCGATGTAGTACGCACCCCGGGTCGGCGTGACCTTCTCCAGGGTCTCCGCATGGACCTTGAAGAGGTGATAGCTCTCCATGGCATTCTCGAGGATCAGCTTCCAATTCGCGTCCCACACCTCCTCGGAGGGAGGCTCGGCTTTGTCGTAGGTGTCGAGGCCGAATTCGCGCAGGTGCGCCTCGGCCCCCGCCAAGCGCTGCGGGAGCCGTTCCGCATCCTGCGAGAGCGAGACGAAAACCACGCCCATCCAGACTGATAGCGGGAACTGTGGCAGGCGGTGGGCCTCCGGATCGATCGTCACCGTGCCCGTGTACGGCGCCCCGCGGAACGCGCCCGAATCGCTGTAGGTCCACGCGTGGTAGCCGCACACGATGTTGCCGTCGAGCCGGCCGCTCCCAGGTGAAAGGAGCAGAGTCCCTCGATGCCGGCACACGTTTGAGAGGGCCCGAAGCTCCCCATCGCTTCCCCGCACGATCGCTACCGGCTCGCCCGCGATGTCTGTCGCGAGGTACTCCCCGGGCGCGGAGAGTGCCGCGGCCGGGCAGAGCGCAACCCAGTCGCGCTGGAAGATGCGTTCGACCTCCAGCGCATACACGTCCTGATTCTGGTAGGCCCAGAACGGCAGGGACGAAGCCTCGCCGGCAGGCGCCGAAGCCGCTCGCCGAAGGTGGTCGAAGTCGGTCAACGTGCGCCTCCGTTCGAAGCGACAAACTAACGGGTCCGCTGAAGGCCCCGGTTGAGTGGCGCCGGCCGAGCGAGCGCCGCCGCCCGCGAGCTTGCGGCGGCCCCGTCCCGCGTTCGCTGCTGTTTGGTCGGAAGGCAAGGGGCTGTCACCAGGGCAACGCCAGAAGCGACCAACGGCCGGCGGTGTTGGGCTTCCGCGGAGAGCGCCGAAAAGGCGTCTCTGGTACCGTGAGGCCACCGTACCCGCGTTTGCGACGCCTGATTTAGAAGGGGAGCCTGTGGTCAAACAAGAGTCGATCGAAGTCGAGGGCGTCGTCACCCAGGCGCTGCCGAACGCCGTGTTCCGGGTTGAGCTGGCGAACGGCCACGAAGTGCTCGCCCACGTCAGCGGCCGCGTTCGTCGCTACCGCATCAAAGTCCTCCTGGGCGACCGCGTCCTCGTCGAACTCTCGCCCTACGACCTCACCAAGGGGCGCATCACCTACCGCTTCAAGTAGGCAGGCCCGAGACGCCGGCGACTCTCCGCCCGCTGACACTGACGGCGCCGGAACGACCGTAGCGCATGAAGCAGACGAGCGCGGGCGGGGGGGCCGGGGAGGGGCCCGAGCGCAGCGAGCTCTCAAGGATGAAGCGAGCGCGTAGTCGGAGCGGCCCGCAGGGAGCGGAGGCGAAGGAGCCGAGCGCCGGTGGGGCAGGTGGTGGGGCCCGAGCGCAGCGAGTGGTAAAGCATGAAGCGAGCGCGTAGTCGAAGCGGCCCGCAGGCCGCGGAGGCGAAGCAG
>CAUYXJ010000141.1:0-4255 GCA_963577065.1 Dehalococcoidia bacterium | reverse complement strand
TGTAGGGCACGCTCGTGCCGAGGAGGGCGTGCAGATACGTGCGATCGTCGGCGTAGCTGTGCGTCATGACGACGGCGAAGTCCTTCCCGTCCAGTGCGACGCTCCTGACCAACTCTTCCGGTGTCGCCTGAATTAGGAGCGCAGCCCCAGGAAACCGCTCGCGCGTGAGCAACCCGGGGCGGCGATCCACCACCACGACGCGGAAGCCGATCGCCGAGGCGAAGTGGGCCAGGGCACGGGCATCGTCCCCGGCACTCACGACGACGAGCTGGGGAGGGGGGGTGAGTACATCGATGAACACGTCGCGATCGGCGACGCTATGGATCGCCGATCCGCCGCCCCCCAACATCGAGCTAGCGAGCACAGCCACCGAGGCGTCGAAGCCGGAATCAATCAGGCCACCTTCCGTGTCTGCAGCTGTGAGCACGAGCCGCCGGTGCGGTGCCGTCACGAGAACACAGCTCACGAACGGTGAGGTTCCGTCCAGAAGTGCTCGCTCGTGCGTCCGCGCGCCCGTCGCACCCTCTATGAGCACCTCGACCTGCCCTTCGCAGCCGACCCCGAGATCCCAGGCGGCGATCTCGTCCGACCCTGCACAGTAGGAGCGGAGCTCGGGCTTGCCGCTCGCGAGTACTTCGAGCGCGACCTCCCGCACGTCGGTTTCGAGGCAGCCACCACTCACGTTACCGGTAGTGGCACCGTCCTCGGCGACGAGCATCTTCGCGCCCTCGTGCCGATACGCGGAGCCGCGCACACGAACGACCGTCGCGAGCGCGGCTCTCTTGCCTTCTCTCAGCAGTTCAGCGAGCCGGCCGAGAACCTCTCGGGTCTCGAGCCATTGCTTCATCAAGCCCAGCGCAAATCGTGTTTCGAGAGTGGTAGCGATCGGATCCGCTTGCCGGTTGCGGCGAAGACCGCGTTGCAGAGTGCAGGTACCACCGGTGGCAACGCGGGCTCGCCCAGACCCGTCGGCGCAGCGGCGGTCTTGAGGAAGTGTACTTCGATCGCGGGCGGAGCCTGTTTCAGGCGGAGCAACGGGAAGTCGTGGTAGTTCGACTGCACCGTGCGCCCCCGCTCGATAGTGATTTCCTGGCCGAGTGTCTGGGCGATGCCGTCGAGCACCGCGCCCTGCACCTGGTTGTCGGCTCCGCTGAGGTTCACGATCTGGCTGCCGATGTCGCCGGCTACCCAGACCTTGTTCACGCTCACGGCGCCGGCGTTGCTCACGCTCGCTTCGACGACCTCGGCGAAGTAGCCCCGGTGGCTGAAGTGGAACGCTATGCCTCGGCCGGTGCCCCGGGGGAGTTGGGTCCTCCCCCACTCGGATTTCTCGGCTACCATATCGAGGACGCCTCGCATACGCGCGGGGTCCAGGCTTGCGCCTCGACCTCCCGTAGCCTCAGGGGCCTCGTACGCTGCGAGGATGTCGTAGCGGAGTTCGAGGGGGTCGGTTCCGGCGGCGTACGCGAGTTCGTCGATGAACGACTGCATCACGAAAGCGACGCCGTTGCTCCGCGGCGCTCTCAGCACGCCGGTGGGCACGTTGAACGGGATGAACGACATCCCGAGTTCATAGTTGGGCACGAAGCGGGCAGGGAACTCCGTGGCGCCCAGGTTGGCGCTCGGGGCAGGGCGACCGTTCGTACCGAAGGTCACGAAGTGGTTCTTCCAGGCCACGACCTTGCCGTCCGCGTCCAGGCCACCCTTCAAGTAATGGAAGCCAGCCGGGCGGTAGAAGTCGTGCCGCATGTCGTCCTCGCGCGACCAAAGGAGCTTCACCGGCGCATCGACTTCCTTCGCGATCGCCGCCGCCTCAACCATGTAGTCGGCGGAACCGCGTCGCCCGAACCCGCCGCCGGACCGGGTGATGTGTACGGTGATCGCGCTCGCATCTATACCGATCGTGCTAGCAACCCTGTCGCGTCCGCGCTGCGGGTTCTGCGACGGTGCCCACATGTCCAAGCGACCGTCGTGGAAGTGCGCGGTGCAGTTCTGCGGCTCGAGCGTCGCGTGCGCGATGAACGGATAGGAATATTCGGCCTCGACTACCTGCGCCGCTCCTGCAAGGGCAGCGTCGGGATCACCGTCCGGAGGGGATACGTCCTCCGGGGCGCTTTTCGACATCGTCGCGGCCCTCGCCGCGAAGCCCGCGCTCGAGTCATTCGCGTACGCGCCCTCGGACCAGTCGACCCGGAGCTTCTTGCGCGCCTGGCTCGCTTGCCACCAGGAGTCAGCGACGATCGCCACCCCGTCCAGTAGCCCGGTCAAGTCGTCTCCGCCTGCGACGATGAACGCGTGGCGCACACCCGGCTCTGCTCGGATCTCGTCCAGGTTCGCGCTGACAGCCTTGCCAGCGAACACCGGACATTTCTCGAAGACCGCGTATTTCATGCCGGGAATGGTCACGTCGATGCCGAACAGCGGCTTGCCCGTGACAACGTCCAGGTTGTCGACACCCGAAACGCGCGTACCCAAGATCTTGAAGTCTTTCGGATCCTTGAGCGCGACGCTGGCTAAGTCCGGAGACGTGATCGCTACCGCCCGGTCGGCGAGCTCCCCGTACGTGGCACTGCGACCGCTCGCGCGGTGCGTGACCACGCCCGCTGCCGTGGTCAGCGCCGACGCCGGCACGCCCCACATCTCAGCTGCAGCAGCCACCAGCATCTGGCGCGCCGCGGCGCCCGTGCGCCGCATCAAGTCGTAGTTCCTGGGTGTTCCGCTGCTCCCCCCGACGCTCTGACGGGTGAAGCGCTCGGTGTCTAGCGGCGCCTGCTCTACGCGCACGTTCTCCCAGGCTACGTCGAGCTCTTCAGCCACTATCATCGGTAGCGAGGTCTTGATGCCTTGCCCGATCTCCGGGTTCTTGGAGATGATCGTGACGAGATTGTCCGGCGTGATCCTGATGAAGACGTTGAGCTCGAAGTCGGCAACAGGCTCTGAGCCTGCGAGCACACCCGCACCCGCTGAACTGACCGAGTAGGCGCCCAGCAGTACGCCGCCGCCGGCAACGGCTGTGACACGGAGAAAATCGCGGCGGTCCAGGCCCGAGGTCGTCGTTTCCATGGTCGTCGCCTCCTATTCCGTTGCCGCGATCGAGGCGGCCCGGTGGATGGCCTCTCGGATGCGTAGGTAGGTGGCACAGCGGCAGAGGTGAGAATTCATCTCGCCGTCGATGTCTGCGTCGCTCGGCTGCGGCGTCTTCTCCAGCAGCGCCGCGGCAGCCATGATCTGACCCGCCTGACAGTACCCGCACTGCGGAACGTCCACTTCCATCCACGCACGCTGCACCGGGTGGCTACCGTCGGGAGAGAGACCCTCTATCGTCGTCACCTCCGTGCCCTGCACCGACGAGATCGGCGTCTGGCAGGCCCGTAGCGGCTCGCCCCCCACCTGGACCGTGCACGCGCTGCATTGGCCGATGCCGCACCCGAACTTCGTCCCTTTCAGGTCCAGGACGTCGCGCAGCACCCACAGCAGTGGCGTATCGCTCGAGACGTCCACCGTCCTCGACTCACCGTTGACCTTGAACGTGACTGGCATCGTGAAGTCACTCCGATGGGGTACGTTTCCCCCACCATAAGGCGGAGGGCGGGTCCCGGCCAGCATTTTCGTAGGCTGGGGGCGGGTGCTGGGCCAACGTGGCGATCTGGGTGACGGTTTGCCTTTGATCGGCGCGCCCAACCAGGTTAGGAACCATGGCCAAGCGACTGTCGGGAGGAGATCTCGCCAGGCGGGCGGTCGCCCAGGCTAGCAGGTTTGGGGTCGAGATCCTCACGCCTCAGGAAGTTACGGGACTTCGTATTGAAGGCCCCTACAAGCATCTCACCCTCTCCGATGGCTCCGAAGTCTCT
Source organism: Dehalococcoidia bacterium (assembly GCA_963577065.1). GTDB lineage: Bacteria > Chloroflexota > Dehalococcoidia > Tepidiformales > Tepidiformaceae > CAUYXJ01. Next base: position 404 of record CAUYXJ010000141.1, on the reverse strand, counting down.
TGTCACGTCCTCATGCTCGCTATGGGTGTGTTCTGGAAGATGCTCGAGGTCGAGGGCGCAGACCGCTTTGTGGGATCGGGGGTCTATTACGGTGCGGCGGTGACGGAAGCGATGCATGCGAAGGGCAAGACGGTGTTCATGGTAGGGGCCGGAAATTCGTCGGGTCAGGCGGCGATGCACTTCAAGGACCACGCGAGCGAGGTGGTCATTCTGGTGCGAGGAGATTCGCTCGCCGCAAAGATGGCTGCTCCTCACACTGCCTGGCTCGACGGTGTGCTTTATGCATCGCATCTTGGCCGAAAGATGAACTCTGGGCCCTCGCTCGATGTACGCCGTCGAGCATGAAGTGCACGCGGGAAGGGCTGCGCCGGGCACATCGAGGTCCGATCGCAGCCGGGAGAGAC
>CAUYXJ010000140.1:0-4470 GCA_963577065.1 Dehalococcoidia bacterium | reverse complement strand
GTGCCGCTCTCCTTGGAGACTCTGCAGATCATCGTGCCCTACGCCGCGACGCTGGCGGTCGTTGGCCTTCTCGAGTCACTTATGACCGCCTCCATCGTCGACGACATGACCCACACCGGGAGCGACAAGAACCGGGAGTGCAAGGGGCAGGGCGCCGCAAACGTGGTGACGGGCTTTTTCGGCGGCATGGCCGGTTGCGCGCTCATCGGTCAGTCCGTGATCAACGTCCAATCCGGGGGCCGCACTCGCCTGTCGACGCTGCTCGCCGGCGTGGTGCTCCTCTTCCTCATCGTCGTGCTGGGCCCCTGGGTCAAGCAGATCCCGATAGCGGCGCTAATTGCCGTGATGGTAATGGTGTCCATTAGCACGTTTTCCTGGGGTTCCCTGCGGAGCATCCGTTCGCATCCGCCGACATCGACCATCGTCATGCTCGCCACTGTCGTGGTGGTCTTGCTCACCCATGATCTCGCGAAGGGCGTGCTCGCCGGGGTCGTGCTCAGTGGCATCTTCTTCGCCTGGAAGGTGGCTCGTGTCCTGCACGTAACGGAAGATGACTCGCCCGCCCAATCGCTACGCACGTACCGCGTCTACGGCCAGGTGTTCTTCGCCTCTTCGCAATCGTTTCGCAGCGCTTTCGCGATGTCGGACGTGCCGAAGAACGTCACCATCGACCTCAGTGGCGCGCATCTCTGGGACATCTCTTCGGTTGGCGCTTTGGACGCCGTCGTCTCGGACTTCCGGCGCCTGGGCGCCAAAGTCGAGGTGATTGGTGGGAACGAAGCCACAGCAGCACTTATCAGCACACACGGCGTTCGCGACAACGCCGGCGCGAGCGCGGCGATCGGGACGAGCACCGTGTCCGGAGTGGTGTCCCCAGGCTCGTGAAGCTCGCGCAGACCGGCAGTCCGATCCGACCCCTTCATCCTGACGCGGGACGGCTCGCCGCGGAGTGTGGGTTCGGCCGTCCTCCGGCCAAAACCAATCCCCAAGCTGCTTGAGATCGATGTCGAGTCCAGCCCGTACGAACGGGGGCGTGAATTTCCGTCCCTCTCGTGCTGGTGGAGCATTGGCGCCTATCGCGAGTGTTCGTAATCCGACGGCCCCCACGCAGGCATCGCGGAGACGGCGGTGAGTCCCACGGCTCGCATACGTTCGTAGAGTGTGGAATCCGCAGCCCAGCTCTCCCAACGGCCGCGAGAGTGGGGCGTTTACTTTGCCAGCAGCTCGGAAGGCAGGTCGAGCATCGATCTCAACCCCTACACTGAGCGCACCCGTACACAACGCGACTGGGATAGACACTAGGCGGAGGTACCGTGGAGAGCGCTGACCTGCTGCGGACGTTCTTTGATCATCATCGCTGGGCAACGGGCGGTCTGTTCGCACAGCTAGAGCTGTGCGATGAAGCGGAACTTCGAGACGCTCCGCGTGAGGGGGCCTGGGGTCCTTTTCAGACGTTGCACCACATGCTCGAGACGGAGAACTTCTGGTTCCGACTCATCCGCGGGGTACCGTTCAAAGATGTGGCCGGCGGGTTCCGCGAGCACCAAACGCTAGCTACATTACGCCTCGCGTGGGACGGCCTATACGAGGAACTCGGGGCGTACCTCGCGTCGATGGACGAGAGCGAAGTGGACCGCACTTTCGAGGTCTCTTTCCCGAACGGGGTCTCGTTCTCGCCGATCGTGCACCAAGCCCTGTCGCAGCTCACAGTCCACTCGGGTCAGCACCGTTCGGAGCTGGCTCTGATGGTGAGCGAACTCGGCCACTCGCCAGGGGAGTTGGGCCTATGGGACTACCTTCGTGAGGTCGACGGCGGCGACTAAGGCTGTCTGTGGGATGGTAGCGGCGCGGCGGTTCGGTGCGAACGCCTACTCGTGAGCCGGTTGGCGTCCATTTCTGAGCGCATCGGTGAGCCACTCGTCCGTCAGCTCGTCCATGGATGTGGGGAAGCGTGGGATCGTCCTCTCCTAGGCTTCTAAACAGACGCGCAGGTTGATCATCCTTGGTAATGGTGGGCGATACTGGATTCGAACCAGTGACCTCTGCGATGTCAACGCAGCGCTCTAACCATCTGAGCTAACCGCCCGTGGGCGGTTCAGCGTAGCGCACGCCACAGGTCCGGGCCACGGCGCAGAGCGCCAGCGCCTGCGGTTGCTATACTCGATCCACAACGCGAGATTGAACGGCGACGACCGGGACGAGTAGCCGCCCCTGCAGAGAGCCGCGCAAGCGCTGAAAGCGCGGCAGCCGACGGCGAAAACCACCCGCGAGCCGGCGCCCGAAGCCCTCCGGGATAGGCGCGCACGGTTGGCCCCGTTAACGGCTCCGAACAAGCCCGCATGCGAGCGTGCGGGGAATCAGGGTGGGACCACGGGCTGCGCGCCGTCCCTGAAGCAGGCGCGAGAACGCCCGAAGGGACTCCCCAATGCCTGAAGCGATCGATTCTTCCGTCGACCTCGCCACGCTGCCCAAGGACGAGCGGCTGGCGCGCATGCGTCATTCGGCCGCGCATGTGCTCGCCGAGGCGATGCTCGAGCTGATGCCGGAGGCGGAGCTCGGGATCGGCCCCGCGACGGACACCGGTTTCTACTACGACTTCCGCCTCCCCCGCCCGCTTACGCCGGAGGACCTGAAGGCGCTGCGACGGCGCATGCGCAAGTCCGTGGGGCGGCGGCACCCCTTCGAGATGGAGGCGATCACGCGGGCCGAGGCGGAGGCGCGCTGGCGTGATCAGCCGTTCAAGCTCGATCTCCTCGCCGACCTCGAAGACGGCGGCATCACCCAGTGCACCCACGCTGCCTTCACGGACCTCTGTCGCGGAGGGCACGTGAACCAGACGGGCGAGATCCCCGCCTTCAAGCTCATGAGCATCGCCGGTGCCTACTGGCGCGGCGACGAGGCGAACCCGCAACTCCAGCGCGTCTACGGTGCCCTCTTCGAAACCCAGGAAGAGTTGGAGGCGTACGAAAAGCAGCTCGAGGAGGCGCGGAAGCGCGACCACCGCCGTGTCGGGCGCGAACTCGGCCTCTTCGCCTTCTCCGACGACATCGGCCAGGGCATTCCCCTGTTCCTGCCGAAGGGCGAGATCATCCGCCACCTCATGGAGAGCTACGTCCGCGATCTCCAGACCGAGGCAGGCTACCAGCACGTCTGGACGGGCCACTTCGTGAAGGGCACGCTCTACGAACGCTCCGGGCACATGGAGAACTATCGCGACTCGATGTTCCCACCGATGGTCGACGGCGACACCGAGCTCTACCTCAAGCCGATGAACTGCCCCTCGCACATGACGCTGTTCAACGCTGAGCCGCACAGCTACCGCGACCTGCCCCTGCGCTACGCCGAATTCGCGACGCTCTACCGCTACGAGAAGTCGGGCGAGCTGACGGGACTGACCCGCGTTCGCTCGCTGACGCAGGACGACGCCCACGTCTTCTGCACGCCCGAGCAGATCCAGGACGAGTTCGCGCGCGCCCTCGCTCTCGTCCAGCAGGCGCTGACTACCTACGGCCTCAGCGACTACCGCGTGGCGCTATCGCTCCCCGACATCGGGGGCGAGAGCGAAGGCAAGTTCATCGACGCACCGGAGCAGTGGGGACAGGCCGTGGAGGCGCTCCGCACGGCGATGAACACGGCCGGGCTCGACTACGCCGAGGAGGAGGGTGAAGCCGCCTTCTACGGGCCGAAAGCGGACTTCATCGCCAAGGATGTGCTCGGGCGTGAGTGGCAGCTCTCCACCATCCAGGTCGACTTCATCCAGCCCGGGCGGATGGGATGCACCTACATCGGCGAAGACGGCAAGGAGCACACGCCGGTAATGCTGCACCGCGCCGTCACCGGCTCGACCGAACGCTTCCTCGGCGTGCTCATCGAGCACTTCGGCGGCAACTTCCCTCTCTGGCTGGCGCCGGTGCAGGCGATGATCATCCCGATTGCCGATCGCCACCTGCCTTACGCAGAGGAGATCGCGGCCGCGCTACGCGCAGCCGGTTTCCGCACCGAGATCGACTCGCGCAGCGAGCGCATGAACGCGAAGATCCGCGATGCCCAGCTCCAGAAGATCCCCTACATGCTCGTGCTCGGCGACCGCGAGGAGGACGCGAAGACGGCGGCCGTCCGCGTACGCGGCGGCGAGGACCTCGGCTCGCTGCCAATCGCGGATCTGATTGCGCGCTTGGAGGAGCAGCGCGAGAGCAAAGCGCTGGCGCCCTGAGGGAGTTCAGAGTTCAACGTTCAGAGTTCAGAGGAATGGGCGTTACTGCAGTTAGCTCAAAAGCGAGCGCGTAGGCGCAGCGGCCGCCAGGCCGCGTAGACGCAGCAGTCGAGCGCGGGCGGGGCGCCGGGGAGGGCCCGAGCGAAGCGAGCTCCCAGCGAGCGCGTAGGCGCAGCGGCCCGCAGGCCGCAGAGACGCAGCAGTCGAGCGCGGGGCGGGGGCCGGGGAGGGGTCCGAGCGAAGCGAGCTCCCAGCGA
>CAUYXJ010000139.1:0-4471 GCA_963577065.1 Dehalococcoidia bacterium | reverse complement strand
ACGGGCACCGTTCGCAACAGCTCCACGCCCTGCCACCAGAGGTCGCCCGCGGGGAGGCCCATGTGGCCGGCGGCCTCGTCGGCCTTCGAGCTGTGGCCCACGCCCTCGACGAGCTGGATGTAGGGACTGCCGTACTGGAGCGCGAGCGGCTGCATGAAGTCGCGGGGATGTTTGCGCACGTTGTGGGGACTGCCGCCGGAGATCGTGAAGTCGTCGCCGCCGATCGCCACCGGGCGCCCGTCGATCTCAGCGAGGCCCATCACGTAGGCGCCGGGCGTAAAGCCCACGAGGTTGCCCGCCGTGTCGTAGTCGGCGGCCCCGACGAGCGGACCTGCCTCGACGAAGCTCCCCGGGTCGATCATCTTCTCGAGGCGCTCGCGAATGGTGTAGCGGCCGCCGGCGTGCTGGCGCTCGACGCGCTCGGGGCCGCCCCCCTCGCGGCCCAGGCCACGGACGTACTCGATATCGGCGAGCGCTTGCTCCCAGGGCATGCCCGGCTTCCAGCTCTCGCGACTTGGGTCGACTGGCATCGTCTCCCGCTCCTTCTCGCTTCCTGAAAACGCTACGCCATGCGGCGAGCAGGGCACAGCCTCCAGGGGCCGCGGCTCTGGTTTCGATCTCGCTGCGCTCGCACCACCCTGATCCCCACCCCGGCGCTCGACTGCTGCGCCTCTGCGGACCTTCGGGCCGCTCCGTCTACGCGCTCGCTCTGGTTTTCAATCTCGCTGCGCCCGCCCCACCCTCCTGGGCCCTCCACCCGGCGCTCGACTGCTGCGCCTACGCGGCCCTCCGGGCCGCTCTGTCTACGCGCTCGCTTGCTCGACCGCTGGCTGCCGAGGGCGAGCGGCGTCGGCTACCATGACGCCCGGCGAGGGGCTCGCAGCGAACGCATTCGCCCGACCCGGGGCGATCGCGAACGGCGGCCGGGAGGGTCACTGATGATCAAGCCCGCGCTCGACCCGAGCGTCTTCATGAGTGAGGCCTACCGCGACGACCCCTACCCCACCCTCAAGATCCTCCGCGACCACTACCCGCTCTACCACAACCCACTCACGGACAGCTGGATGATCACGCGTTACGACGATGTCGTGGCCGCGTTCAAGGACACCGAGAACTACTCCGCCCAGCCGAACGCGCTCGGGATCGGCGCCGTCTTTGGCTCCACCCTGATGGAGTACGACGGCGAGGAGCACAACAAGCTCCGCAACATCGTCGCCCCCGAATTCGTGGGCAGGAAGCTCGAGGCGCTGCTCCCGATCATCGAGCGGAACTCGACGGCGTTGATCGAGAAGTACACCGAAAAGCACGCCCGCCGGATCGCCGAGGAAGCCGCCACCACCGGCCGCATCGATATCGTCGACGACTTCGCCACGCGCCTCCCGCTGAACGTGATCCTGGACGTGCTCGACCTGCCCCAGGACGCCCACGACATGTTCCACGAGTGGTACCCGGCGATGATGAACGGCATCGGCGGCCCGCCGGACGTGCGTGCGGCCGGGGTCAAAGCGAACCAGGAGTACCACGACTACCTCGAGCCGCTACTGCAGGAGCGAAGCCGCAACCCCGGCGAGGACCTCATCTCGCGGCTCTGCGTCGCGGAGGTCGATGGCCACCGCATGACGCATCAGGAGATCAAGTCGTTTGCGAGTTTGATTCTCGTGGCGGGCGCCGAGACCACCGACAAGGCCATCGCGAACCTCTGGTACGAGCTGCTCGCGAACCCGGAGCAGTACGAACTGGTGCGCGACGACCCATCGCTCCTCGACCGCGCCTTCACGGAGATGATGCGCGTCCACGGGCCCTCCGGCGGGCAGTCGCGGCGCGCGATCAACGACATCCCGCTGTACGACGACGTGATCCCGGCGGGCGCGTTCGTCGGCCTCTCCATCTACGGCGGCAACCGCGATGAGCGCGTCTTCAAGAACCCCGATAAGTTCGACGTTCTCCGCGACGACCTCTACGTGGGCAAGGCCTTGCGCGCGGGCTATCACGAGGACGGCACCGCGAGCCACCTCGGCTTCGGCCTGGGGAAGCACTTCTGCGTGGGCTACCAGCTCGCCCAAACCGAAACAGTGATCGGCAGCAGGATGCTGATGGAGGTGATGCGCAATCCGCGCTTCGCTCCGGGCACCACGCCGAAGCCGATCGCCATCAGCCTCCATCCCTGGGAGCTCGTCCTCGAGTTCGACCCGGCTTAAGGAGATTATGGCGAGCGCGCGCCCGGCCCTGCGCCTCCCGGTGGAGGGCACCACGCCTTCAGCCTTCGGCACGGTCGAGCGTGCGCGCCAACTGCTCCGCGCCGGCGATGAGGCGCTCACGCCCCTCGCGCAGGACCTCGCCGCGGGACTCGAAGGCGGCCCTGCCGACGTCGCGGTTGAGCGCTTCACCCGCTTGCTCTACGCGACCGATGCCTCCATCTACGAGATGGAGCCGATCGCGGTCGTCTTCCCCCTCTTCGCCGCCGACATCCAGCACGTGATGCGCGTGGCCGCGAAACACCGCGTGCCCGTGCTTCCCCGCGGGGGTGGTACCAGCCTTTCGGGGCAAACGGTGAACCACGCCATCGTCCTCGACTTCACGAAGCACCTCGCGGGCGTTCTGGAGATAAACGTCGAGGAGCGCTGGGCCCGGGTGCAGCCAGGAGTGGTGCTCTCTGAACTCAATAAGGCGCTGCGCCCGCACGGCCTGCAGTACCCGATCGACCCGTCGACCGCCAATCGCGCCACCATCGGCGGCGGCATCGGAAACAACTCCTGCGGCGCACATTCCGCGATTTACGGCAAGACGGTCGACAACGTCATCGCCCTGGAGGTCGTTCTCGCCGATGGCTCCGCGGCGACGCTCCGCGAGTGGGACGCGGCCGGCGTCGCCGAGCGCGTCGCCGGTGGAGCGCTCGAAGGCGCGATCTACAGCGGCGTGCGCGAACTGGCCGAGCGGCATCGCGCCGAGGTCGAGGAGCGCTTCCCCAAGATCTTGCGACGCGTTTCCGGCTACAACCTCGACGAGGTTGGGAGCGACGGGCCACTGAACCTGGCCAAGCTGATTGTGGGCTCCGAGGGCACGCTCGCCACGGTCAGCGAGGCGACCGTGCGGATCGTGCCGATCCCCGCCGCGAAGGTCGTGGCCGCCCTCCACTTCGAAACGGTGTTCGACGCGGCTGCGGCCACGGTGAGCGTGAACGCGCAAGCGCCCGCGGCGGTCGAGCTCGTGGACGACACGATCATCGCGCGCTGCCGCGCGAGCGGCGGCTTTCGCGAGCTGGTGCAGTTCGTCGAGGGCGACCCGGGAGCGCTCCTGCTCGTCGAGTTCGCCGGGGCGCACGCGGAGGCGCTGGAGACGAAGCTGGCGCGCCTGCGAACGGACCTCGTCGCGAACGGCGCCGCCTACGCCATGGTGACGGCCCTGGAGCCCGCTGCGCAGGCGCGCATGTGGCGCATGCGCGAGGCCGGCCTCGGCCTGCTCATGAGCGGCCGCGGCGACGCCAAGCCGGCCGCTTTCGTGGAGGACACGGCAGTCGCGCCGGAGAGGCTGGCGGAGTACGTACGGCGCTTCGACGCGGCCGTGCGGGCGCACGGCTTGCGCGCGAGCTACTACGGCCACGCCAGCGTCGGCTGCATCCACATCCGGCCGATTGTCGACCTGAAGGACGGCGCCGGGCTCGACGCGGCCGAATCCCTGGCCGTGGAGATCGCCGACCTCGTGCTCGAGTTCGGCGGCGCCCTCAGCGGCGAACACGGCGACGGGATCGTGCGTGGCGCCTTCACCGAGCGCATGTTTGGCCCTGAGCTGACGCAGGCCTTCCGCGATCTGAAATCGCTCTGGGACCCGGATGGCCTGCTCAACCCCGGGAAGATCGTCGACACGCCGCCGTTCCGGGACAACCTTCGGCTCAGCCCCGCGACGACGAATGCCGAGGTTCCCACGGCGCTCGATTTCAGCGTCGAGGGCGGGCTCGCGCGGGCGGCCGAGCAGTGCAACGGCCAGGGCGCCTGCCGCAAGGTCGACGGCGGTATGTGCCCGTCGTTCATGGTCACCGGCGACGAAGAGCATTCGACCCGGGGCCGGGCGAACCTCCTGCGCCAAGCGCTCAACGGTGGCCTCCCTCTCGACGACCTCACGAGCCCACGCATGCGCGAGGCGCTCGACCTCTGTGTCGAGTGCAAAGCCTGCGCATCCGAGTGCCCGTCCGGCGTGGACTTCGCAAAGCTGAAGTACGAGCTGCTGGCGCAGTCGAGCGCGGCCCACGGCCTGCCCCTGCGCGATCGGGCGTTCGCGCGCATCCACCGGCTCAGTACCGCGGGCAGCCGTCTCGGGAGATTGGCGAATGCGCTCAGCGGCTTCGGCCCCGCCCGGGCTCTGCTGGAGCGCGCGGGCGGTATCGACCGGCGCCGGCCGCTCCCCCGCTTCGCGCGCCGCGCCTTTGGCGGGTGGTGGTCAGGACGGGCAGCGGCCAGCGAGGACGCACCCCGCG
>CAUYXJ010000138.1:0-4507 GCA_963577065.1 Dehalococcoidia bacterium | reverse complement strand
GCCTCGCGGCGAAGGGCTATCGCTGGCTCCCAGTCCCCACTTTGTTCCGCTCGTACCGCCTGGAGGACGAGCAGCGTCGCCTGCGCCTGGGGATCGGTGCTGTGCGGCATCATCCCCTCGACCTCCGCCAGCTCTCCTAGCTCCAGCTTTCCTGACCCCCCACCCGAGATGGGCGCCAGCAGCCTCTCCAGGCGCAGCCGGAGCGTCAGCTCGCGCTCCTCCGCGGGCACCGCTGCCAACGCATCGTCAAGTAGCCCTGCGCGCCTCTCCAATGGGCTCGGCACCCGGCATGCGGTAAGAGTCGCCTCCGCCGCCTTCGCGTGATCCCCCTGCTCCCCGTAGAGCGTCCGCGCCCGCAATAGGCTCCGCCAAGCCGGACGGGTCGTCCCGTCGTTGAGCTGGCAACGACCTAGCACGAGCAGCAGGTCCGGGTCGTCCCCCACCTCGGCCCGTACCCCCAGGCACTGCTCGTAGAGCCGCGCTGCCTCGCCCCAGGCGCTCGCCCCCGATGCCTGCTGAGCCGCCAGCCGCGCAAAGTGGAACGCCTTCTCGGCGTAACGCTCCGTCAGCGTCGCACTCTCCAGGTAGTGCAGCGCCAGTGCGGGCGCACGTTCATCCGCTCGCTCCCCCCAGCGCTGTTCAAGCGCCTCCCCGATCTGGCCGTGCAGCCGCACCCGCCGCGTCGTGCTGAGTTCGTCCAGGAGCGTCTCCTGCATGAGCGCGTGGCTGAAGCGATAGCGCCCCGCGCGCTCCGTCTCCTCCACCACCCGCGCGCCGAGGCCCTCCTCCAGCAGCTTCAGCAGCTCGTCGTCGCTATGCTCGCCAACGAGCGTGAGCGTCTCGTAGTTGAACTCCCGCCCCACCACGGCCGCCACTTGCAGAAGCTCGTTCGCTTCCTCGCTGAGTCGGTCGAGGCGACGTCCCAGGGCCTCGCGCACTCCGTCCGGGAGGGCGATGTCCGCCACCGACTCGGCGCTCAGCGTGCCCTCCTCCGCCATCAGGTTGACCACCTCGGAGAGGAAGAAGGGATTGCCCTCGGTCTCCTCGTGGATGCGGTCGAGTACGGACGGCACGGCGGTCACACCCGCCTTCGCGGTGATGAAGGCAGCCGCCTCTTCCTTACTCAGCCCACGCAGGGGCACGCGCAGGAAGCCGCTCTCGCGGTTCAGCTCGGCCAGCGCCTCGGAGAGGGGATGTGTCCGTGCCAGCTCGGTGTCACGGTAGGTGTCACGGTAGGTGCCGACGACGAGCACGCGCATATCCGCCAGCTCACGCGCGACGTACTGGAGGAGCCGCAGGGTTGGCTTGTCCGCCCAGTGGAGGTCGTCCAGCACCACCAGCCAGGGCGTCTCCCGCGACTGCGCGCGCATGAACTGGCTGTAGGCGTCGAAAAGCAGGAACTGCGAGGCCTCGGTCTCAGCGCGCTCGGGCTCGACCAGGTCGGGGATCGCCTGACGCAGTTCGGGGAAGAGTCGTACCAGCTCGCCTGCTACTTCGGGCGCGTTCCCTGCGCCCACACCGTGCACTCCAGCCCAAGCGCGGCCGACCTGCATCCAGGGCCAGTAGGCGGGCATCCCGGAGGACTCGTGCGTGCGGCCCCAGTAGACCTCCGCCCCGCGCAGACGGGCGTAGGTCTCGAGCTCGCGCACGGTGCGCGTCTTGCCGATGCCCGGCTCGCCCACGAGCATCACCACCGAGCCCCGTCCGCTGAGGGCGTTGTCGAGCGTCTCGTGCAGTTGGCGCAGTTCGTTCTCGCGGCCGACGAAGACGCCCCCTGCGAGCCGCTCCAGCGGATTGGCGCCAGGCTCGCTGTGCGAGCGCGAGGTACCCGCTGGGTCCACCGCTTCGAGGATCGCGCGCACCGCTCCCGCATTCGCTGGGCGCTTCTCGGGGTCCTTCTCCAGGAGCTGGAGGATGAGGTCTTCGAGCAGCGGTGGGCAGTGCTCGCTGTGCCAGGAAGGTGCCACCGGCTGCGTGTTGAGGTGCTGCGAGATGACCGCCGTGGGCGTGTCGCCCTGGAACGGGGTGCGGCCGGTCACCAGCTCGTAGAGCATCGCCCCGAGCGAGTAGAGGTCAGCCTGGGGCGTGACCTCGCCACCGAGCGCCTGCTCCGGCGGCATGTAGCCGAAAGTGCCGACCATCATCCCGTGCTGGGTGAGGCGGCTGCGCCCCAGGTCGACGGCCAGACCGAAGTCGCCGATCTTCGCCGTCCCGTCGGCGGTCAGCCAGACGTTTCCGGGCTTGAGGTCGCGGTGTACCACGCCCTGCTCGTGGGCGTACTCCAGGCCGCGACAGACGGCGATCCCGATCTCCAGGGCCTTCGCGAGCGAGGGCGGTTCGTCGGCGTCTTCGAGCAGGCCTTCGACGTCGCCCCCGCCCATCAGCCCTGGATGATGTACGGGCTCCCGTCCTGTTCGCCGATGTCGAAGATGCTGACGATGTGGGGGTGGGTGAGCCGCCCCATGGCCTGCGCCTCGCGCATGATTCGTTCGCGTCCGACGTCGTCGAGACCGTCCGTCTTGATCAGGGAGAAGGCGACGTCACGGCCGAGGAGGGCGTCGTGGGCGAGGTAGACCTTCTTCTTGCCGCCCTCGCCCAAGAACCGCTGGACCTGAAATCGCCCCGCGCCGAAGGACTCTGGAAGCGCGGCCGCGGCGGGAGGGGGTGGAGATGGCACGGTCGGTTGAGCGGACGCTGGAAGCGCGGCCGCCTCGGAGGCTGGAGTAGCACCGGCGGGCGCGGCCCCGAACGGCGTCTCGTTCGAGGCCGCCATCTTCAGGAACGCCGCGGCGTCTTCGTTTCCCTCGTCGATGGCCAGCACGGCTCGTGCGCCCTCGGCAACGGCCGCCCACTCCCGTGCCGCGACCGCCGCGTCTGCCTCGTCGAGCAGCGCCTCGATGCGCCGCTGGATGCGCTCGCTTGGCATGGCCGCCAATGATAAGCACCACGAGCTGACCCATTCGGACGCGCATCGCCACCTCGCTCGCCAGCCTTCAATGGGGGCATCGAGCTGGGCTCGTCCTCGCAGGGCCGTTTGCTACACTCGCCATATGTCAGAGAGGACGGGTGCGCGCGCCGATGGCCTCGGGCTTACACCTCCGCGGACGGCAATGAGGACGCGAGGTCGCCCGAAACCTCTCCGCCGCACCGCCGCGCCCTCCGTGCTCATCTAGCTTCGAAACTGTGAATCTCACGTGCCCCCGTAGCTCAGTGGATAGAGCGTTGGTTTCCTAAACCATGTGCGCAGGTTCGATTCCTGCCGGGGGTACCAACAAGAAACCCAATGTTCATGGGCTTTCAGAGCTACGGCCGCTCTTCGGGGCCGGCTGTCAGGCGCTGAATGTAGCCAAGAATGTAGCCAGGCGGGTGGCCCTCACGTTGCTGTCGAACCGAACAGGGCATCCGATCAGGTTCCCGGCACGCGCGTCATGAGTTAACAGACAGTCACCTCGTGGAACTCTCTGCCTCGAGGAGCGCGTCCATCTGACCAGCCGCCTCGCGCTGCACCTCCGCCACGACGTGCCCATAGGTGTTCATCGTGAGGCTGATTTGGCTGTGCCCTAGTTGCTCCATGATCACCCTCGCGTGGACGCCCTGCGCTATGAGCAGAGACGCGCACGAGTGCCTCAGGTCGTGGAAGCGCATGTCGGGCAGACCGATCTGCTTGAGCAGAGCACGGAAACGGCGCGTAAGGCTTGAGGGGTTCAACGGGTCGCCCGTGGCAGTGGTGAACACGAGATCCCAGTCGTTGCCCCACAGTTCTTCAGCACCGAGTCGTTCCCTCAGCTGGCCCTGACGATGCTCTTGAAGGGCACTGATGGCGACGTCCGGGAGCGCGAGCGTGCGCCGGCTTGCGCGGCTCTTGGTCTCGACTAGCCGCCACTCGCCTGAACCGCGCTGGAGCGCCTGGCGCACGCGGAGGGTTTCGCCCCGAAGATCCAGGTCTTCCCAGCGGAGTCCGGTCACCTCGCCCATCCTCAGGCCGCAGGCCAGCGTGAGCACGAACAACGCCCCCTCGTGGTTGCTGCGGACGCCTTCGATGAACCGGCGCGCGTCCTGGGGCGAAAGCACAGGACGTTCCACAGACGGGACGCGAGGACCTTGAGCAAGGGCAGCAGCGTTTCGCGCCAACACACCCGAGCGCACCGCGTCGTTGAGGGCCTTGCGCAGGACCGCGCGAGCGTGATTGACGCTTCGCGGGGACGAGCCCCCTGCGAGCATCGCTGACATGAAGCGCTCGACGTCGCCCGGAGTGAGTTTCGTGAGCCTGGTGCGGCCGAGTTCCGGGATCAGGTGGTGGGTGACGTACGCGCCGTAGCTATCCATCGTGCTCGGACGCACGGAGGACCGCCGGCCCTCCAGCCAGTTCGTCAGATACGTGCGCACGGTGAGACGTTCAGGCGTCGAGATCGGGATCTGCTGCTGCTGGTCGCGAACGAGCTTGGTGATGGCCTCCGCGACTCCCCGCCGTGTCCTGCCATATACCGTCTTGCGGCGGCGCTTCCCG
>CAUYXJ010000137.1:0-4658 GCA_963577065.1 Dehalococcoidia bacterium | reverse complement strand
CTGCTCCAGGCACGCGGTCAGACAGCTCGTGCCGCTAAGGTGCATGCCCAGCACGAAGAAGATGCACTCATTCGTCGTATCGCCGCGCAGCCAGGCGAAATACTCATCGCGGTGCTCGAACAGCATTCGCGCGCCGAGATCGCGGATTCGGCGGTTCCAGTTGACCGCATCACTATCCGGCGTACCGAGCGTGGGGAGCAGCCGCGAGCCCGCGCCGTGGTGGTAGATCGTGTCTCCGTAGATCCCACCGATCATGTAGTGCAGCTTGTTCTTGTTGGAACGCCATAATTTGTGAATCGGAAGGTCTGCCTCCAGCGCTGCCCGCGTGAATTTCGAGAGCGTGTCGTAGCCAGGCCCCAGGCTGTGGTCGAAACGGAGACGATAGTCCTCCACGAATCGCACGGTCGTGCAGAGGCAACTCGGATGGACATAGGGCTCAAAACGGAGCGGCCACTCATCTCGCCACACCCCGGCAAGGGCAGCACCCTGATCGACTTCCCCAATCAACCGCGTGAGCCAGTCCCGCCTAACTGCGAGCGCGTCCGTGTCGAAGGTAACAATGTATTCGACGCCATCATCGCGGGCGATTTCGTACAGCTTTTGCAGACCCCCCGCATGCGGGTGGCCAAGAGGTTCGTCGGGATTGGCGTCGATGAGCACGCAGTTCGGGATCTCGTCCGTTAGCTCGCGGACACGCTCGTCGCCCACGTCGTTGTTCCAAACATAGAGCTGGTAGTCGGGATAGTCCGTGTATTCGACGAGGTTCCGCAGGCACGACTCGAGCCACTCCCAACGCCCCGGATCGTCGCCCCCGGCGACGACGAGTATCGCCGCCCGTCCGCTGGAGCCTCTCTCGGGCCCCGGGGGGTGGAGTTCGGGCATCAGCCGCCTGCCCCCTCGGCCAGCGAGGGGGCTCCTGGCTCCACGTAACCGAAGACCTCTAGCGCCGCGCGATCAGCCGCTTCGATCTCGAGCTTCGCGTCAGTATCGCGACGAGGTCCAGGCGACTGCGGCCCCCTGACGGCGGCGGAGCCCGGATGGTTCAGCCGCTTCTCGAAGGTGATCAAGCCACTCGCCTTGGAAGCGTATCACCAGCGCGCGGCTCTACCCACGCGACCGCCCACCGGGCTGCCGCCCGCCGGGCTACTCCTCGGTGGCGCCGTCTGCCGAGGCGCCGTTCGTTGAGGGCACGCTGCCGTTTGTGCCGGCGGAGTCCGTGAGCTCTGGCTGCGATGCATCTTCACGCACCTCGCCCGGATCGAAGTTGGCGATGCTCGCCACGCGGTCGTTCTCGCCGACGCGCATGACGGTCACGCCCTGCGTGTTCCGGCCGAGGAGGCTAATCGTGTCGACCTTCGTGCGGATGAGGATGCCGTCTTCGGAAACGAGCATCAGCTCTTGGCCTGGTTGGACCATGCGGACGGCGGCCACGTCGCCCGTCTTCGGTGTGATGTTGAGGGTGCGCACGCCCTGACCGCCGCGGCCCTTGCGTGGGTACTGCCCTACCTCCGTGCGTTTGCCGAACCCATGCTCGGTAATCACGAGCAGCTGCTGCTGGTCGGTGTCGACGGCCTCGGCCGCGACGACGTAGGCCTCGCGGTGCAGCTTGATGCCGCGCACACCGCCGCTGATGCGGCTCGCACTGCGGAGGTCCTTGATTGCGAAGCGAATCGCCTGACCGTCGCTCGAAACGAGAACGACGTCACACGTATCGGAGGCCAGACGCGCGCCGATCAGCTCATCGCCGTCGTCGAGGCGCATCGCAATCTTGCCGTTGCGGCGCACCTCTTCAAACTCCTTCAGCGGCGTCTTCTTGGCCGTGCCCAGCCGCGTCGCGAGAACCATGAAGTCGCGCTCGTAGTCCTTGACGGTGACGACCGTTGTCACGCGTTCGCGCTGATCGATCTCGATCAGGTTCGTGATGAACGTGCCCCGCGCCTGCTTTCGAGAATCAGGGATGTCGTACGCGCGGAGGTGGTAGACCTTGCCCTGATCCGTGAAGAAGAGGACGTTGTCGTGCGTGTCGCAGACGCCGAGCTTGAGGACGGCGTCCTCATCGCGCACGGCGGCGCCGCGGCTCCCCTGGCCGCCCCGGCGCTGGGTGCGGAACTCGTGCACGGGCGTTCGCTTTACGTAGTTGCGGCGACTGAGGGTGATCACGCACTCCTCGTGCGCGACGAGATCTTCCTCGCGGAAAGTCTCGGGATCGCCCTCGACGATCTCGGTGCGGCGGCCGTTCCCGTACTTCTTCCGCAGCTCATCCATGTCGTCTTTGATGAGGAAGTCGATCTTACGGGGATTGGCGAGCAGGTCCTCGAGGTAGGCGATCCGCTCGATGAGCTCGGCGTGCTCGTCCTGGAGCTGCTGACGCTCGAGCGCAGCGAGGCGGCGAAGCTGCATGTCGAGGATCGCGCGGGCCTGGAGTTCGGAGAACTCGAACGGCTGCGCCTGGAGAACATCGAGCGCGGCCGCCGCCGAGTCGGCGGCGCGGATGGCGGCGATCACGCGGTCGAGCATCTCGATCGCACGCAGCAGCCCGACGAGGATGTGCTCGCGATCGCGCGCCTTCTCGAGCTGGAACTCGCTCCGCCGCCGGATGACCACGCGACGGTGTTCGGTGAAGTACTCGAGGGCGCGCTTGAGGCCGACGCGCCGGGGCGAGCCGTCGACGATCGCCATCATGTTGATTGCGAACGTCGAACGCATCGCGGTGTGCTTGTAGAGCAGATTCTTGATCTGCTGCGCGGAGCCCTCGCGCTTCAGCTCGATCACGATGCGCATGCCGTTGCGGTCGCTTTCGTCGCGGAGGTCGGCGATGCCCTCGATCTTCTTGTCGCGCACGAGATTGGCGATCTTTTCGATCAGGGTGGCCTTGTTCACCTGGTACGGAAGCTCGGTGACGATGAGCTGCGTACGGCCGCGGCTGCTCTCCTCGATCGTCGTGCGGGCGTGCACGGTGATACGCCCGTGGCCTTCGCCGTAGGCGTGCTTCACGTGCTCGCGGTCCTTGCCGACGAGCGCGATCCCGGCGGTGGGGAAGTCGGGGCCCTGGACGAGCTCGAGGATGTCGTCGAGCGTCGCCTCAGGGTTGTCGATGAGGAGGATGACCGCGTCGAGGAGCTCCTCGAGGTTGTGCGGGGGGATGTTCGTGGCCATGCCGACGGCGATCCCGGAGGAGCCGTTCAGGAGCAGGTTCGGAAGGCGAGAGGGCAGGATCGTGGGCTGCTCGTAGCGGCCGTCGTAGTTGGGCTCGAAATCGACGGTGTTCTGGTCGATATCGGCGACGAGCTCCTCGGCGATGGGCGCGAGCCGCGCTTCCGTATAGCGCATCGCGGCCGCCGGGTCGCCGTCGACGCTTCCGAAGTTCCCCTGCCCATCCACGAGCGGGTAGCGCATGGAGAAGTCCTGGGCCATGCGCACCATGGCTTCGTACACGGGGCTGTCGCCGTGGGGATGGTAGCGGCCCATCACATCGCCCACGATGCCGGCCGACTTGCGGTAGGCGGTGCCCGCGCGTGCACCACCATCGAACATGCCCCAAACGATGCGCCGCTGGACCGGCTTGAGGCCGTCGCGGACATCCGGCAGGGCGCGCGAAACGATCACGCTCATCGCGTAATCGAGATAGCTCGTGCGCATCTCCTGCTCGATGCCGATCGCGCGAATGGAGGAGGTCTCGTCCATGGCCATACAGGGGTCTCCAGGAAGGGAAGGCGGCCGAAACCGCTAGGGAAATTGTACCAATTATCTGCGCTTCGAGTCGCCCGTGAGCGCGCGCCTGCGCTCAACTTCTGAGCGCACCGCGGGAGCGCTTCGTCTCGGCTCGAACCTAGGCGGCGAGGCTGCTGCCCTCTGCCTCGACGCGGTCGATCGGCGATACCTTGGCGTGGGTCCCGAGCAGGGTGCGCAGGCGCTCGAGCACCCGCCGAAGGGCCTCGTCGGGGCAGTAGACGTGGGCCTCGAGCCCCCGATCGGCGCTCGCACCGACGCGATCGTAGCCGCGGAGGAAGCGGCGCAGGAGCCAGGCCGTCTGCCGCAGATCGTCGGAGGGGCCCACGGTCACCCCGATGACCTGGCAGGGCTGCCCGTAGGCTCCGGGCACACGCCGGTAGATGGGCAAGCCGGTGAGCTCGTCGTGGCCTTCGGTGCGGTCTTCCTGGGAGATGCGCTCGAAGGCGCCGGCGCCCAGAGCCGCGCAGATGTCGCTCATCGCGTCGATCCGGCCGAGCACAGCGGTGCGGCGGGCGCCCGCTGGTCCGATTGCCTGAAGCAGTTCGCTGGCGCGGCCCTTGGCGCTGCCGCTGATAAACAGCACTTCGTTCGGACGTCCGGCGAACTGCCGCGCGGCGACGGGCCCGAGCACGGAACACCAGCGCCCCATGCCTTCCAGCGCCGTCCGCAGAACGTGCTCGTCGTCAGCCGAGAGGAAGGCCGCGCTTGCGTCGTAGGCGACCGGCGCGAGCCAGGAGCCGATGGGCCCGGTGTCACTGCGGAAACTGACGCCGCGGACCGCGGAGTCGTCGAAGACGAGCGAGCGGCACCAACTCCAGCAGCCGAGGCAGAGGCGATATTGACGCACCGAGCCGGCGTGGCGGTAGCCGGAGCCGCGAACGGACTGGCCGCGATACGGCATCACATCGACCGCGTAGGCTTCCTCG
>CAUYXJ010000136.1:0-4684 GCA_963577065.1 Dehalococcoidia bacterium | reverse complement strand
GAGCATCGCGCTCAGCCTTAGACCCACCAGCAAAGCAAGCTTCCGGGGCCACCACGGCGCGTATCCTACGCTCTGGGCGGAGGTGCCGCAACATTCCCGGCGCGCTCGTGGCCAGCAGTCGCGCGCATTCCCGGCGCGCTCGTGGCCAGCAGTCGCGCGCATTCCCGGCGCGCTCGTGGCCAGCAGTCGCGCGGTGCCCGAACGGCCCACGGTCGCAAGCCCGATCGTGGGCCGACGTGCTCGTCAGCGTGGTAGAGTCACGACCGCGATGCGGAGTGTGGAGATGGGCAACGCGGCCCTCCAGGGGCTACGAGTTCTGGACCTCGGCGATTTCGGCTCGGGCCCGTACTGCGCCCGGATTCTCGGCGACCTCGGGGCGGAGGTCATCAAGGTCGAGCCGCCGGCCGGTGATAGCGCCCGCCGCATCGGGCCGTTCCCGGACGACGTCCCGAGTAGCGAGGCTAGCGGGCTCTTCCTGTACCTCAACTTCAACAAGCTGGGCATCACGCTCAACCGTTCCACCGCCGCGGGGCAGCGTGTGCTCCACTCGCTGCTGGCGGAGAGCGACGTCGTCGTGCTCAACGCCGCGCTCGGGGGCGGCAATAAGTTCGGGCTGGACGTGCAGGAGCTGCACGCGCGCTACCCCGATCTGGTGCTGACCTGCATCACGCCGTTCGGTCTGGAGGGAAAGTACGCCGACAACGCCGGATACGACATCAACGTCAGCGCCCAGGGCGGCGCCAGCCCGCTCCCCCAGGAGCCCGGCCTCGAGCCGCTGATGCCGCCATCCATACAGATCGAGCTGCTGTCCGGGCTGGGTGCCGCGTTCGCGACCATAGTGGCGCTCATCGCCCGCGCCGGCGGCGGCGGACGGGTCATCGACTTCGCGCAGGGGCTATTCATCGCCGCCCACAGCAGCGGCGCCCTGGCACGTCGCGTGCCGGGGCAAGCGGCCCCCAGCGCGCAGCAGCCCGGCGGTCTTTACCCGAACCACGTCCTGCGCTGCAAGGACGGTGAGGTGTTCCTGTTCGCACCGCAGAAGCAGCAGTGGATAGGCTTCGTGCAGGCGATGGGCGAACCGGAGTGGACGAAGGACCGCAGGTTCCGCAATCGACGCGCCATGAACGAGGAATACCCTGAGGAGACGGACGCCCTCGTCGAGGCCTGGCTTACGCAGCACACCAAGCAGGAGCTGCTCGCTATCTTCATGCAGCATCGCGTCCCGAGCGCGCCCCTGCTGAACGTGAAGGACGTCCTGGAGAGCGATCACCTGCGCGAGCGAGGCTTCTTCCAGCAGATCGACCATCCGGTCGCCGGGCCCCTGACCTATCCGGGGTTCCAGTTCCGCATGTCCGGGACGCCGATGCGGGTGGTCCGCCCCGCCCCGCTGCTCGGCGAGCACAACGAGGAGATTCTCTGCGGGCGGCTGGAGATGAGCCGAGTAGAGCTGAGCCGGCTGCGTAACGCGGGCGTGATCTGACGGTGCTCGATCTCGCGCCAGATGCGCGGGCCCTGGTCCCGCTGTGAGGAGATCCAAAGTGGAGCCACTCGAGGGATATCGGATCGTGGACTTCGGGACCGCGCTCGTCGGGGGCGTCGCGCCGCGGATGCTCGCCGAGCTGGGCGCCGAGGTCATCAAGGTCGAGAGCCGCGCGCGGCTCGATGGGTTCCGGCTGGGGCGTCCCGTGCTGGGCGACGAGGCGACACAGGCCGACGAGTCGCTGTGGATTGAGCTGCAGCCCTCGATGCAGGCAGCGGGCCGCGACAAGCTGAGCGTCACGCTGAACATGAACAAGCCGGAGGGCCTCGACCTCGTGAAGCGGTTGATCGCCAAGAGCGACGCAGCGATGAACAACTACTCGCCCGGCGTGCTGCAGCGACGCGGCCTCGATTACGAGTCGCTGCGGGCGATCAAGCCGGATATCATCGTGCTGTCCATGCCCGGCGCCGGCGAAACGGGCCCGCTGCGCGACTACGTGAGCTACGCAATGACGGCCGAGGCGCTCTCCGGCATGGGTGGCCTCGCCGGCTACGAGGATGGCCCGCTGCTCGGGCACCTGCCGCTCGCGTGGGGCGACGTGGTCAACGCGATCTCGGGCGCGCTGGCGGTGGTGACGGCGCTGCACCATCGCAACGAGACTGGACAGGGCCAGTCCATCGAGGCGGTGCAGCTCGAGGCGTCCGCGGCGCTGATGGGCGTCCCCTACCTCGATTACTTGATGAACGGCCGCATCGCCACTCCGCGAGGCAACTTCCACCCCATGATGGCGCCACACAACAACTACCCCACCCAGGACGACCGCTGGGTCGCGATCGCCGTCCACTCAGACGACGAATGGCTGGCGTTCTGCCAGGCGACCGGTCACCCGGAGTGGCACAGCGATCCGCGCTACGCGGACCTGGTGGCGCGCCTCGAGCACCGCGACCAGCTCGATCGCGCGGTCTCGCAATGGACACGGGAGCGGAGCAGCGACGAGGCGGTTCGACGTCTACAGGAGCAGGGCATAGCCGCCACGCCGGTCCTCACGACGGAGGACCAGGCCGCAGACGACTACTTCTTCGATCGGGGCGCCTTCGTCGATGTCGAGCATCCGCTGCTCGGCAGGCTCGAGCTCCCGGGCAAGACCGTCCCGATCGGTGAGATGCCGCACAGCGCGCGCCCCGCCCCGATGCTGGGGCAGGACAATGGGTACGTCCTGGGAGAGATCCTCGGCCTGTCGACCACGGACATCGCTCGGCTGGTAGAGGAGGAGGCGGTCTACTGAGCCTGCGTCCGCCGGGGCTCACTGCGCCCGCCGGGCTTCAGTCGATGACGCCTGCCTCCACGAGCTCTCGGTAACGCGTCTCGGACAGGCCGACCAGCTCCCGGTACACGTACTCGTTGTCCGTTGCGAAGTCGGACATCTTGCGAATCTCGTAGACGTCGTCGCGCGAGCCGTCGAAGGACCACGGAGCGCCCATCAGGTGGAAATAGGTAGGCTCGCCGCCGTCGGGAGCGGCGCTGTCGGACATCGGGTATCGCCTGAATGCCGAGCGGCTGCGCAGGTGCTCGTCCTCGGCTACCTGATCCATGCGGTAGGAGGGCGCCGCGACCACGCCGCGCGCCTGCAATCGTGCGACGACGTCAAGCGCATCCTGCGTCCTCATCCACTCGCGCACCAACGCGTTGAGCTCCTCGCGGTGCTTCCAGCGGCGGAATCCGTCCCCGAACCGCTCGTCGTCTTGGGAAGCGGCCAGGCCGCTGACCTCGCACAGCGCCTCCCACTCGGCGTCCGAGCCCACCTCGAGGGCCACCCAGCTCTCCGGATCGGCCGTGAGGAAGCAGCCATGCGGGGCCATGATGCGATCCTCGTTGCCCATCGGCTCCGGCGCGGTCGCGCTGGCCTGCGCGGAGATCAGCGCGTTCCCGATGAGCGTAGTCGTGGTCTCGCGGCCGGAGACGTCTATGTGCCCGCCGAGCCCGGTGCGGCGGAGGCGGTGGATGCCCGCGAGCGCGGCCTGAAACGCCGTCACGCCCACGCGCTGGTCGACCGATCCCCGCCACTCCGTGGGAATGCCATCCTGGTATGCCGTGAGGTATGCGAGCCCGCCCAGCGCCGCGAAGATCGCCGCGTACGCTCCATACCGGGCCTCGGGACCATCCTGTCCGCTCCCCGAGATCGAGACCATGAGCAGGTTCGGCTTGAGCTCGCGAAGGGCGTCGTAGTCGAGTCCGAGGCGCTCGAGGACCCCGGGTCGGAAGGCCTCGACCACGACGTCGCAGTGGGAGATCAGCTGCTGCGCCAGCTCGACGCCACCCTCGGCCCGAAGGTTGAGCGCGATGCTCCGCTTGTTGTAGTTGTTGGTATGGAAGGTCGGGGAGGCGTTGACGTCCTCCGCGACGCCGATGCGGCGCGTCTGATCCATGCGCGCGGAGCTTTCCACCTTGATGACCTCCGCGCCTAAGGCGCCGAGCATCGAGGTGCACGCCGGTCCCGCCAGCACCTGCGTCATGTCGAAGACTCGGATGCCATCGAGCACTCGGGGCGATGGAGCGGTCATATGATGCCTGCCTCGTAGAGGGCGATCACTTCCCGCCTCGGCAGCCCGAGTTCACCCTCGAGGACCTCGACGTTGTGCTGCCCCAGCAGTGGGGCGGGAATCCGCTGTGGTTCCTCGCCATCGGTGGTTTTGAATTGAAAAGCCATCGTTGGGTACTTGATGGTGCCGGCGTACGGATGGTCGATCTCGACGAAGAAGCCGCGGGCGCTCAGCTGTGGATCGTCGAGCTGCTCTGCGATGGTGAAGACCGCACCAGCCGGGACCTTCCGGGCGTTGCCCTCGTGGTACAGCTGGCGCTTCGGCATCTGCGCGGTCCAGTCGCCGAGGTGCTGCTTCGCCTCATCGTGCGCGCGGCCGGCGCGTACGCGTCGCTCTTCGACCTTCGTATAGTCCGCGGCCCACTCGGGGTTGCCCATCCAGTCCATGAGCAGGTCCCAGGGCTCTTGCGCCGACGGCATCATCTCGACCCAGCCGTCCTCCGCCGGGAGCTGTCCTACTATGCCCAACGAGCGTGTGGCCCGGCTCTGGATGGTCCCCTCGCCCATGTATTCCTGGTACTCCGCCCGCATGAGCTGGAGCAGCGCCTCCTGGATCGAGGCGTCGATGAGCACCGGCCCCGTGCTCGGGTCGCCGAGCATCAATC
>CAUYXJ010000135.1:0-4796 GCA_963577065.1 Dehalococcoidia bacterium | reverse complement strand
CTGATGGTGGTGGCGCCGGCGTTTCCGGCCGACTACCGATCGCTGCTGCTGGCGGCGATCGCCGATCCCAACCCGGTGCTCTTCCTCGAGCACAAGCGCACCTACCGGCTCATCCGTCAGGAGACGGACGGCGCGCCGGCGGAGACCCAGATCGGGCGCGCGCGGATTGCGCGCAGAGGCGACGATCTCACCATCTTCGCCTACGGCCTCATGCTCCACGAATCCTTGGCCGCGGCCGAAGAGCTCGCGGGTGAAGGCACCGCTTGCACCGTCGTCGACCTCCTGACGCTGAACCCGCTCGACCGGGAGACGATCCTCGAGGCCGCGCGGGCGACGGGGAAGGTGCTCATTGTCCACGAGGACACCTTGACCGGCGGGCTCGGGGGCGAGATCGCAGCGATCATCGCCGAGCACGCGTTCGAGGACCTCGACGCCCCCATCCGGCGGCTGGCCGGCCCGGACATCCCGGCGATGCCCTTCCACCACGAGATGGAGGCCTTCTTCATGCCCGACCGCGCGAAGATCGCGGCCGCCGCCCGCGACCTGGCGGCCTACTAGCGATGCCCGTCATGGTCCCGCGCGATCCCGCCGCGATCGTTGCGGCCAGCTATCACCAACTCGCGCCGCACTGGACGGAGTGGGCCGAGGGCGTGTGGCCGCCGCTACGGATGGCGTACGTCGCGGAACTGCTCGAGCGGCTGCCTGAGGCAGCGGCGGTCGTGGAGCTCGGCTGCGGCACGGGCCTCCCCGTCGGGGCGGCGCTCGCGGCGCGCAGCCGCTACCAGGGGGTGGACGGCGCGGCAGGCATGATTGGCGCTGCCCGCGCGAACGTGCCGGGGGGCGCGTTCCAACACGCCGACATGCGAACCGTCGAGTTCGCTGAGGGGGCGCTCGATGCGGTGGTCGCCCTCCACTCGATCCCTCACGTCCCGCGCGAGGGGCATGCCGCGATCTTCGCGAAGGTTCGCCGCTGGCTGCGCTCAGGTGGTTGGTTTGTCGCGAGCCTTGGCGCGCGGGACGATCCGGGCTCCGGCGAGGAGTCGTGGCTCGGGGCCGGGCCGATGTTCTGGAGCGGTTTCGCACCCGCCGAGAACGAGCGCCTCCTGCGCGCTGCCGGCTTCAGCGTGCTCGAGTCCGATGTCCGTCAACAGTGGGAGGGTGCCGAGGAGGTCCGCTTCCATTGGGTCGTCTGCCGCGCGGGTGGGGACGGGGCTGGGGGCTGACCATGGCGAACGTGACGATGCCCCAGCTCGGCGAAAGCGTGACCGAGGGGACCGTCCTCCAGTGGCTCAAGCAGCCCGGCGATTCGGTCGCGCTCGATGAGTCGCTCTGCGAGGTCGAGACCGAGAAGGTCACGACCGAGCTGCCCTCACCGTTCGAGGGCACGCTCGGCGAGATCCTCGTCGCCGCGGGCGAGACGGTCCCCGTCGAGGCGCCGCTCTGCACGATCGACGGCGTCGCGGAAGCAACCCCGATGCCCGAAGCCGAGCCTGCGCCGGCCGCAGCCGGGCGTCCGGAAGCGACCGCGACGACCCCGCCCACCCCGGCGCCAACTCGCGCCGGCGTCTACTCGCCCGTCGTACAGCGCCTCGCCGAGCGGCACGAGGTCGACCTCGCGCGGATCGCGGGGAGCGGCCGCGGCGGCCGCGTGACGCGGAAGGACGTTCAGGCCGTCATCGACGCGGGCGGCCAAGCCGCCACGGACGAGCCGCCCGCGGTCCCACCCTCCGAGCCCGAGATCGTGCCGGCAACGGAAGAGGCGACGGTCACGGCCGGCGGAGAGTTCGACGTCGTCGAACTCTCCGCGACGCGCCGCACGATCGCCGAGCACATGAAGCGCTCACACCTGGAGGCGCCCCAGGCCTGGACGATGGTCGAGGCGGATGTCACCGGGCTCGTCGCCCTTCGCGGCCGCGAGCGCGAGCGCTTCGTCGGGGTCGATCTCACCTATCTGCCCTACTTCGCCTTGGCCGTCGCGGCGACGCTCACCGACTTCCCCAAGCTCAATGCACGTTGGCACGGTGAGGAACTGCACCGCTACCGCAGAGTGAACCTCGGCGTCGCGGTCGCGACCGAACGCGGGCTGGTGGTCCCCGTCGTCCGTAACGCCCGTGACCTCAGCGTGGCGGGAATCGCTCGTCGCATCGACGACCTCGTGACGCGCGCCCACGCCGGCAAGCTGCGCATCGAGGACATCGAGGGCGGCACCTTCACGGTGAACAACACCGGCTCGTTCGGCTCGATCGCCTCCAAGCCGATCGTGAACTACCCCGAGATCGCGATCGTCACGATGGAGCGCGTCGTGCGCCGGCCAGTCGTGGTCGACGGCGACGCAATCGCCATCCGCTCGATGATGAACGTCGCGCTCAGCTTCGACCATCGCGCGCTCGATGGTGCCGAAGTGGGTGGTTTCCTCGCTGCGCTGAAGGAGCGCCTCGAGGCGCTCGGCAACTAGGGCCTCCGGGCGGCTCGGAGCGATGTCGCCGCCACGGCGATGACGGTCGCGACGGCGAGCAGCGTGATGAGGAGTCCCTCGTGCGCCAGGTCATCGCGCGAATCGACAAGACCGCTCCCCGTTGCGGGAGGGCCGAGCCGCGTGGGCGGGCCAACTACGACGATCGGTGTCGGCTCTGGCGGGGCGAGAGTGAGGGGCACCGTGACGCACCGAACCTCAGGCTCCGACCGGCCTGCAGGACTCCCGAGCACGAGCTCGTAGCAGTACTCACCCGGACCAGCGGAGAAACCGTCCTCGTCGACGAATTCGCCGGGCGCGGCGATAGCCACCGGGTCCCAGGCGAACGCGATCGGGTTCGAGCCACCGCTGGGAGTCTTGTAGACGGCGTAGCACGTGGCGTTCGTGGGCAGTTCGCTGATCGTAATGCGGGCCTTGCCGAGGCTCTCGTCGAGCTCGACCGCGAAGCTCGCGGGGGCGATCAGCTCGGTGGTCACGTTGCGGAGCGATGGCCGAACGCAATAGATCACCTCGGACGGTGGTTCAGGTGGGGGGCGGTCTGGATCTTGGGCCGAGGCAGTACCCGAGACGATAACCATCGCGAGGGCCAGTGATAGGCCGAGCGCGGTGGCGCTAGCGACGAGTCGAATGGGTATCAGCCTTCCGAAGCTCTGCAGTCAGTCCAGCCAACGGTGCGGGCGTTCGCGCAGATCCTCGAGCCCGAGCACGTCGCAGATTGCGAGGTAGGGCGCGCGGGGCACGCCGAGCCACTCAAGATCCGCCAAGCGCTCGGTTACGGGAGCGTCCCGGCGAAGGGTGGCGAGCTCGTGGAAGAGCGCGGCCTCCTCGCGCCCCTCGCGCAGCGACTTCGCCAGCCGTCCCGGACCGCGCACCTTCACGTCCCAGTCGCCGTGCGCATCCGGGATGTCGTCGATATGGATGTAGCGGGCAAGCACTGTCGACGCGGACTTCGCGCCCCAGCCGGGAAGGCCGGGGAAGCCGTCCGCGGAGTCGCCCATGAGGGCGAGGTAATCGGCGATCGACTCGGGCCCCACGCCGAACTTTGCGCGCACACCGTCTGCGTTCATGAGGACGCCCTTGCGCCGGTCGAGCGCGACGACCCGATCGCCGACCACGGCTTGGGCGAGGTCTTTGTCGGGCGAGGCGAGAATCACCTGTTCGGCCTCGTCTGCGAATCGCGCGGCGCCCGAGGCGATGGCATCGTCCGCTTCGAACTCGCGCATGCGCCAGACGGTGACGCCCACGGACTCGAGCGCGTCTTCGGCGAGGGGGAACTGGGCGAGCAGGTCTTCGGGGACGCTGCTGTCGGTCTTGTAGCCGGCATAGAGCTCGTTCCGGAACGAATGAATGACCGTGTCGGTCGCGGCGGCGATCGCGAGCGGATCCTGCTCTCGCAGGAGCGCGAGCGTGCTCGCAATCAGCCCTGCGACGGCGCCTACCTCGGCCCCGCCGGGAGCGGTTCTTGGGGGCGCGCCGAAGTATGCGCGGAAGAGCTCGTACGTCGCGTCGAGGAGGACCAGGCGCACTCGGTGGCGGCTAGCGCTGGAAGACGATGTCGTCGGTCGAGTGCTGCCCTTGGGTGAAGGCGGGCGCGCCCTCCCACGTCTTCTCCACCGGATCGAAGCGCGTGTAGTCGTGCACGACGGTGCGTCGCAGGATCTTCCACTCGCCGTTCCGGCGTTCGAAGCGATCGACGTAGCGGCCGCCCCAGAGGAAGTCCACGTCGGGATCTCCCGGACTGCGGTGTCGCGCGAGGCAGTAGGACTCGCACCAGGCGAAGTCGCCCTCGATGTCGACGATCACGTTGCTGATGCGGTGCTGCGTCAGTGAGTACGCGCCCAGGCCGCCGGAGGCGCCCGAGGCGAACGCCTCGGGGGTCGTTTCGTCGCCGTAGCGGAGGACGGCGTCTGGGTGGAAGCAGCTCTTCACGAGCTCGGCATCGATACGATCGATGCCGCGTGCGTACAGCATCAGGATGCGCGTAATGTCCCGCTCCGCAAGAAGCGTGTCTAGGGTGGTGGGGCTCGAAGTCTGCGTGGTCATGTGGCCTCCGGCCGATGAGGTGCACGTGATTCTACGGGCCCCCAGCGCATCCCGTATTTCGACCCAAGGTGGAAACGCCTCAGACAGGTCCCGGCGGGACCGAGGGCTCCCACGGACCGTCTTCGACGATGACGGCTTCGCCCTCCCCCGGCCACGGCGGCATCGTCACGCCGATCGCGGCGAGGGGTTCAGCCGAGCCGGAGCGGAACTGGAACTCCGTCCCGGCGGGGATGGTCAGACACATGCCCGGGTAGACGTCGACACACTCCTCCCGGCCGGC
>CAUYXJ010000134.1:0-4842 GCA_963577065.1 Dehalococcoidia bacterium | reverse complement strand
ACGCTGCGGGACGAGTATCGCGATCTCCTGGCGGGCGAAGCGGTCGCGGTTGTCGCCGAGCAGGCGTTGCTCCTGGACGAACTCCTCGTGCGCCTCGCTGCTGAGGACGGCGCCCTCGAGGGCGTGTTCCGCGCTGACGCAGCCGGCGCAGTGCTCGTGCACGAGCACTGTCACCAGAAGGCGATCGTGGGCGCGCAAGCGACGATCAAGGCGCTCGACCTCGTCCCCGGCTACGAGCCCCGCCTGATCGATTCCGGTTGCTGCGGCATGGCCGGCTCGTTCGGCTTCGAAGCCGAGCACTACGAGATTTCGCGAGAGATGGGCGCGTACCGCCTCTTCCCCGCGGTCGAGGCCGCTGACGCCGCCACCACGATCGTCATCACCGGCGTTTCCTGCCGGCAACAGATCGGGCACTTCACGAGTCGCCGGCCCCGGCACGCCGTCGAGCTCTTGGCGGACGCGCTGGCCTAAGCGCCGAAGCGGGCGAATCTCGACTACGGCCCCTTGACGCCTTCGTACTCGGTCATGATCACGGCCCCGAGCTCATCGATGCCTGGCCGCAGGCGACGGCTCGCGCGAAGGTTGTCCTGCTTGCCGTCATCGAGGCTGACGATCGCGTGGGTGTCCATCACGTCCGTGTTGTGGTTGAGCCGGATCGCCGTGATGCGATTGACCTCACCCGCCGGATCGCCGAAGCAGAGCCAGTAGCCATCGCTCTATTCCGGACTGCCGGTGCCCACCGAATTGAAGGTCTCGATCGTCCGGTGACGCGGCCACTCGTCGAGTTCGGTGAGGACGAGGGGCTGGGGCAAGGCGGACCCCTTCGTGGTAGCGGGGCCGGGCTGTGGTCGGCGGCTTGAGATTGACGCTATGGCACGCGTTCGATCACGACCGCCGGAATCTCGCGCGTCGTCTTCTTCTGATAGTCAGCGAAGCCGGGCATCTTGGCCGCCTGCTGGTCGAAGAGGCGCTTGCGCTCCTCCCCTTCGGGAACGGAAGCGCGGGCGGCGAACTTCTCCTCACCGACCTCGATCGTGATGTCGGGATTGGCGCGCAGGTTGAGGAACCAGGCCGGGTGCTTGGGCGCGCCCCCGTACGAGGCGATGATGACGATGTTGTCGCCGTCCTGGGTGTAAACCAGCGGCGTCGTGCGCGAAGCGCCCGTCTTCGCGCCGGTAGTCGTTAGGAGCAGCAGCGGCGCACCCGCGAAGTCCCCGGTGACTTTGCCGCCGTTCGCGCGGAACTCCTCGATGATCTTGCGGTTGAATTCATGCATGTCTGCGGGGGGTTCTGAGGCCATGCGCTGCTCCTTGGGTGAATTCGTGTGCGAGGCAGGGATTCTAGCGAACTCGGTGTCGGAGGTTCCGAGCGACCGTCTGTTGGGCGGTCCCCCGATACCGGCCGTGCTTCGCTGGGATCTAGAGTGATGACACCCAAGGACCGCCCTGCCGGCGAGCGAGAGGACCGAATGGTCGCGATCGAACGAATTCCCGAGGTGCGGCCGGTATCAGGGGACCGCCGCCAGCGGCTGAAGTCGAGGTCGAGTTCCAGAACTGCAGGCACGACCGCGAGTGGGTGGTGGACGTGGCGACCGGCCGGATCAGTCCCCAGGCCTGCCCCCGCTGCAGCGCAGACGAGGCCGTGGCTCCGCGCCCTAGCTGATCCGCAGGACCGCCGCGCCGTTCACCTTTCCGGCGGCGAGATCGGCGAGTGCTCGATTCGCGTCTTTGAGGCCGTAGACGTCGCTCTCCGTCTCCACGGGGATCTCGGCGGCCAGCGCCAGGAACTCGCGCGCATCCTGCCGCGTGAAGTTCGCCACGCTGCGGATACTGCGCTCCCACCACAGCAGCTCGTAGCGAAACTGCGGCACCCGATCGAGATGGATGGCGTTGACGGCTACGGTGCCACCGCGATCGACGGCCTCGAGGGCGGCGACGACGACCTCGCCGACTGGTGCGAAGGTGATGGCGGCATCGAGCGGTGCGGGCGGCTTCTCAGTGGTGCCGCCGGCCCACACCGCCCCGAGACGGCGAGCGCGCTCCTGGTCGCGGGCGGAGCGCGTGGCGACGAACACCTCGCAGCCCCAATGCCGCGCGACTTGGATCGTGAGGCGCGCCGAAGCCCCGAATCCGTAGAGGCCCAAGCGTCCGCCGGGCTCGATGCCGCTGAGACGGAGCGCGCGATAGCCGATGATCCCGCCGCAGAGCAGCGGTGCGGCGGCGACGTCGGCGAAGCTTTCCGGCAGCGGCAGCGCGAAGTCGGCGCTCACGGTGGCGAGCTCCGCATAGCCGCCGTCTCGGTCCCAGCCGGTGAATTGCGCTTCCTCGCAGAGATTCTCGTGTGCCGCCGAACAGCGCTCGCAGCGGCCGCAGGCGCCCGCAAGCCAACCGATGCCGGCGCGATCGCCGACCTCCCAGCCGGCAGCGGCGGAGCCGAGGGCTTCGACGGTGCCCACGATCTGGTGGCCGGGCACGATCGGCAGCTGGCGCGCCTCGAGATCACCTTCGCAGAGTTGGAGATCCGTCCGGCAGACCGCGCACGCGCCTACTCGCAGGAGAAGCTCCCCCGGTCCCGGCAGTGGGTCCGCACAGGTACGCACCACCAGCGGACCGCTCTCGACTGGGGCAGGGCGCTCTAAGCTCGCTGCCCGCATCCTGGGATCCTACGGCCGCACGATCCCTGGCGGCGCTCGGAGGAGCGTCGCGAGCTCCTGAAGCAGCGCGAGGCGTTCCTTGTGCCAGCGACTGGCGAGCCCGCTCGAGCTGGGCACGACGTAGGGAACAGTGGCCCCGATTCGCTCGCCCTGAGCGCCGTTCGGGCGGCGTGTCAGCGCGCCGCGGGCCAAGCCCAGCGCGTGGTGCCCGAAGTGGGTGTAGATCCCACGGCCGCTGAAGACGGCGAAGCGGGGCTGATTCGCCTCGAGCTCGCGCAGCAGCAGCCGTGATCCCGTGGCAACCTCCGCCGTCGTGAGTTCGTCGGCGCGCACCGTCGGCCGCGCGCAGAGGTCGACGAATCCGATCCCGGCTTCGTCGATCAGGGCGCCGTCGTCTTCCGGCCCGACCGCGCGAGCGACGAGGCCGCTCGCGTTCAGGTGGCGCCAGAAGGCGTTGCCGCTGCGCGCGTAGTAGTGCCCCGCCTCGACGGAGTAGATGGCGGGGTTGTAGCCGATGAAGACCACGCGCAGGCCTGGCCGCAGGTAGTGCGGCAGCGTCTTCAGGGGAGGGGCTCCGGCAGCTCGAAACGGACCTTGGGATCGGCGACGTGGAGGGCCTCGGGGGAGATGCTCCCGGCCCGACTCACGGAGAAGCGCAGGGTGATAGTCGTCTCTTCACGTTCCGCGATCTGCGTGAGCCTGGGGTTCGCCGACCCAGCCGCGATGCGCTCATCCGGTTCGACGAGCTCGAGTTCGAAGTCCTCGAGCGATGGTGCCCAGGGCTCCTCGGCGAGCACAGCGATCGTGACCAGGACCCCGCGCGGGGGACCGGCCACGGTCTCTACGGAGACAACCTCGATCCGCAGGCCCTCTTCGAGGTAGCGGTCATCAACCGCAATCGTGGGCTCGTCGAAGATGGAGTTGAGCGCGAGCGGCAACCCGAAGACGCCGATGGGAATTCCGATCACGATGCCCAGCAAAGCCGCGATCTTCAGGCAGCCGGGTCGCCCTCCGGCGCCCTCCGGTTCGTCCGTGACAGGGCGCCGGCGAGGTGCTTCGCTCACGCCGCTGATCGTAGCGGCGATCGGCGCGGAGGGTCGCTTAAGCCGCCGGCTCAGCTCTGCGGCTGGGGGCGAGGGCCGCCGCGGGATCGCTTTCCCGTGGCTCCGCCAGGCCTTCGAGGTGGCGCCGCTCGGGGCTCGCATAGCCCGCGGTCTGAGGGGCGAGCCAGGCCGAGGCTCCGGCCATCGATTCGAACGCGCGCAGCCCCAGGGGAGCGCCCGCGAGGCGGATCAGCCGTTCGGCCGAAGACCGCTGTTCGCTTCGCACCAGCAGGGCGACGCGCAGTCCGCGCCGGCAGCGCGTGCTCAGCGCGGCGCCGATGGTTCCCAGATGCGGCCCTCGTTCGATCGCGCGCGCGTCACAAAGGATGCGCGCGAGCACCCCGGCATCGGCCAGCGCAAAGGCCTGGGAGATCGCGCGCAGGGCTTGATCCGTGCCCACGCGCCCACTTGCTTCTGCGCGGAGCATCTCTGCGGCGGCGTCGACGCGAATGGCGCACACCTAATCCTCCCGCACTCGTCCTGCGAGCATGGGGCGCCTGGGCCCCGAGCCACACTCAGGGGAAGGCCCGATTTCGGGGCTTAGGCGGCCGCATCCAGGCGTTGCCGGGGGGCGTTTACGGACAACACCACGCCGCAGCGGTCGCCCAGCATCTGCGCGAAACGCTCGCGGATCGCAGGAAGATGCGCCGCGGCCGCGCGGGGGATCAGGTGGACGTGGCCCTCGAACAGGACGAGTTCGTCGTAGCCACGGGCGAAGCGGCGCAGCAGCCACGAGAGCTCGAACGGCTCCAGATCGCCTCCTCGCTCGAACACGAGCACCGGCCCCTCGGGCAGCGCGCTGGCGATCGGGAACGCGGTCGCCGGGTCCCACTCGCGCCTGCTCGTGTACTGCCTCAGCGATCGCGTCAGGGCGGCGACCACTTGCTGGGGTGTGACTGGGAGCGTGAGCCAATCGGAGGCCCCAGCGGCAAGCGCCGCAAACAGGTCCGCACGGGCGGTGGGCGGCGTGAGCACGACTACCGCGGCCTCGGCGGCGGCGGCGGCGGCGGCAGTGCGAGCGCCTGCCCGGCCCTCCGCCGACGCCTCCAGCAGAAGCGTTGCCGGCTCTGGTCCGTCGCCGAGGGG
>CAUYXJ010000133.1:0-4977 GCA_963577065.1 Dehalococcoidia bacterium | reverse complement strand
ACGGCCCCTCGGCTACGGCATCTTTACCACCTTCGTCTCCCGAGTCGGCTGGGACGGCAAGCTCCTGAGCATCACCCGCATTCCCGTCGATCGCGTGTTCCTCTCGCCCGATGGCTCCCTCGCCGCGGGCGAACTGGTGCTCTACACGACCGTAGGGGGGGAGCGGCGCTTCGAGCCCACGAGCACGGTCCTGGTGGTCGATGGGGCGACCGGCCGGCCCCGCTTCCGCATTCGCTCGGCGCGGCTCAACTACGGTGACGAACTCGGGGGAGCCCGCTGGCTGGCGGACTCTTCGGCGCTCGTCGTCCAAACCCGCATTGGCGGGCAGGTTGGCTACAGCCTAGTGAGCGCCGATGGCACGAGTATCGACCCGCTTCCCGCCCCGCCCAGCAGCAGCGAGAGCACCTGGTACGGCCACGAGGACGTCCGCAGGGCCGTACCCGCCCCCCACGATCCCGCGCTCTTCGCCTTCGGGCGCACGCATGTCTTCGATCGCGCGGCCGAACGCTGGCACCAGCTCAACCTCGGCGATCACGCGCCTGCCCACCTCGATCCCTGGAGCGAATCCGACGGCGAGGCGGTGCTGGCGCTCCCGCACCAGAATCACGACTTTCGGCCCCTCCTCGCCGACCTTGACGAGACGCACATCGAGCACGCGCCCTTCGATGCGCTCGGGTAGGACGCCGACCCGGGCAGCGGCGAATGCCCGCCCCAGGGGCCACCGGGCGTGAGCCTGGGCCGTGCGCTCCGCTGGGCGCAGGTGCAATCTCCCTTCCTCTGGATCACGGTCGCGCCGATCGTGACCCTTCCGCTCAGCGCCTTCCTGCTCTACCAGTTCGGGGGTGAGCACGATCCGGCCGAGCTCGGACTGCCACCGGGGGAGCTCTGCCACCTGGGCGGAGTGGCGAAGCGCTGCTTCGTCTACTACGACTTCTGGCGGACCGCGCTGCTGTTCCTGCTGCCGGGGT
The DNA here is from genome assembly GCA_963577065.1 of Dehalococcoidia bacterium. GTDB lineage: Bacteria > Chloroflexota > Dehalococcoidia > Tepidiformales > Tepidiformaceae > CAUYXJ01. Next base: position 4,009 of record CAUYXJ010000133.1, on the reverse strand, counting down.
CGATCAACCTGCTAGCACTGCTGTGGGTGTTCTCAGGGCACTCGTACCTGAGGCTCGCCGCCGTTTGCGCCCTCGTGATCGGGCTCCTCCGGATGTCCGTGGTACCGCTGGCGACCATCGCGATTTCGCAGTTCGGAATCTTCAGCGCAGAGGAGCTTTACTTCCGCGTTGAGACCGGCCCCGACCATCGCGCAACGCTGCAGCTCCTGCTGGCAGCCTGGGTCGGCGGCCTCGTAGCTTGGACCCTCACGTTGGGCCTCTGGTTCAGCTTTGAGCCCGTAATGGCGCGGCTGCGGCCGGAGATGGTACCGCCCGGCGGTCGCCGTCGTGGCGCGCCGCGGCCCTGGCTGGCGGCCCGCTAACGCGGATGCGCGCTCAGCGCGTGGGGTCCAGGAGCACCTTGATCACGCCGTCGATCCGCTCATCGAAGATCTCGTAGCCGCGAGGACCGTCCGACATGGGCAGGTGGTGCGTGAAGACGCGCTCGGGGTGGAGCTTCCCTTCCTGGAGGAGCGGCACGAGCTCCGGCCAGGCGAACTGCGGCGAGACCAAACCGATCTTGAAGGTCAGGTCCCTGCCGAAGAGCTTCATCATGTCCACGGAGAAGGCTGAGTTCGTGCTCGCCCCCACCTGGGAGAGGACGCCGCCGTGGGCAAGGACGCCGAAGGCGATCCTGACGGTGGCGTCGGGGCCGGCCGCTTCCACGACGTGCTGGGCGCCGCGGCCACCGGTCTGGTCCCGCAGCGCCTCCACGGGATCGACGGCGCTGGCGCCGATGGGGATGGCGCCGAGCCGTGCCGCCTCCTCGAGGCGGTACCCAACCTGGTCGATCGAGGGGCCGAAGAGGAACGCCGTTTCGAGCGCTATCTGCCCCACCGGCCCGGCCCCGACGACCGCGACGGTACTGCCGGGCTTGATCTCCGCGCCGCGGGAACCCTTGTAGCCGGTGGGCAGAATATCGGCGAGGAGCACGGCCTGCTCCTCGCTCACGCCGTCGGGAATGGCGAGCAGGGAGCTGTCGGCGGCGGGCACGCCGATCGCTTCGGCTTGGCCGGCGTCGAGACCGGGGCCACCGATCACGCGCGCCTCCTGATTCGGGCAGCGCGCCGTGAGGAGGCTCTGACAGGCCTCGCAGCGGCCACAGCCAACGACCGCCGAGACGACCACCTGATCACCGGGCCGGAAGTGCTTGACCTCGTTCCCGACCGAGACGACCTCGCCGATGCACTCATGCCCCATCGGGCGGCCGATACGCTCTTCGTTCACGGGTCCGTGGTAGCCGTGGAGATCGGAGCCGCAGATAGCGAATCGCGTCGTGCGCACGAGGGCACCATCGGGGCCCGGGAGCTCCGCATCCGGAACCTGTTCGATGTCAATGCGCTTGTGACCGCGATAGACGAGTGCGCGCATGTGGTCCTCCTGGCGGCGTTCGGCCCGGCTCGGCCGGGTACCGCGCAACCTTATAGGCTCGGGCGCTGGCGCCCAGCCGCGAAGGGGCGGGGAAGGCCGCTCCAGGATCGCCCGTGTATCCTGCGCCCCGCTGCCTCGCGCGGCCGGCCGGCACGCGGCCACCGCGCTTGAGACTTACGGAATGCCCCGGAACGGGGCGAGGGAGATAGGACGTGGCTGACGACCTCACCTTCGGCTGGATAGCCCCAGTCATCGGACCACCGGAGAGCGATCACGAGCCGATCGTGATGTACCAGGAGCGGAACATCCTCCCGACCGCCTTCGAGCACTTCGATTGCGTCTGGCTGGCGGACCACTTCTACGGCTTCGAGCGTGAAAGCGATCCGTTCCTCGAGTCGTGGACGACCATGACCTGGCTGGCGGCGAAGTTCCCGACGGTGAAGCTCTGCCACCACGTCCTCGGGCAGGGGTACCGAAACCCCGCGCTCACCGCAAAGATGGCGGCCACCTTGCAGACCCTTTCCCAGGGCCGCTTCATCCTCGGGATCGGCGCGGGCTGGCGGGGCGAGGAGTTCGAGCGCTATGGCTATGAATTCCCCTCGACCGCGACCCGCATCCGCCAGCTCGAAGAGACCATCAAGATCTGCAAGCTGATGTGGAGCGAGGATTCGCCCAGCTTCGAAGGCCGCTACTTCAGCATCAAGGACGCAAAGGCCCCACCGAAGCCCGATCCGGCGCCACCGATCATGGTCGGCGGCCAGGGGGAGCAGCTCACGCTGCCCATGATCGGCCGCTTGGCGGACGGCTGGAATACCTTCATGTCCGACGAGGAGGCGTGGACGCGGAAGCGTGACGTGATGCGCAAGTCGGCCGAGGAGGCGGGCCGTGATCCCGCCGATATCACCATCAGCGTGACCCGCGAAGTGGGGCTCCCGAACACCAGCCAGGAGTCAGAGGAGTGGCTCGAGGTCCTCGAGCATTACCGCGAGCTCGGCGTCAGGCACTTCACCTGCGACTTTGGTCACGTCACCTCGACCGAGCCGGTCCTGCGCTTCGCGGAAGAGGTGATCAAGCCCATGCGGGCAAGCTAATACGGGGGCGGCGGGATCGAGCTCGGCGCTCGCTAGCGGGTCTTGCTGAAGCGGCGCATGTCGGGCGGGCCTGCCATGTAGTCGCCCATGTTTGGGCCGCCGGTGCGGGTGCGTGAGCCCGCGAGGTGGGCGTCGAGGGCTTCGTTGCTCTCCCACTCCTCGACCATCGCGAAGAGCGTGGGGTCCTCGTTGTCCTGCCAGAGTTCGTAGCTGATGCAGCCGGCTTCGGACTGGCTCGGTGTCACCAGCCATTCGTTGGCGACCTTGGCGAACTCGTCGGCCTTGCCGGCCTGAACGGTGAACTTGGCGACGACCCCTACGGTTGGCATGCGTTTTCTCCTGCGTGCGGTGTGGCTGCCGCATCCTAGAGGACGGCGGCGCGAGCGGGGAGCCCCGAGCGCGCTACTCCCGCTACGCTACGCTCCGAAGATAGTTCCAGGACGAGGTTCCGATGACCGACGAAGCCGTTCTCACCACCCTCGACGATGCCGGCGTCCTGCTGGTCACGCTCAATCGACCCGAGGCGATGAACAGCATGAACGGCGAGCTGAGCGCGGGCCTGCTCGCCGCACTCGATCGCGCCTCCACCGATGACGACGTACGCGCCTTGGTCCTGACCGGCGCGGGGCGAGCGTTCTGCGCCGGCGCCAACATCACCGCGGAGACCAACCCTTCGCAGGGGGGCGGCGCACCCCCCGCTCGCTACTCGCGCATGGACCGTCGAGGCGCGGCGGTGGACACCGTGCTCGCCTTCGCGCGGTGCGACGTCCCTATCATCGGCGCGATCAATGGACCCGCGGCGGGAGGGGGCTTCGGCCTCGCCCTCTCCTGCGACATCCGCTTCATGGGCGAGTCCGCCCGCATCGGCTCCATCTTCGCGAAGCGCGGCGTTGGCCCCGACTACGGCGTCTCCTACTGGCTGCCGCGGATCGTGGGCGCCGCCCGCGCCTACCAGATTCTCTATGACGCGAACCTTCTGCAGGCACCCGCGGCGCTCGCGCTCGGTCTCGTGCACTGGGTCGTCCCCGACGAAACGCTCGTGGACGAGGCGGTGGCCTACGCCCGCAAGATCGCGGCGGGCCCGCCCATGGCGCACACGAACGCGCGCCGCCTCGTGATGCGGGCCCAGGAGCTCCCCATGGGTGAATTTCTCGAGCTCGAGTGGGCCAACCAACGTGCCGCCCTGCGCTCGAAAGACGCGGCCGAGGGATTCACGGCTTTCCTCGAACGGCGTGATCCCGTCTTCACCGGGGAGTAGCGGCCAGCGGCGCAGGGCCGTTCCGCGTTGACAGTGGGAGCGGCCCGCTGCCACCATCGGCCGAGTCCAGAAACGGCTGTCGGCCCGATACCAGGAGCTCCTTCATGGTCACCAAAGACCCGCTCCCTATGACCCCGATCGTGCGCGTAGACGAACCCGATATGGGGAACGGCCTCATCGACCACACCCGCTACATCTCCCCCGAGTTCGCCAAGCTGGAATGGGACCGGATGTGGACGAAGGTGTGCCT
>CAUYXJ010000132.1:0-5080 GCA_963577065.1 Dehalococcoidia bacterium | reverse complement strand
TCCGCCTGCGCGCTCGCTCTGGTTTCGATCTCGCTGCGCCCGCCCCACCCCCTGGGGCCCCACCCGGTGCTCCGCTTGCGCGCTGGCTTGTTTATCGCTCGCTAGGCCCGGACCCCCACCTCCACCCCTCCCGCGCTCGATTGCTCCCACCACGCTAACCCTGGCGGAGTGCCGCCGCAGCGGCGCGCAGCGGCGAACAAGCCAGCGAGCGCGCAGCGCAGCGGAGCAGTCGAGCGACAGCGGAGCGCCTCGGCAGCGGCGTGCAGCGGGAGATAATCAAGCCCTCTGCGCGGGACTGCGGCGCTTGACGCGCGAACGGAGGGATCTAGGCCGCGGCCTCGAAGTCGAGGAAATCGCCGGGCTGAACCGCAGCCGCTGCACCCTGGGCGAGTTCAACCACCCCCCGCGCGCCGCGGCCGCCGAACGCGAGCCCGATCCAGGGGCGGACGCCATGCGCGACCTTGGTGACGCGGCCCTCTCGATCGTAGAAGACGGCGTCAATGGCGAAGCGCATGAACATCATGTGGATCGAGCCGCAGGGCTCGATCCGGAGACCTTCGCCCGCGCCCAAGGAGCGGCGAAGCATGAGCCCGCGGGTGCGCGCCCAGGCCGACTCCGCGGGCATGACCTCAGCGGCAACCGTCTCGCCCGTGCGCTTGTTGCGTAGTAATTCCAGCACGCTTCCGAGAGGGTCGGCGGAGGTGGCGCTCCGCGCCCGGGTGGCGGGGCCGGCGAACGCGATTTGTCACCGAATCGTCACTGCTTGTTCCCTGGTTCGCCTCCGAACGGCCCGCGTACTGTTGAAGGAGCCGGACAGACCCCCTGGGCCTAACCGGCAAGGATGCACGAAAGGGCACGGCCGCTCTCGTTGCGGCCACGCAAAGCCACGGGCCTCCCCAGGCAGCCGGGCCGCCGAAGCTCCGCACTCCGCGAACGTCACGTTCGCTTGCGACGGAGCCCGCCATGGCGACAACGTACCCCACCCGCAATCGTCCCAGTCGTGCCGGCGTCTGCCGGAAAGGAACAGAGGGCCAGGCCCTCGTCCTGTTCGCAGGTGGGCTCGTCGTCTTTCTCGGGCTCATCGCGATCAGCGTCGATGTCGGACGTTACGTGTGGGCACGGACGCAGATCCAGGCGGCGGTCGACGCCGCCGCGCTCGCGGGAGCACAGAGCATGCCCGATTCGGGGGACGCCCTCTCGCAGGCGAACAGCTATTGGGTCGACAACAGCGGCTTCATCCAGGCCCAAGGCCAGAACGTGCAGTTCAGCGTGACCTTTCCACCTGGGAACAAAGCCGTGGCCACGGCCGGCGAGGCCGACATCCCGACTTGGTTCGCCCGCTTCTTCGGCGTCGACCACTGGCATGTGACTGCCCAAGCGGAAGCCGAGGCGGCGGTCGTCGACGCCCTCCTGGTGATCGATCGCTCCGGCTCGATGTGCTGGGACAGCCACGGGCCCAATGGCTCTTACGTCAGCCAGACGAAGCTGACCTCCCCCATCAACGCGACTCAGACCAGCTTCTCCGTCACGAAGAACAACCCGCTGGCCCAGCTCGACGAGTATCTCTACATCGGGCAGGTGTTCCGCCTCGAGTCGAACTCGTCGACGGAGTGGCTGCAGATCGTGGGTCTGACGGAACCGGGCACGGTGGACGTGATTCGCGCGGTGCCCAACCCCAAGAACGGCCTCACCTACCCCGCCACCGGGCACGCAGCGGGGAGATATCTTCGCGGCAGCTCCTGCCAGACCGCCGGCCCCGGCCCCTACCATCCCTGGGAGGAGGTCAAGAACGGGGCCCAGGTCTTCGTCGGCGAGTTCGATCCCGGCTATGACCGGATCGGCTTCGTGCACTTCTCGACCCGGGCCGTAGAGGACACGGGCCTGACCGGAAATCTGAGCGCCCTCGCAGTCTCGATCGGGGCGGCGCCCGACCCCACGAGCAGTGGCGGAGACGACGGGCGCACGAACATCGCGCACGGCTTCTATCTGGGCACCCAGGAGCTGATCGACAACGGGCGCGCGAACGCCAGTCTGGTCGTCGTGTTGCTCTCGGATGGGGTCGCGAACACCTACTGCACACCCACGGATTACACGCCCACCTGCGCGAGCACCGCCTACAGCACCTCCATCGCCCGAACGCGGGCCTTGGCGCAGGCCGACTACGCGGCCGCCAACGGCGTCACCGTCTACACGATCGGGTACGGGAACCAGTCGGACGACGCGCTCATGCAGGACATCGCCGACCGCACGGGCGGCGCCTTCTTCAAGGGGCCCGACGATGCCGCCCTCCAGGCCGCCTTCCTCGCGATCGCCCAGCTCACCCAGCTCCAGCTAACCCGCTGAGCGCACCCGAAAACCGGCACCAAGCACGGGCCTCCAACTAGTCGTACGTGACGCTCACCGGCACCCAGTCGAGGAAGTAGTCGCGGCCACCGCAGATGGGTTCGCTCCCCCCGCATCGGGCCGTAACGAGGACGCGGAAATTCGCGTCGCTGAACTCGCTCGGAGACCAGGTGCGGCCCCAGTCGTCGGCGGCTCCGCCAAGCGTGGCCGTGTGCTCAGTGGTGGTCTCGGTGGTATCTCGCTTCCCCACGACCCAGGAAGCGCCGCCGTCCCAGGAGAGCTCGACGAACAGGTAGTTGAGGCCATCATCGCCGTCGAGCCACCAGTCCAGCCGCACTTCGATCCCAGCAACCGAACAGGCGGCCGGCACGGCTAGGCCGTAATCGTGGTAGCGATGGCGGTCGCCCGCGCCGTTGATGTTCGAGGCGAAGGCCGTGTCGTCGGCGAAGGCGTTGGTGGGATTCAGCTCGAAGCCGTCACCATCGCCACCGGTATCAGCTGCCTCAGCTGTGGGGCTGAGGAAGCCGGTACTGCCGGCGGTGCAGGAGACGGTCGCCGAGTCCTCGCCGGAGTCGAGGCTCTCCCAGTTCTGGTAGTAGCTCCGCACGACGTAGTAGAAGGTGCCGGCCCCGGGGTCGTCGACGTACATCGTGTTGGTCCGCGGGGTGATCTGCGCGATCTGGCTGTAGGGCCCCCCGCTGACTGTGGCACGGAGGATGCGATAGCCCGCCGCGTAGGTGTCGACCGTAGCCGTCCAGGAGAGGGAGACGGTGTTCCCGCCCAGCGCGTTCAGCCCCATCGGCGGGTCGAGGGTGTCGGCGCTGAGGGTGTTGGCGGGAACGGTGTCGGTGTCGCCCATCAGCGCCGAGGCGACGCCCGCAGCCGCCCCGCCGAGCCCGACGGCGATGAGCAGCGCGAGCAGTACCCGTCGCATCGAGCGCTAGACCGCGAGCTGAGGGAGCGAGTCGCTACCGCGCTGACCCTTGAGGGCACCACGGCCAAAGCCGGCGCGTGGGCGCGGTGTTGGCGGGGTCGCGCGCTCGCCCCGCGACCAGATGTCGAAGAGGAAGCGCAGGGACAGGCCTGCGCCCGGAATGAGGACGAGGAGCAGCCAGCCCGGCGGCGTCATCGCGACGGCGATCCCGAATCCGAGGTAGGGGACGTGGTACTTCGGGCTCAACACCCGCTCGGGGAGGAGCTGCGGCACCGCATCGGCCGACTCGTTCGCGTCGCCCTTCGTCCACACCAACGTGCGCCCGGTCTCGTCGAACCCGACCTCCACGATTCGGTGCAGGACCGGCACCTGAGTATCCCGCGGGACGGTGACGACCACGTCACCCTCACGGACCTCGGCGCTCGGGACCCAGCCCGCGACGACGACACTGCCGAGCGGGTAGGCCTCGCCCATGCTGCCCCCTGCCACGATCATGCTGGGGTAGCCAAGGAGCCTGGGGACCGCGACGAGCGCCATCGCCACCCCGAGGAGGATGAGGATGGCGGGCGCGAGGAGGCGAAGTGCACGGCGCGCGGCCGCTCGGCCCCGCCCGCTCGTGAGTCGCCTCATGCGCTCCCCCCTGGACTATGGATGGACCACGAGCGCCGACCCTGAGCAGCGCTCGCCGGCCAACCCGAGACCTAGTTGTTGATCGTCTGCTCGGAAGCGAAGACGAGCGTCGCGGTGGTGCTATCGCCCTGGGACGAGTTGCCCGTGCCGATCGGGAGCTCGACGTTGAAGCAGAGCACCTCGTTCGCAAGCGAGACCAGCGTGCGCTCGTCCGACTGGGCTCCCTGCGCCGGCTCGCCGATGATGTCCGTTCCCGCGATGGTCCCGACCAAAGCCGGGCCGTAAATCACCGTGCCGTCCGTGTCGAAGCCGCCATTGGTGCAGGCCGTGACTCCGGTCTTGATCGTGAGCTGGAGGACGGCAGCGAAGGTGTCTTCAGTCGTCGTGCTCGTGATGGCATAGCGCAGGTCGAGCGTGCCTGCGTTCGTGACAGTCACGGGATTGGTGACTTCATCGCCGGGGGCCATGTCTGGATCGAGCACCAACTGCGTCGTCGGGTTCGTCGTGAGATCGACCGTGCCGGCGGTGAAGCTGTTCGCATCGATGCTGTCCGAGTCGGTGAAGATCGCCATTGTGCTGAAGCTCGCTCCCGCGAGAAACACACCGATGACGAGGACGCTCGTAGCAAGCTTGAATGTCATTGGACTGCTCCCCCGTGAGGTGGCGGCTCCGCGATGACGGATCCGCGTTCCCCAACCCACCACGCGCCCGAAGGCGTGCCGTTCTTTGGCGGGTCCCAGGGTGAGCATCTGCGGCAGTGCGAGTGCGCCCGAGGGGCGTTTCGGTGAACGCGGTAACGGTCTGGGGACCAGCCGATAGACGAACGATGAACGCGGGGATCGGCGGCCGGCGCGCGCCGCTCCAACTGACCCGCTAAGCCGCGGCCCCTTCGCAGACGACGAGGCGATTACGGCCGCCGCGCTTGGCGCGGTAGAGGCCGGCGTCGGCGAGCGCGTACAGATCCTGGATAGCGTCGACCGCAACCCCCGGCTCTGCCGCGATGGCAAGACCTGCGCTGACCGTGAGCGTGCAGACGACACCGGGCGTCACTTCGATCGGATTCTCGGCGACAGCGGTCACGACGCGCTCGAGTAGGCGCTCCGCGGCAGCGCGCTCACCGTGGAAGAGCACGCCGAACTCCTCCCCGCCGAGTCGGCCGATCTTCCCCCAATC
>CAUYXJ010000131.1:0-5327 GCA_963577065.1 Dehalococcoidia bacterium | reverse complement strand
TGCGGCGCAGACCTACACGATCAGCTCTGGTGGTACGGGCAGCCTCACCCTAACCGGCGCCGACGGCTCGGCTCAGACCCTCACCGGTCTCACCGACTTTGCCGCCAACGAATCGAAGGTCCTGAACTTCTCGAACCTCGGCGTGAGCATCACGCTCCAGGCCGGCCCAGCGGTCAAGACGATCGCCAACACGATCACCGACCTGACCGCCGTCGCCAACGACACCGTCGTCGTGACGGGCTCGGGCGCGGCCCAGCTTCAGGTTGGTGCCAACAACGGCGACAACCTCACGATCAGCTTCAACGACATGCAGACCGCCCAGCTCGGTGATGCATCGAATCTGAACGCATTGATCGCCGATGACCAGAGCGTCGCCACGATCACACTCGCGGAGACGCTCCTGGATGAGATCGACGGTGCAGTCGAAGACGTGAACGCGCAGCGTGGCGAGCTCGGGGCGACGCAGAACCGCCTCGAGAGCGTCGTGCGCAGTCTCGGCGTTACCGTCGAGAACCTCAGCGCCGCCGAGAGTCGCATTCGCGACGCCGACGTGGCCGAGCTCTCCAGCCAGATGGTGAGCAATCAGATCCTGCAGCAGGCCGGTCTCTCGGTCCTGGCGCAGGCGAACGCAGCGCCGCAGGCCGCGCTCTCGCTTCTCCAGTAGCCGCTCCCGCCACTCCTCCCCGACTTTCGAAAGAGCCGGCCCCTCGGGGCCGGCTCTTTGGCGTGCAGCCCGAGCAAGCGCCCGGCACAGGACGTTGACCGATTGACCGCCTGCTGGAAGTGCGCTCACATCGACCTCGTGCGCGATTCGATCCTCGCCGGCCGACGTCTTTGGTTCCCGGCCTTTCTTGCTTCGTTGGTCGTGCTGGCGGCCAGCCTCGGCGCCCTGGCCGTCGTTCTTCTCAGCGCCGTCGGATCGGACAACGGCGAAGGCCCGCTCGCCGTCAGTGATCCGAGCCCGGCGCCGAGCGCCACAACCACACCCGCGAGCGCCGCTTCGCCGACAGCCACCGAGACGCCATCTGCGATCAGCTACTCCGGCGAACTCCCGCCGGGGCTGTCCAGCGCCGGTCTCGTTCCGGCAGCGGAGGGCCTCGACCTCGCGTTCGTTCAAGGCGAGGTCTACCGCATCGTTCGCCGCTACTTCCTGCCCGTGGCCGCGATCGGCACCGGGGTCGATGCCCTCACCTCGGAGCAGCTCAGCGCCCTCATGCACGGCGAGATCAGCGACTGGAAAGACGTGGGAGGGGTACCTGGACCGGTGCGCTTCTTTGCGGGCGGCCCCGCGCAGGACCTCGCCCTGGTGGCGAGTTTCACTGCCGGAGCCACCCCCGCCGAGACCTTCGACTCGTATGCGGAGCTGCGCGCCGCGCTCACCCTGGACTCGGGGGCGTTCGCCTTCCTACCGCTGGACGAAGTCGGACCCACGGTGATGGCCATCGCCGTCGATGGCGCCGACCTCGTGCGCGGGCGCGGCTCCCCGGCCCGCTGGCCGTTCACCGACTCGCTCACGATCGTGCCCTTCACCGCGGAGGGACGGGCAACGGCGGAGGCGCTCGTCGCGGAGCACTCGGCCCAGCTCCCGGACCCGATCACCGTCGTTGCGACCGGCGACATCCTCCAGTCGCGCTGCTCCCTCGCCGCGATCCAGGCGACCGGGGATTGGGGCGCAGCCCTCCGCGGGCCCGTCGGCGAGTACCTCGCCAGCGCCGACCTCGCGCTCGGCTCGGTCGACGGCAGCATTCAGGATCTCGCCCCCGTCCTGGGTTGCTCGCAACACACGAACCTCAGCTCCCCGCCCGAAGTCATCGAGGCGCTCACCCTAGCTGGCTTCGACGAAGTGACCGTCGCCACGAATCACGTCTTTGACTGCGGTACGGCGCAGTGCGGCGCCCAGGCGATGCTCCGCACCATCGCCCTCCTGCGCGAGGCCGGGATCGCGGTGGTCGGCGGGGGGCGCGATCTCGAGGAGGCGCTCGCCCCGGCAATCCTGACCGTCGGCGCCATCACGTTCGGGATCCTCGGCTTCGACGACGTTGCCGCCTACGAACTCGAAGCCGGCGAGGATCGCCCCGGCACCGCCCCGCTGGACGACGACTACAGCGACGAGCTGGCCAGCGGCGAACCGGCCTTCTTCCGCCCGGCCGAGGAGCTCAGCCTCGATCGCTTCGAGGAGCGCATTCGCAACCTCGCAACCGCGGTCGACGTCGTGATCGTGCAGGTGCAATCGGGCAGGGAGGAGATCAACCACAATCCCAGCCCGCGCAGCATCAAAGCCCTTCGAGCGGCAGTTGACGCCGGGGCTGCCTTGGTCGTCGGCAACCAGGCGCACCACGTCCAAGCGATCGAGCCGAGCCAAGAGGCGTTCATCGCCTACGCTCTGGGCAACTTCATCTTCGACCAGGTCAGCTTCGAGGAGCACACGCAGGGCTACCTCCTCGAGGCGACGTTCTGGGGGGCGAAGCTCGTGAACCTGCGCTTCCTCCCCTACGTCATCGAAAAGCAGTACCGTCCGGTGTTTGCCGAAGGCGCGATCCGAGTCGAGATCCTCACCGACATCTTCGAGGCTTCGAAGCGCCTCGCGGCGGCCGAGTAGGGCTCACCCCGTCACTCCCGGACCGCTGCAGCAGACCCGGGCCGGCGGCGATGGTCGCGAAGGCACCGCAGCAGGCGCCCTCGAAGGCGCCCCGCCAACGAATCTGCGCAGGCGGCAATCGTCCCGCCAGCGCCCAACCGCCGGCGCCGTCAAAATAGAGGCGATGCGCATCTTCTTCGACGTCGACGACACCATCATTACGTGGGACGTGCGCCTGCGACCGGGCGTCATCGAGGTCTTCGCGCGCCTGCGCGAGGAGGGGCACGAGGTCTACCTCTGGAGCGGCCACGGCCCGCGCTGGGAGATCGTGCGCCGCTTCGAGCTGCAGGACCACATCCTCGATTGCTTCTGGAAGCCCCTGTACCGGCACCATGAGCGGCTCGAAGAGCTCGGCATCCCCTTCACCCCCGACTACGTGATCGACGACCACCAGGAGGTCATCGACGCGTTCCCCGGGGTACGAATCGCGCCCCCGACCCACCCCCTCGCCAAGGACCGTGAGCTCTGGCGTGTCTACGACGAGATCCAGGACTACTTGCGCGCTCTTGCGGGCCAGGAAGACGCGGAAGCCTAGCGGCTGGCAGGTCCAGCGGTGTGCCGGCCGTGCTCGATCTTCGTGCAGCGATCCTGGGTGGCGGCGAGCCCCGCAGCGCGGGCGCGCTCGATGGCGGCGTCGTTCCTGACGCCGATCTGTAGCCAGACCGCCCCCGCGCCGATGGCGATCGCGTCGTCGACGATCGCATCCGTGTGCTCCGAGCGCACGAACACGTCGACCAGGTCGATGTGCTCGGGAATATCGCGCAGGGAGGGATAGGCGCGCTCGCCTAGGACCTCCTCGGCCGGGCGTTGTACGGGGACGGGCACAATCCGGTAACCCACGCTCTGGAGGTACTCGGCCACTTCGTAGGCGGGGCGAGAGTTGCGGGTATCCAGCCCCACGACCGCGATCGTCTTTGCCCCGAACAGAGCCGCTACTGCCTCATCCATCCCTGACGCCTTTCGCTGCTTCCTCCTCGCTCAGCTCCACGAGCTCCCAACCCTCGGGCAGGACCAGCTGCGCGCCGGTGACGCGCGCGATCGCGTTCCCGACCGCGAGTGTCCGGTCCATACCATCCGTCTGGTCGTCTGCAGGGACCGGTACCTGGGCGAGGGTGAGACGCTTGCCCGATTTCTTCACGAGCACCAGCGCGAACTGACGCAGGGTGTCGGTCTCCTCCTGCCAGCGGTCGCGCTCGGCTCCTTCGATCGTGACCTCGAGGTGCTGGATCTTGGCGAAGGGGACCAGCTCGCGCGTCCCCACACCCATCCCCAGGTAGCCCTGCTGCCAGGTCGCCGAGCCTTTGCGGCCATCGACGATGATGTCAGCCCCGATGACGGCCGTGACCAGTGACATCACCGAGATGGGGAAGGCGAAGATAGCGAAGAGCAGGAGGCCGACGAGCAGCCAGAACGGGAGGGCGCCAGCTTGGATCGCGATCAGCGCACCGGCCGCGCCCGCGAGCCCTACCCCGATCGCGGGAACCAGAACGGTGCTGCGAGCGCTGCGAATCTCCACCCGGTTGTCGCTGACGAGGGCGAGCGAACGGTGCAGGAGCACCTCGTAGCGCCCGTCGCGACGGCGCACAGCGACGTGGCTCGGGAGGGCGGCGTCGACCATCGCGCGAAGCGTAGCAGCCCCCCGCGAGGGGGGCAGCAGGAGCCCTCGCGAGGGGCCGGTCACGGCTGCTACGCTACCAGGCCATGAACGAGGTCTTGCGCTCCCGCACGCGTGTCGTCGTAACCGGCCTGGGCGCGATCACCCCAGCCGGGCTGAACGTCGCCGACTACTGGCAGAACCTGATCGCCGGGCGCTCCGGGATCGACAACATCACCTACTTCGACACGACCGACTTCCCTTGCAAGTTCGCAGGCGAGATCCCCGAGTTCGAGCCGTCCGACTTCATGGACCGGAAGGCAGCTCGCCGCATGGGCCGCTTTTCGCAACTGATGGTTGCCGCTTCGCGGGAGGCGATCGGCGATGCCGATCTCGACCTCGAGGCCGAGAACCGCAACCGCCTCGGGGTGGTAATCGGCAACGGCGGCGGTGGCTACCCCGGGATCCAAGAGGCGGCGCACACGCTCTTCGAACGCGGTGGCATGCGTATGGATCCCCTGTTCTTCTCGAAGCAGCTCGCGAACATGGCGGGCGCACAGGTGGCGATGCAGTTCGGCCTGCGCGGCTACAACGGCACCATCGTCACCGCCTGCGCCGCCGGGACGCAGGCGATCGGCGAAGCCTCAATGATGATCCGCGCGGGCCGCGCCGACGCGATCCTTGCGGGCGGCTGCGAAGCGGGCATCAGCGAACTGGGGCTCGGCGGCTTCTGCGTCATGCGGGCCGTCACGAGCTCCGAAGGCGAGCCCCAGAAGGCGAGCCGCCCCTTCGACGCCAACCGCGACGGCTTCGTCCCCTGCGAGGGGGCGGGTGCACTCGTGCTCGAGAGCGCGGAGCGCGCAGAGAGGCGCGGCGCCCGGATCTATGCGGAAGTCGCTGGCTTCGGCTGCACCACCGACGCTTTCCATGTCGTCGCGCCGCCGGAGAACGGCGAAGGCGCCGCGCGCGCGATGCAGGAGGCGCTCGACGACGCCGGTGTCGGCGCGAACGAGGTCGGCTACATCAACGCCCACGCCACGAGCACACCGATCGGTGACACTGCCGAGACGAACGCGATCAAGACCGTCTTCGGCG
>CAUYXJ010000130.1:0-5547 GCA_963577065.1 Dehalococcoidia bacterium | reverse complement strand
AAGAAGAAGGTCACGATCCTCGCCGCGACTGTCCTGTTGGCCGCACCGGCGGCGCTCGAGGCCCAGCAGCAGCAATCACAGCAGCCGATGAGCTTCTTCATCACCAGCGTCGGCAGGGGCGACGGCGCGAACCTCGGCGGCCTGACGGGCGCGGATGCCCACTGTGAGGCACTCGCCCGGGCGGCCGGCGTCACGAACCGGCAGTGGCACGCCTACTTGAGCGCCCAGGGAGGAGGTGGTCAGCCTCAGGTGCACGCGCGAGACCGCATCGGCACCGGCCCTTGGTACGCGGCGAACGGCCAGATACTCGCCGCGAGCGTAGCTGACCTGCACGGCGACTTCCAGCGCGATCGGAATCAGATCAACAAGCGGAATGCCCTGAACGAGAAGGGTGAGATGGTGAACGGGCAGGGAGACTCTCCCAATCAGCACGACATTCTCACAGGATCCGACTCGCATGGCCGGGCGCTGATCGGGACCGCGGAGAACACGACGTGCAACAACTGGACGAGCAACCGCGTGGGTTCGACCATGGTGGGCCACCATGACCGGTCAGGCGGCGGCAACTCGTCCTGGAACGCGGCCCACATGAGCCGTGGCTGCAGTCAGCAGGATCTGGTGGGCACGGGGGGCGCCGGACTGTTCTACTGCTTCGCGATCTGACGGGGATCGGTCCCCCCCACCCCCCCGTGAAAGCGCCGCGTCGCCCTCCTGGGCGCCGCGGCGCTCCTGTTTTCCGCCAGACGTCTCCCCGGACCCGCCTAGTTCATCGCGCAGCCGCCCCCGCAGCAGGCGGGGCCGCTCTCACAGAACGGGGCAGGCTCGGCCTTCGCGGAGAAGCCGTGCACCGCGGCGGCCGACAGGATCCGGCGGGCCGGCTGGTCGCAGGCCGGACACGCGAGCGGACCCTCCCGTTCCGTGGATTTCCGGAGGCGCTCGCAGGATGTTCCGCAGGCGAAGCAGACGTATTCGTAGAGAGGCATCATCGATGCCCTAGAAGGCGCCGGCGGGTGGAGCAAGGCCGCCGCGCTGGTGGTGAAGCGCCGGCCGCTCAGCGCACCTGCGACGAGCCGCGCCTACCGTGCGCCTGCTCGGGCTTGCTGCCGTAGGTGATCGGCCGCGCCCCGGGATCGGGGACCCAGTGGGGCCCCGACCGGCTGAGCCCGCCCGCCATGAAGACGGGGGCCGAAACCTTCCGCTGGGCCAGTGATCCGCACGCCGGGCACGCGATCGCCTCGTCGCGCTCGGAGAACTTCCACATCGCCTCGAACACCGACCCGCAGGCCGGCACGAGTAGTCGTAGGTCGGCATCGTCTCCTCCGAAGAGTTCTGTTCATCGTCTGCCATACGGGCGCGATGGTAGCAGATCGTGGGCCGCCAGAGATCGTTCAGGATGGCGGCCCGGGGCGGTCACATCGGCTCGCCCGGCCCGGCCGGCCCGCCAGAACGGCGCACGGCCGCAGGACGACCGGAGGAGCCCTCGCGGGAGGTTAGCGGGGTCCTTCCCCGAGCTTTACCAGCCGCACCCGGTTACGGCCGAACACCGCCTGGAGCTCCTCCAGCGTCCCGCCCCCCACGTCGGCGCGGAGGGTGCGGGAGCGGAAGCGGATCCCCTCCCCGTTGCCGAGCGCCAGCTCGACCGGGACCGTCCCGGGATGGCGGGCCAGCACCGCCCGCGCCCGCGCGAAGGCGTCGGCCGGAAGCTCGCTGCCGAAATCCAGCTCGATCTGCACGGCGAGCCGTCCCGAGGCGGGGAGCGCCTCGAGGAGCTCCACGCTGTCCAGGAAGATCGGCGGATCCTCCTCGTCCCGCTCGCGGTTCGACACCATGCCGCGGACGAGGACCACGGCGTCCTGTTGGAGGGTGGCGCGTGCCGCCTGCCAGGCGTCCTTGAAGGCGAGCGCGGTCGCGGTACCGAAGAAGTCCTCGACGACCACCTTCCCCCACTCCGAGCTGTCGCGCCGGGAGATCTGCCGCGCGACCGAGGTGACCACGCAGGCCAGCTCGACTTTCTCGCCGGCATGCTCCTTCAGGTTCGAAGTCGTGACCCGGTCGAACGCACGCACGACCTCGCGGAAGCGGCCGAGCGGGTGGCCCGAGATAAAGAATCCGAGCGCCTCCTTCTCGCGGGCGAGCCGGTCTGCCTCGTCCCACTCGGGCACGTCCGGAAGCACCGGATCACGACGCTGGACGGCGGACGTGGCCCCAAAGAGCGACTCCTGACCGCTCTCGCGCTCGGCCTGGCGCGCCTGCACCTCCTGGTACACGACGTCGAGCGCGGCGACCAGCTGCGCGCGCCGTCCGAACGCGTCCAGCGCGCCCGCCGCGATGAGCGCCTCGCAGGCGCGCTTGTTGAGGGCGCGCGTGTCGATCCGCTCGAGGAAGTCGAAGAGGGTCTGGAAGCGGCCACCCTTGGAACGCGCGGAGAGAATCGAGCTCACCGCGGAGTTGCCGACCCCGCGTACGGCGCCCAGCCCGAAGCGGATCTGATGGTCGCCCACCGCGGTGAACTTCCAACCGGACTCGTTCACGTCCGGCGGAAGCACCTCGATTCCCTGCTCGAGGTGCGGCAGGTAGCGCGTGATGTCACGGCATTCGGCGATGTACGTGACAACGTCGTCAGTCTTGTCGAGCACCGACGAGAGCAGCGCCGCCATGAACTCGGCGGGATAGTGCACCTTGAGCCAGGCGGTGTGGTAGGAGATCAGCGAATAGGCACAACTGTGTGCGCGATTGAACCCATACCTCCCGAATGTCTCGATCTGATCGGCCAAATCCTCCGCGAGCCGGCGATCCACGCCGCGCTCCACCGCGCGATGGATGAAGCGCGTCAGCTCCTTCTTGATCAGCTTCGCATCTTTCTTGCCGACCGCCTTTCGCAGAACATCGGATTCACCTAGCGAGTAGCCAGCGAGCACGTTCGCGATCCGCATCACCTGCTCCTGGTAGACGATGATCCCGTAGGTGGGCTCGAGCGTCTTCTGGAGGTCGGGATGCGGATATCGGACCGGCTCGAGACCGAGCTTCCTCCGGATGTAGACGTCGGTCATCCCGGAATCGAGCGGGCCGGGGCGGATTAGCGCGTTGGTGGCGACCAGGTCGTCGAACCGGTCGCACTTCATCGCGCGCAGCTTGTCGAGCGCGAGGTTCGACTCGAACTGGAACACGCCGCTGGTGCCACCGCGCGCGAGCATCCGGTAGACCGCGGGGTCGTCGAGCGGAACGTCGTCCATGGACGCGTACTCGACGCCACTCACCGGATGCCTGAGCGCCCCTACTCGGGCGCTCACCATCTCGACCGCGTCGTGGATCACGGTGAGGGTCTTGAGCCCGAGGAAGTCCATCTTGAGCATGCCCGCCTCGTCGAGGCAGGTCATGTCGTACTGGGTGACGGCCATGCTGTCCTCGCCGTCTCCCACCGCGCCGTTCTTCCCCGTCTGGATGCAGACGGGCACGTACTCGTCGAGCGGGCCGGGCGCGATCACCACTCCGGCCGCGTGCACGGAGGCGTGCCGCGAGAGCCCCTCGAGCGTCATCGAGTAGTCGAAGAGCTGCCGATGGCGCTCGTCCTGCTGGTAGAGGTCTCTCACCTCACGAAGCTGCTTCACGGCCTCCTCGACCGTGAAGCTCTGCTGCGGTGCATTCGGGATGAGCTTGGCGATCCGGTCAGTCTCGCCGGGCTCGAAGCCGAGCGTACGGCCCACGTCGCGGATCACCGCCCGCGACTTCATGGTCCCGAAGGTGACGATTTGACCGACCGCATCCTTGCCGTACTTGCTCCTGACGTAGTCGATCACCTCGCCCCGGCGCTCGAAGCAGAAGTCGACATCGATGTCGGGCATCGAGATCCGCTCAGGGTTGAGGAAACGCTCGAAGAGCAGGTCGTGCTCGAGTGGGCAGAGGTTCGTGATCCCGAGCGCGTAGGCGACCAGCGAGCCGGCCGCGGAGCCGCGCCCCGGCCCCACCGGAATCCCCTGCCGGCGCGCCCAGTCGATGAAGTCCCAGGTGATCAGGAAGTAGCCCGCGTATCCCGTTCCCTTGATGATGTCCAGCTCGTAGTCGAACCGCTCGCGCACGTGCGGCGGGAGAGGGGAAGCGTAGCGCGCCTCCGCACCCCGGGTGGCCAGGTGCACGAGGTACTCGTTCTCGTCCCGGTACGTCTCGGGGAGCGGGAAGGCCGGGAGGTGGTACTTCTTCTCGAACTCGAGGGCGACCTGATCGGCAATCGTGAGCGCGTTCTCGAGCACGTCGGGACGGTCCGGGAAGTGGGCCGCGATTTCGGGCGCGCTCTTGTAGTAGAGCCCGCCGTCGTAGCGCATCCGGTTGGGGTCGTTGCGATCCTTGCCGAGGCCGATGCAGAGCAGGACGTCGTGCGCGTCGTGGTCGGCTGCGGTGAGGAAGTGCGCGTCGTTGGTGGCGACCACCGGGAGCCCGAGATCCTCCGCGAGCGCGAAGACCTCGGCGTTCAGCCTCGCCTGCCCCTCGGAGGCGTGCGCCTGCACCTCCAGGTAGTAGCGGCCGTCGAACACGTTCGCGTACCAGGAGGCCGCCTCGCGCGCGCCGGCGCGGTCGCCAACCATCAGTTGGCGTGCGACCTCCCCGGCCATGCACGCCGAAGTGACGATCAGCCCCTGCGAGTACCGCGCGAGCACCTCACGGTCGACGCGCGGCCGGTGGTAGAAGCCCTCCGTGTACCCGATCGAGGAGAGCTTGACCAGGTTCTGGTAGCCCTCGCGGTCGCGCGCGAGCAGCACCAGGTGGTAGTAGGCCTTCTCGCCCTGGCCGCCGCGGCTCCGGTCGCGGCGGTCGCCGGGGGCAACGTACGCCTCCATGCCGATGATCGGCTTGAGCCCCTCGCGCCTGGCCTCCTTGTGGAAGGTCCAGGCGCCGAACAGACAGCCGTGATCGGTGAGCGCCAGCCCGGGCATCTCGAACTCCTTCGTCCTGCGGACGAGGTCGGAGATGCGGTTCGCGCCGTCGAGGAGCGAGTACTCGGAGTGGGTGTGGAGGTGGACGAAGCTCACGATTCCGGTCCGCAGAAGGGGCGACCCCGGAATCTACTCCCGCGCGTCGGTGCGATAAAGCAGAGAGGCTCCCCTCGCGGGGAGCCTCTCGGAAACGTTTGGCGACCTATGCCGCGATTCGGCCCGTCAGGTGCCCAGCATCAGGTTGACGTGCTGCTGTGCCGTGTCGAGACCACCCTCGCCTTCCTGCCAGCCCACCCGCCCATCCGCGTTCGCGTCGACGCCGGCGAGGAGCTGCTGCACGATCGTGTTCATCTGCTCCACGAGCAGGCTGGCCTCCTCGGCCGTGGTCGTTCCCTGGATCCGCTGGGCCAGCTTGGCGATCTCGTCCGCTCGCTTCACGGTGTTGCGCGCGGATTGCGCGATGTGCACCGAGTGGGTGACTACCCCCTGTGGAGTACCCTCCACCTTGGCCGCCATCTCGATGTGCGCGGCCGCGTTCTCGGCCGCCTTCTTCACGCCGTAGCCCGAACCCGGGCCCTCGGCGATCTGCGACGGATCCACGGCGTGGAGCACGTGGCCT
>CAUYXJ010000129.1:0-5789 GCA_963577065.1 Dehalococcoidia bacterium | reverse complement strand
GTGACCCCACCCCCCCTCGCCCTACGCCGTGATCGTGTCCACCTCGGCGAGCTCCTCGGCGGTCAGGTGCCACTCGCCCGCGGCGACGTTGCTCTCCACCTGCTCGGGCTTCGTCGCGCCCGCGATCACGCTGCCGACGTGGGGGAGGCTGGCGAGCCAGCCGATCGCGAGATCGACGAGCCCGTGGCCACGCTCTTGCGCGAACGCCTCCAGCTTCTCGACGAGGTCCCAGTTGCGGTCCGTGAGCATGCGCTCGGCCATCGGCCCGGCGTTCGTGAGACGGGCGCCTTCGGGCATCGCCTCGCCACGGCGGTACTTCCCCGTGAGAAGCCCGCTCGCCAGGGGGAAGTACGGCAGGAAGCTCACCCCGTACGCGTTGCAGGCGGGGACGAGGTCTTGCTCGACTGTCCGCTCGATCAGGCTGTAGTTGTTCTGCGCGGAGATAAACGGGGTCAGGTGCTCCGTTTTCGCGACCCAGTGGGCCTCGGCCGCCTGCCAGCCTGCGAAGTTCGAGTGGCCGATGTAGCGCACCTTGCCCTCCCGCACGAGGTCGTCGAGGGCACGCATCGTCTCCTCGATCGGGGTCTCGGGATCGGGGCCGTGGATCTGGTACAGGTCGATGTAGTCGGTTTCGAGGCGGCGCAGGCTCGCCTCGACGGCCTCCATGATGTGCTGCCGCGAGCCGCCCGCGTCCATCGGCCCCTCGCCCATCTGGCCACGGAACTTCGTTGCGATGAGCACGTCCTTGCGGCGGCCGCGCAGAGCCTGCCCGAGGTACTCCTCGGAGAGGCCGCCGGGCCCGTAGACATCGGCAGTGTCGAAGAGGTTCACGCCGAGGTCGATCGCCTTGTCGACGACGGCCTTGGTCTGCGCGGGGTCACAGCGCCGGCCGAAATTGTTGCAGCCGATCCCAACGGTCGAGACTTTGAGGCCCGAGCGGCCGAGGTTGCGGAATTCCATGTCTGGTCCTTTCTCGAGGGCCGCCACCCGGCCCCGGTTGTGAAGACGCATAGACTACCGCGCGACAACGACCGGGGGAGGACCGCGTGATCATCATTGCCGGGACCATCGAGCTCGATCCGGAACAGCGCGCGGCTGCGCTAGAAGCGGGCAGGCCCTTCATCGATGGCGCGCTCACGCAGGCGGGGTGCCGCGCATACTCCTGGGCGCCGGATCCGGTCATGCCGAGCCGCGTTTGGGTCTACGAACTCTGGGACAGCGAGGCAAGCCTCGCGGCGCACTTCAAGGACCACCACTACGCCGACATGGGTGCGAACATCGGCCGTCACGGCATGACGGGCTCAGAGATCAGCAAGTTCCGGGTCGACCTCGAGGAGGCCGTCTAGGACGACACGGGCACGCCCCGCGCCGACTTCCTTAGTGCCAGGGCGTGACCTAGGTCCTACCCGCGAACAGCCGCCGGCCGCTCCCGGTAGGCACCGGGAACCAGGACGCCAGCGGTCCTCCGGCTGCCCTGATCCTCCCGCGCGGCGAGGATGTCGCGAGCGCGATAGAGCACGTCGCCCAGGACCGTTTCGCCAAAGAGCCAATCGCTGAGGTTGTGTGAGGACGGCCGCGGGCCCGGCTGGGCGGCGGCCGCCTCGAAATAGAACGCCTTCAGGTCGTCGGTGAGATAGCGGAGGCCGACCGGCATGTCGGGGAGGTCGGTGCCCGCGGGCGCCGCGGGCGCCCCGCCGGTGGCGAGGGCGAGCAGCGGCTCGACCATCGCCACGAGGTCGCTCGCGCCGAGTCCGCTCACGCCGACGGAGGTGCGCCCCGTGCGGCGCCCGGCCTCGTCGTACCAGGGGTGCAGGAGCGCGGCTTCGGCCAAGAGCTGTGCGCGCAACGCTTCGGCCTCAGTGTCCGGTGGTGGCTGCGGCGGGAGGGGCAGCGCGCAGGCCCAGGGGGCCTCGTCGGCTGTCCCCGCCGGCGCCTCGTGCGGATAATCCGCGAGCACCGGCCCTTCAGGCCGGGCGAGGAGGCCGAGCGCTGCGCGCAGGACATCCCGCTGAAAGTCGGGGTCGTTGGGTGGCCCGAAGGGTCGCCCCAGCTCGAAGGGCACCCAGAGGGCGCGCGGCGGCTTGATCCGCTCGGTCTGCTCGCGCACGAGACTGATCGAGGTCGTGGCCACGCCCGCGCCTTCGAGGTAGTGGCCGAGCCCGCCCACGGCGCGCGTGCAGAACGGTCAGACGGGGACGAGCAGCGCTGCGGTGACGCCGTCGCCCTGGAGCCGCTTCGCGACATCCGTGGCCGGTTCCTGGAGCTGCGCCGGGTCGACGGCGCCCATGAACGAGTAGTGCCAGTCCGCCGCGCTCCCGATTTCGCCGGCAGCGGCGAGCTCGCGCAGCCGGTCGATGGGGAAGGCGACGTTCAGGTCCTGCTGGAAGCCGCTGCGGTCGAAGTTCACGCTCAGGTGGCTCATGAGGAGGTCGTTGGCGTCCGCGTCGCCGGGGATGATCCGGTACTCCGATGCGGAGGCAGGGGTGAAGGGCGCGTCGCCGCGCCGGTGCAGCCCCGCCGTCGAGACGATCGCGACGCGCGCGTCTGCCAACGGCGGCGGCACGACCCAGGGCGTGCCCTCGAACTCCGGCACGGGGAGCTGTCCGAGCGCGGCCCCGCCGGGCCCGAGATCGCTGAGGCGCACCATCGCGGGCATCGTAAGCCGCCGAGGCGCGGATGGAGGTGCTAACAGACCCTTTCCCAGTGCCGGGAGGGTGCTTGGGGCGATGCGGCCGTGCTACAGTCAGTGTGTGGCTGAGTTGACAATAACCCCGAATTATGACAGCGAGCGATTCCGTCGCCTCGCCCTCTACATCGCGTCCCGCTCGTCGAACGACCCCGCGTTCGGCAAAACGAAGCTCGCCAAGCTGCTCTTCTACCGCGACTTCCTGGCTTATGGGGAGTTGGGCTCCCCGATAACCGGGGCGACCTATTCGAAATTCCCTTACGGACCGTTCCCGAGGGTGCTGAGCGATGAGCTCAACAAGCTTGAGGATCTCGGAGAAGGCGTGGTCGTGCCAGCAGACTACTTTGGCCAGGAGCAGGAGCGATTGGTGGCCCTCAAGGAGATCGACGCAGCGATCTTCAGCAGCCCAGAGATCTCGATCGTGGAGCAGGTCCTCGAAGCGCTGCGAGACGAGGACGCTGCTGGCGTCGCACGGCTCTCGCATCTTGAGCCCGCTTGGCAGTTCGTTGAGGAGTGGAAAGCCATCCCCTACGAGTTGGCCTTCGTTTCGGGCGATCCTCCGAGCGAAGAGGCGCTGCGCGTTGGGGAAGAGGTTGCAGAGCGATTGGGCCTCGTGTCGAGTGCTCAGTGAAGTTCGGTGGCAGCCACTTGCGGAGGAGCAATACAGGCGACTTTGTTCAGCCTACCCGCGAGCCGTTCAAGCGGTGGGTGGGGCGCTTCAGAAGATAGCCTTCGCAGGCCAGACGTTGTCGATCGCCCAAACTCTGGAGGGCTCCGGCTAGTCGAGACACGTCAGATGGGTAGTGTGCCGCGGTTGGTCTTGGTCGTCAGTTGTGACAACGCTGGTGTCTTCTGGATCGAAGAGATCAGGGCCGTGGGAACGCGCTAGCTAGAGCGCTCAGCGAGGGCCGATCGCCCCTAGCCCTCCGCGAGTAGCGCCCGCGCGCTCTGGGCGAACGCGGCGGCCGCGGCCGCGTCCAGCGGCTCGTTCGCCGCGAACATCGCCGCTTGGAGCGCGGGGCCAGGAGCGGCGAACCGCTCCTTTGCTTCGGGACCGACCGGCTGCAGGACGAAGTGAATGTGCCCCGGCTCCCAGCCGGCGTGACTCCAGAGCGTGCAGTAGACCTGCGCCGGAGCCAGCAGCTCGCGGAGGGCTGCCGTCACGCGGCGGAGCAGCAGCCCCAGCTCGGCGCTTTCGGCAGAGGTCAGGTCAGCGAGGGAGAGGCAGTGGCGTATCGGCTTCACGATCAGCGCGCCCACACCCAAGGGCCCGACGCAGTGCTCCACGACCCAGCTATCGGTCGCCAAGATCCGGCCGCCCGGTGGCTCCGGGTCGCCCCGTGCCAGGTTGCAGGCGAGGCAGTCCGCCGTCGGATCAGCCATCTGCCGCTCCGTGCTGCTGCTGGGCCTAGATGCCCCAGAGGCGGGCGGCGTTCCCACCCACGATCGCCTTCGCCTGCTCCTCGGGCAGGTCCTCGAAGAACGACTTCACGAGCGCCCGGCTCTCGCCCAGCGTGCTCTCCGGGTGGGGGTAGTCGGTCGACCAGAGCGCGTTGCTCAGGCCGATGTCGTCGAGGAGCTTGATCCCGCTGGGGTCGTCCATGAACGTCGCGTAGCACTGGCGGAACCAGTAGTAGCTGGGCATCTCAGCGAGCTGCGGCTTCATCTCGCTCTCGAACTGGCGGTAGGTCCTATCCGCATCGTGGAGGGCGGCGGGGACCCAGGAAATCCCGCCCTCGGTGAAGACCACGTTCATCTCCGGATGGCGCTCGAGCGTGCCCGAGAAGGTGAGCAGCGACCACAGCCGGCGGAAGGGCTGGAAGCCGGTCGTGAGGAAGGTGCCGAGCGCGCCGCGCCCGCGGTAGTTGGGGTTCTCGCCGATGTGGAAGGAGAGGGGGATGCCGCTCTCTTCGATCGCCTCCCACATTACGTCCCACTTCGAGCCGTTGTACCAAACGCGCTCCGCCTTCGGGTACGAAGGGATCTGCATCGCCTTGTAGCCCCAGGCCTTGAGCTTCTGGATGTAGTCAGCGGTCTTCTCCGGGCTGTAGATCGTGGGGAGGATGCCGACGCCGTGGAGGCGCCCAGGCATACCCGCGCAGAACTCCGCGAGCCCCTCGTTGTAGGCGTCGTAGGCGTGCACCATCAGGTCCTCGTCTTCGAGGGAGTAGAGCGCCATCGAGACCTGGGCAAAGATCAACCCGACATCGATGCCGTCCGCATCCATGTCTGCCTCGCGGAGGGCATGGTCCGCCATCCCCGGGCGCCCCTGTGTGAGCAGCAGGTTCTGCCCGACCGAATCCAGGTTGCGCCCTTCACATTCGAGGTGCGTACCAGTCTCGTCACGCCAAACCTTGGGCGCGCGATCGCGGTATTTCGCGGGCATGCGGTCGACGAACAGATCGGGCGGCTCAAGCCAGTGGTCATCTGGTGAGATGACGCGCGTCCCAACGGGCAGCTCCCAGTCGACGGCGGGGATCTCGCGGTCGACGGGCCAGGCGATCGGCGGGATTGCGGGCGCGGTCATGGGGCCTCCCCGGGGGGCAGTGCTGGCTGGCAGCCTAATCCCGTCCCAGCGAGCTGGCCAGCCTCTACGGGGCATGGCGGCGCACGATCATTCTCCTATCCGCACGCCTCTTCGATGCGGGTACACTGCCGCCACAACTCTCCCGGCAACGAGGTAGGACATGCCTGAGTTCGACACCGTAATCAAGGGCGGGACCGTCTTCGATGGGCAGCGCACGCCGCGCTTCCAGGGGGACATCGGCATCAAGGACGGGCTTGTCGCGACGATCGGTGGCACCATCGAAAGCTCCAGTGCGGCGAAGGTGATCGACGCCAGCGGCCTCAACGTCGCCCCCGGCTTCGTCGATCTCCACACGCACTACGACTCCCAGATTTTCTGGGACCCGTACTGCACGATTTCGGGCTGGCACGGCGTCACCTCCGTTGCCATCGGCAACTGCGGCTTCGGCTTTGCGCCCGTGCGCGAGGAGGACCGCGACCGCACGATGTTGACGATGTCGCGCAACGAGGCAGTGCCGCTCGAATCGATGCAGGAGGGCATGCCCTGGGACTGGGAGACGTACCCCGAATTCCTCGA
>CAUYXJ010000128.1:0-5813 GCA_963577065.1 Dehalococcoidia bacterium | reverse complement strand
GCGATCGCGCAAAAGTCGCAGTGCTCGGCGCTCTCCGCACTTGCGGCAGCGTCGTCGGCAACATGGCTTCCGGGGTCCACGGCGGCGGCCAGGACCGGTGCGAGAAGCGCCTCTTGCGCGGGTACCAGCTCCGGGTAAGCGAGATGCGCCACGAGCTGTCCCCCTTCCGCGTGCGAACCGAGCAGGCGGCAGAGCAAGGGCGTGGCGAAACCGTCCGCGTCCAGCCGTACCTCGAACTCGCCGCGGTCGCTGGGCGGGAGCCACCCCACGCGCACTTCGATCCCGATCGGTGAAGTGTCGACGAGGACGCCCGGAATCACGGCCTCGCCGTCGGGCTCGCGGAGCTTGGCCCGGACGCTGGGAATAGTGCCGCGGGGCGCGCGGTCGCTCACGGGAAAGCCGAGGCTGCGGAGGCGTGCGTCCTGCCTTCCAGTGGCGCTCTGGGTGACCTTGCCAACCCACTCGTCACAGGAAACGCAGACCGGGTGGAGCGAGCGCGTCTCGACATGCACCCAGGGCTGATCGACGCCCCGATTCTCTCTCCGAAAGATCAGCTCCGCAGCAGCGGAGTCGAGGGTGCAGAGCGAACACGGAGGCCGGGCCTCATTTGGCACGCCTTCCTCCTGGTCCCCAACGCCGAGCAAGGCCCGACTCGTCACCGGGCGCTTCCCCGGTCCTCTCCCAGACCATCGGTCGGGGCCCTCCCGTCATCGATAGGGGTCGCCCCTGCCAGTCCGGCCCTCGTCCGTCCGCTCCGGCCTGCGTAGGATTGCGGGCGATGGCTTCGCAGACGGCGGCCCGGGAGCGGATCGAGGCGCAGATCGCCCAGATCCCGCGCCTCCGCGGGACAGGGCCGAACCCGTTTGACTACGACCAGTGGGACGCGCGCACCGACGAGGTTCTCGCCGGCACCTTCGGGGCCGGCTCGGCGGAACTCGAGCGCTACCGGCGCGAAGTCAGGACCGGCGGCCGCCTCCCCGGCGTACGCGGGAACGCGGAGAACATGACGCTCAACATCCACGGCCAGTGGGGCATCCTCGAACGCCTCGTTCGTGCGGAGGCCCTCCTCGCCGAGTTCGCGGGTGGACTCGCGACGGACTAGTCCGTCGTCCACTCGGACTTCCCCGCAGCCGCCCCGGCTTTGGAAGATAGCTCGCTGCGCTCGGCCCCACGGCCCGGCCCCGCCCCGGCGCTCGACTGCTGCGCCTCCGCGCTCGCTCGCCGCCGGAGCCTCTCCCTGAGCCGCCCGAACTCCGCATCGCCCAGCGACGGCCTCGTCATGATGATGGCGTCCTCACTATCGGCGTAATAACGGGAACGCCCGCCCGCCGCGTAGAAGCCGTGGGCGGCGTACAGCGCACGCGGCCGCGTTCGAGACGCGGCATTCAAGCGTGACCGCCTCCGCACCCTCGGCTTCGGCGATGGCGAAAGGGCGTCCAGGAACAGGCGCCTGTAGCCGCGTCTTCGCTGCTCGGGCGCCACCGCCATGGTCGTGACGCAAGCGAGATCCGGCTCCAACCAGAGGCTCGCGCTGCCCCTGATCGCGCCGCCGGCCGCAACCGCCCCGCCTCGCGTCCGCGGGTCGTCGAGCTTGCGACATCGCGCTTCGAGGGAGCGCAGGGCAGCCCCGCCGCCCGCTCGAGCGCAGCAACTGCAGGGAACGTCGCTCCGCCCGATCGGCCGCAGGACAGGGCTCGCGTCCGTCGCCTGATCGTAGCGCCCCCTTTGACAACGGCGCGTGGCCCCGCTTCCCTAGCCCCATGCGTGCCTTGGTCGTGGCTAACGGCGAGCGGCCCTCGGCCGCGCTCGTGGCGGAGCTGCGGCCTGCTGCCGACGCTGTCGTCGCCGCCGACGGCGGGGCCGACACGGTCCTGGCGCTCGGCCTTACGCCGGACATCGTCATCGGGGACCTCGATTCGCTCAGCAGTGCCGCCCGCAAGGCGATCCCTCCGGAACGGATCCGCCGGGACACTAACGCCGGCGCCACCGACCTCGAAAAGGCCATCGCCTACTGCCTAACGGAGGGCTACGACACCCTCGATATCGTGGGGGCGAGCGGTGGCCGCGCGGACCACGCGCTGGCGAACCTGAGCGTGCTCGTGCGGTACGGCCGCGAAGCCCAGATTCGTCTGGTCGACGAGCGCTTCGCGATTGAGCTCGTTGCCGGCGAGGCGGAGGTGCGCGGACCGATCGGCACGGTCGTTTCGCTGGTGGCGATCGGTCCCTGCGAGGGCGTCAGCACCAGCGGGCTCCGCTGGGAGCTGGAGGAGGCCAGCCTCGCCTTCAGCGCGCGCGGCGTCCACAACGAGATCGCGCGCGCACCGGCCCAGGTCTCGGTCCGCTCCGGCGACCTGCTGCTCTTCGCGGGGCGCTGGGTCGAGCCCCACGCCTGACGACCTGGGCGACGGTACGGCCCTCAGCGGACGCCACGCGAGACTGGCGCCCGGCCCAGCGAGGCCATGAGGAAGACCATGGACGAAGTGACGCTCGCGGTGGCGGACAGCCCCACGCTGGGCTTCTGGATCTGCGACTAGCGCCGATGAGGAAGCTCGCCGGACCCTCGTTCGGGTTAACCAGGCCCCGAGCCTAACCCGCTGCCTGGCGGTAGACGGCGATCGCAGGTGGCCCTCGCATCGATGTAGCGGAGCGTCAGCGTGGGAGTCGAGTGGCCGAGCGGGCGCATGGTGTGCCCAAGGTCGAGGCCAGGACCATGATGGGCCGGCCGATCGAGGAGCTGGGGTAGCGGCAGTGTGCGCTCAGCACCTACTCCAGGAGCGCTGCCTGCCTCGGCGAGACGGGGGGGCAGGACGCTCGTAGGTCGCAACTCGCCCGCCGCTCGGCCGGGCGGCGGCTCCCCACCCCCCTTCACAGCGACGCCGGTGGATGACGGCCAATGTTGGCGGACGGCCGCGGACGGAGCCCCAAGTTTCATGGGCTCCACTGGACAGTTCTGGACGCTCACGGAGCGCCCTTGTCCACGCGCCCCGGTCGCCCGTCTCTCTCTGAACGCTGAACCCTGAACTCCACCGAGGGGCATATCCTGGGACTTTGGGGTCTGAGAACCGGAGAAATGCCGGAGTTTTGGGCGAACCCGATGGTCGGCGGGCCCAGCCAGCGATCCCGCTGAGAGGGTTTGAGTTTCGAGGCAGATTGCTGGGCGCGCTAGAATCGTCCCGCTCGAAGGGATGTACCGCGGCGCCCGCACCCTGCGCATCCTCGAAGGCCCGGACGAAGTCCATCGGATCGTGATCGCGAAGCACGTGCTCCGGCGCTATCGCGAGGGCATGTCCTGGGACTTCGGGGTGTAGAGGGCTCGGTGGGGTCGGGCCCACCGAGGCTAGATCGCATCGCGCGCCGCCGCCAAGAACGCGGCGATGAACAGCTTGGATGGAGTCAGGGCCTGAAGCTCTATTGTGACGTCAAATACGCACCTCGTCCTACCAACGATCATTTCACTCGAGTCCCCATCTAAGGTTATTGTCTCAGTCACAATGTTCAGCTTACGGAACCCACTTTGCTACCTTGGGGGAAATCCACCTTCAGCGCATAAATGATGCTGCGGTTGTCGTCAATATCGTGGAAGTCTCCCTGCGCTTTCGTAACGGTCGCCGATCGAGGCTTCCAAATGACAGCCCTTAGCACATCGATTCTATCGTCTGCGTTGTCGCCAATTAGCAGCTTCGCGAGGCCCTGGATGACGAACTCCCCCTCTCGAAACTCGGTCACGTCGACGGTGATCTCTTCGCCGTCCTTCACGAAGGTCGCGGTGGCACCGACGATTGGCCCCGGGGGAATCGGGTCAATGGGGATATCGCAGTCGAAGCCGGTGAATCCCTCGTCGCAGTCCACGTGGTCCGCATGAGCCCGCGGCGCCAGGTTTCCCTGATCGCCGAGCGCAAAGAGGCTCAGCAGCCCAAACGCCCCGACGAGAATGATCGCGGTCTTTAGTCGCATCGCGGTTGCACGGTCCACGGCATTGGCCCCTAACGGTCAGGAAATCCCGGGATTTCAGGTGTGAGGGCGCGAGCTGCGTTTCGGCGGGGGGTCCCGGTGCCGGCACGACGCACTGCGCCCGACGGGCCGCAGCGCAGGTGCCCTGGACCGCGGTCGCGGGCCGTGCGGTTCGAAGCGGCTTGCTTCGCCGCGCTAGAATCGTCGGAGTATGGGATTACTCGAACGCATCGTTAGGCGCAGCAGGGAGCGTCCCGAGGTGGGTTTCAGCACGGCGCCGCCGCTGGACCCGGCTGATTGCTGGCACCTCAACCTGAGTCCGAGGTGGCAGAACGCCGAGGACATGGGCAAAGAGGAGCTCGCCTACACGTTCGAGTGTCCCGCCTGCGGTTCGACGATGACGCCGGATGAGGCGCGGGCAGTACGAACGCGAAGGTAGGCCGCGGGGCTGCGCACGGTTGATGCCCCGCACCACCGGCCGGGCACTCCGCGACTCAGAAGGCCGCGCTAGCGAGCCTGTTTGGAGAGGATCCCCAAGGGGTCCTTGCGCTCGAGGCGGGCCATCGCCCGGCCCAGCTGCCAACGCACGCGGGCTTCGGGCTCGTGTAACTGCTCCGCGATTGCTCTTACGGAAAGCCCCTCGACTCGGAGCTCCCAAACTCGCTGGAGGGCCGGCGGCAGAATCTCTGTTTCAGGCATCACCTCCATGGTAGCGCGCTTGAGGCGATCCTGTCCGCGTCGCGCTTACGGCAATCCGCCTCCTTCACGCCCGCGACAAGTTTCAGAACGCCCGAAAATCGAGGCAGGGCCGGGCACTCCCGCGTTTTCCGCGGCGGAATAGGCGCTGGGAGCGCCGGCGGGCCGTACGGGCCCAGGTTGGGCTGAACGACGGCTCAGCCCCCGAGCAGTTCCTCCGCGACCGACGCAAGCTCCTGGGCGAAACCTTCGGGGTCCAGGAGCATCTGCACGTGGCTCGAAGGCACCTCGCGCACGAGCCAGCCTCTTGACTTCGCTTCAGCCGCCGCGGGCGCGTAGGTCTTCGAGAGGTGCATGAAGGCGCAGGGCGCCTCCGGCCAGCTGGCGGGCACGGGGATCGGTTCCTCGAACGTGTTCACGGGCGTTGGCCGTTTGCCGGCGAAGACGGTCGACTGTACGTCCACCATCGTGTCAGCGACCTCAGTCAGGGCCTCGTGCAGAAGGTCCTCAGGCCATTCCCGCAGCGTACCCTGGCTGATCTCCGTGCCTCGCGCCGGCTGGGGCGCGAGGCGACCGCGGGGCGAGTACGGTTCGACGGCCGCCCGCCGGAAGCGTTCGACGTGGTCGTCGTTCTCGAAGAGGTCGAAGCGACTGGCGCCGTCCCGGGGGATGTCCGAATCGACGAGGACATAGGCGGCTGGGCCGGTGGCGAGCGAGGGGCCGAGCTGCGGGAGTAGCGGTCCGGCATCACTGTGACCGACCAGGAGCGCTTGCCCGGAATCGAGTTCCACGTCGGTCAGTTCGAGCGCGAACTCGTCGCGATGGTGCTCCCAGAACGTCCCCGGCTTGAACCCGGGAGAGGTGACCCCCGGGACCACGACGGCCGCGCCCCTCCGCCTCAACTCCGCGGCAACGGGGACCCACGTGAACGGACCTACCAGCGGCCCGTGCATCAGGATGAACGGCCTCATGGGAACACCTCCGGCCCTGCGTGCGAAGGGCGGACGTGATTCTAGCGAGAACGGCAGTAAGAGGGAGCGAGCGGGAATCGAAGCAGCGAGCCCGCGTCACCCCAGCCGCGTGCCGGCGGGCGGCTTTACCCCTCGTGAAGATCCGATTGACCGCGACCCCCCCCCCCCAACGGCAGCATGGAAGGGCAAGCAGCC
>CAUYXJ010000127.1:0-5893 GCA_963577065.1 Dehalococcoidia bacterium | reverse complement strand
CCGGCAGCGCCAACGGCTGGATCCAGCTGCGGGACAAGCGCTTCGAGCTCCAGATGCCGGAATGGGGCGCGAGTCGGGACCACTCGTGGGGGCTCTACGCCCAGCGCGCCCCCCTTCACCCCGACCCGCAGTGGCTCCCGCCGCGAGAAGCCCCCTCAGTCCG
Source organism: Dehalococcoidia bacterium (assembly GCA_963577065.1). Taxonomy (GTDB): domain Bacteria; phylum Chloroflexota; class Dehalococcoidia; order Tepidiformales; family Tepidiformaceae; genus CAUYXJ01. The sequence goes on along the minus strand of CAUYXJ010000127.1, from coordinate 5,730 downwards.
CCAGGGTCTGCGTTGGGCCTCCTGGTGGACGCAGAAGAGCGGCGAATCGGGTTTCTTCAGCGTGCACGAGTCCGAGGACGGCGAGCAGGTGCAGATGAACGATGTCTTCGGCACGCCCCTCGAGGGCGGCATCGACCTCCCCGCCGGCGGGCCGCAACTGAAGCTGGCCGAGGCGAAGCACGAGATCGAGTTCGTTCCGGGAACGCGCATCCTCGCAAAAGGCGTCTGGATGCTGACGGACGAGAACGGGGGCGCGTGGCGGCACGAATACGTCCCCACCGGCAGCTGGAACCCCGTCACCATCGGCTACGGCGCGGGCAGCTGGAAGGACGGCGGCTCGATGTTCACCTATCACGGCACGGACGGCCTCACCCAGGAATGGGACGACTTCGACTTCTCTCGCCAGCCGTACGAACACACGCTCTACAACGGCACGGCCGTGAAAGGCACGCACAGCCCCGAGTACCTCGCCGCGGTCACCACCACCGCCCCCGACGGCTCGACCTCGGTAGGCTCCGCGCACATCGAGATGTTCATCCCCGGGCGCTACGCGCCCTACGGCTTCGAGGCGCCGAGCTAGGGGTGCAGCAGGAATAGGGTCTCCCATGGCTCCAGGCCGTACGCCCGTCGATCGTCGACCTCTACGGCGGTCCATTGATCCGAAAGCGGGTACATCACCGCGATCGGGAGCGCACGTTCCGTATCGAGGTAGAGCAGTAGGCCCGTGGAGACTATTGGGCCTGTGCTCCCACGAGGCATATCAGCGGGTGGTGAGCGCAACGCGACCGCGTACCGAGCCGATAGCTCCGGCCACCTGACGCGAATTTGCTCGATCGTCCCTTCGTCCAGCAGCCACACGCCGCTGACCTCAACTCCGACTGAGGAGCCCGACGGCTCCGGAGGGTCGACCGCCCGGCAAAACGCGTCGTGCGAGACTTCGCCGCTCTGATAGATCCACGCGAGGGTATCGCGGAGCGCGTCAGGCGGTACGGAGCAGCCTTCGCCGTACGAGGTGAGGATGCCGTCGAACTGGTCGTAAAGGTCGAGGCCGAGTCGCTCGCAGTGGCTGATCAGATTCCCGTGCCAGGAGCAGTGCGATCGAACGTTCGCGGTCCGCTCGATGAGCGCCTCCGGGCTCACGAGCACCGCTTCGATCAGCGCGATCAGCTCCGGTTCGCCCGCCAGCGCCACCCGCCAGTCGATGTGTCGCGTGGGCTTGGTCGTTGGTGCGGGCTGAGTCGGTGGTGGCGGGGCGCTCGTCGGCACGGAAGTGGCGGAAGCGATGGCTGGAGTGGTGCCGGTAGCTGGCTCGGAGGTCGGCGACGCAACGGGGGCGCTCGCCTGCGGGCTGACGGTGAGCGGCGCGGATACGGCTGTGACCGTGGCTGGCGTCGATTCGGACGAGCGGGCGCAGGCGAGCGCGAGCAGCGAGCCGAAAAGCGCGGTCACTAGCAGGAGCCTGCGGACCATGGATTACCGCCAGTGGACGTTCGCCCTCCACCTTAGCTCGCCACGTACCGCCTTCCTGAAACGCCCCGCCGCCGCGCGGGTCCCGGCGACCCGAGCTGGCTTCGTGCCCAGCGCCTATCGTGGCCTGATGGCGGCGAGCCTGACCTTCCGCGCCATGAACACAGACATCGACGTGCTCGTCGAGGGCGTCGATGTCGTTCCCGGCTTCGTCGCGGCGGCCTTCGAGGAAGAGGAGGCGCGCTTCTCGCGCTTCAGACCCGAGAGCCTGCTCTCCCGGCTGAACGCCGGCGAAGCGGTCGCAGACGAGCGCTTCGCCGAGGTCTGCGCCCTCGCTCTTCGCGCCCACGCCCTCACGGACGGCCTCTACAACCCGATGGTTCTCCCCGCGCTCCGCGAAGCGGGCTACGACGAGAGCTTCGAGCAGGTTCGTGGCGGTGCCCCCCGCGGACAGGCGGTGCCCTCGCCGACCGCCGCGCTCGAGATTGGGGCCGGGCGGGTGCGGCTTCGCGAAGGCGCGCTCGACCTGGGCGGTCTCGTGAAGGGCCTCACCGTGGACCTCGTCGCCGACGAGCTCGAGGCGGCAGGGCTTGCCGCCCTCGTGAACGCGGGCGGCGATGTCCGTGCGGTCGGCGCGGAGGCGGGGCGTGAGGGCTGGGGCGTCGCCATTGCCCCCGCGAACGACGCCCTGGTCTGGGAGGGCGACGTCCGCGGGGGGCTCGCGACCTCGACGATGCTCCGGCGGCGCTGGCGCACCGACGACGGCTCGACGGCGCATCACCTCATCGATCCCCGGAGCGGGCTCCCCGCGCGATCGGGAATCGTCCAGGCCTCGGTCTGGGCCGCGTCCTGCTGGCTCGCGGAAGTCTGGGCGAAGGCGATCGTGATCGGCGGCGCGTCTGTTGCGCAAAGAGCGGCCGCGAGCGGCTCTGCAAGCCTGACCGTCGATGAGGCCGGAGAGGTCAGCCGCTGCGGGTGAGCGCCGGCGGGTCAGAGGCGGGCTGCCCGGCGGCGACCCAACCGCGGCCCGCAAGGCGGACCACGACGAGGCCCGCGGCGACCGCTCCCGTGGCGATGTAGAGCGAAAGCGCGAGGGTGCTTCCGCTGTCGGTGCCGCTGGTGATGCCGTGCACCAGCGCGAGCACGTAGGCGGGGTAGCTCAGGAGGTGGATGCGCCACCACGCGGTCCGCCCCATCGCGCCCGCGAGCGCCGTGCTCGCGAGTACAACGACGAGCAGCCACAGCGCGATCGTGCCCGCTCCCACCGCGAGCGGGCGGTACCCGCTCGTGAAGGGCACCGTCACATCGACGATCGAGAACGGCACCACCGGATCGATCAGCAGGGCAAAGACATGCGCGATCACGAAGGCCAGGGCGAGGGCGCCGAAGACGCGGTGCCCCTCCAGGAGAACACTTTGGCCCGTGGGACCTGGGGCGACGCGGTGATGGAGCGTCACCCCCGCCACGACTGATCCCCACAGCAGGAGATAGCCGGTGAACGCCGCCGCGCGCGAAAAATCCCAGCTCGCTGTGCCGGTATCAGGATCTTGAGTGAGGCGGGCGAAGGCCGCGGCGAGGATGAGCCCGGCGGCGACGACCGCGCAGAGCTTCCAGCTCACGTCAGGAGCCGCGGCTCACGCGCACGCGGGCAGGCGTGGGCTCCTCGGTGGGCGTGGGGCTCGGCTGGGGTGTGGCGGTTGCAGTTCGTGGGATGGGCGTGGGTGGGGGCGGTGTGGCAGTCGGGGGAACGGCTGTCGGCGAAGGCGAGTCGGGGGCGGCCGTGGGGGTGTCCACGGGAGCGTGGCCACCGGAAGCAGCAGTTTCGGTAGCGGTAGCGGTGGGGTCGGGAGGGGCGGCGGTGGCCGTGGCGGAGGGGAGCGCCGTGGGGTCGGGAGCACTCGCAGGGGGCAGGGTTGCTGTCACCGCCGGTAGGACGGCCGCCTCGGCCACCGCAAAGTCCGGGTGGGCACGGTTGAGCCCCACCCAGCCGCCCACGAGACCCACCACCGAAATTCCGGCGATCGCGAGCTTTAGCGCCGAATGGCGTTCATGCGCGAACCGTCGCCGTCCGTTGCTCACGGGCGCCTCCTGTGGGGTTTATGGTCGCGCACCGTCGGAGGGTGCTGCCAGGGCGATGAAGATCGGGTGAAAGTCCTAGAGCGAGCGCGGCCCCGAGGCCGCGCGACCGGAGCAGAGGAGGGGGACCAATGCCCCGGCTACGGACCATCGAGTGGGTCGACGCCGAGCTCGCCGAGCAAGGCTCGCACCCGTCCTTCGATCTCATCGCGGATGGCGCGGACCGCGCTCAGCGGCTGCCCCTCAGGGTCGTCGAGCGCCCAATCCAGGTAGCGGCGTCCAGGAAGGATGGGGCACTCCTCGCCACAGCCCATGGTGACGACGACATCGGCTGCTGCGACGGCCGCGTGCTCGAGGCGTATGGGTACGGCCTCCACGATATCGATCCCAACCTCTGCCATCGCCTCGGCTGCCCGCGGGTTGATCTGCGACGCGGGCGTTGAGCCGGCGGAGCGGACGCGCACGGCGCCACCCCCGAGCGCGCGGGCAAAGCCTGCCGCCATCTGCGAGCGGCCGGCGTTGTGCACGCACACGAACAAGACCTCGGGGATGCGCAGCGGCGCTCCGGCCATCCGGCGATCGTATCCCTGCGCGCCGCCAGCGCCCATTCCCGGTCCGCTGGCTCCGGGCCGGCGCCACACCGACCTGAGCGCCCGCGACCGCCACCACGCGTCCGCGCCTAGCGACCCAGCGTTCGATTAATCGCTCAATCGATCAGCGGGAACGATCGCTCCAATTTCTTACGTGACCGCAGGCGTGCTGTGCGTCTTCTCACGGACGCCGCCGGCAGATCGCGTGGCGGAGAACGCCCGCAGTGACGCCCTAGGCCGGATGCCCGGTGGGCCTTCGCGCCCTGTTCCTTCCTAGGGCGCTGGCTTCGCGAGCTCCGATTCGATCGCCTCCATCACGATGGGACTATCCGGCGTCAGGTCAGGCGCAAAGCGGCCGACGACGTTGCCACCGCGATCGACGAGGAACTTCTCGAAGTTCCACATGACCTCGCTATTGGTCTCGGGGCCGAGGCCGTGCTCTTCGAGGGTTGCCCGCAGCTTGCCTTCCGGGTTGGGCGTGGCTTCGGGTATGGCCGTCGTCAGCTCGAGATAGAGGGGGTGCTGGTCCTCGCCCCGTGTCGAGAGCTTCTCGAACAGAGGGAACTCGACGTCGTAGTTCGCGGAGCAAAACTCCTGGATCTCTTCGCTGCTGCCCGGTTCCTGGCCGCCGTAGTTGTTGGCCGGGAAGCCGAGGACCGCGAGCCCCTCGGCCTGGCGGTCGGAGTGGAGCTGCTGGAGCCCGGCGTATTGCGGGGTGAGACCGCATTTTGAGGCGACGTTGACGATCAACAGGACGTCACCTCGATACTCCTCGAGCGTCGCCGGCGCGCCGTCGATTCGGTTGAGCGGAAGGTCATAGAGAACGGACATCGGTGCCTCTTCGTTGGGGGATCGTGCGCGATCGTCGCGGCTGCACGGGCGGCCGTCAATCACCGGCACCAGGAGGAGCGGGTCCTCTGCTCCCGGTCCCTTTCCCAGTCGCCGGTCCAGCGCCGCGCGCGGAGCGCCGCCCGGCGTCGCCCGCGAGCTGGGAGACGTTGCGGTTGCCGGTCGTCCACGTCACGGTGAGCTGGACCCGCTTGAACTTCCACCCCTCAGCTACCCGCACCGCCGCGTTCGTGTAGTGCCCGCGCAGCCAAAGGAAGTTGTCCCCTTGGTCGTTGGGGAGGTAGTGCTGCGTGTACATGTAGGCAAATCGACGTGGCCTGATCTGCCCCCGAGTACTCGATCGTGTAGGGCACGATCATGTGTTGGGTTGCCCAGAGGCCTGAGATTCCAGCCTGAGATTCCCGTGCGGATGCCCGCTACCCACTGATCCGCTGTCTGCGTCCGGGGCTCGCCGCCGGACCAGGACGTGAAATCGGTCTCGATCTCGTCGGTGAAGATCGAGCGGTACAGCTCCCAATCGCGCATGTCGGTGCCCATCGCGTATTTCCGTGAGAGGAGCGTGATCGCCTCACGGTCCGTCATCTCCCGGAGTGTCGCCTCGATATCCATGCCAGCGCCCCTGTTCCGCTTGCGGCGAATCGCGCACATCGGCCGCAAGCGAGAGCCGGCGCGGTCATGACTGGGACGTCAGGCTCGAGCCCGCGGCCGCACTATCTCGAGGTGCTCGAGCGTACCCATCGTGCCGCGA
>CAUYXJ010000126.1:0-5985 GCA_963577065.1 Dehalococcoidia bacterium | reverse complement strand
ATGAGCGTCGACGAGGCGACCGCGCGCAAGACCGTCGAGCGCACCGATAATGAGCGGACCGACTACTTTCGGCGGTTCCACGACAAAGCATGGTTGGCACCGGAGAACTACGACCTCTGCGTGAACACGGATCGCCTCACCCCCGACCACGCCGCCACCCTCATCGCGCAGGCCGCTCAGCTGCGCTGAGCGTCGCCCTCCTGGGGCTCGCCGCCGTCGCGCTTATCGCCTGCGGCGGAGACTCCGGGGGAGCCGGGCCCACCGCCACGGACCTCCTCCCAACGCTCGACGACCTGGGCTTCCGCGAGATCGAGCGCGGAGACTCCGGGGGAGCCGGGCCCACCGCCACGGACCTCCTCCCAACGCTCGACGACCTGGGCTTCCGCGAGATCGAGCGCGGACGCGATCCATTCGCGCCCCGGGATCTGGATATGGCGCGCGCGCTCTTTGACCGCCCTGGCGATTACGAGCGCCGCGTCATCGTGATCGCTTACACCTACGTGGATGCGGCCGAGGCCGCAGCGCAATTCGCGGTTATCGAAGACGCCTACCGCGTGATGCCGATCGCGGCTCTGCTCGCCAACCCGCTCACGCTCGGCGACCCCCAGGGGCAGCCCGCCGCGAATATCGAAACCGGGACAGGGCCGGAGCTCGGTGACGACCAGCGTGCCTTCCGCACCGCCCGGCCCGATGGCGGCGGCGCCAACGTGTGGTCGGACATCTACCGCTTCGAACGAATCGTCGTGGTCGTCCAGGTCATCGAACGGGATGAGGGGGCGGCGGCCACCTTGCGCGGGCAGGTCGCGCGGCGAATTGCCGACGAAGCGGCCAACTAGGCCCGCTCGAAAGCGGTGACCGCGGCGCCCAGCATCACTGCCTGCAGGAGCGCGGCAGAGGCGAACAGCCAGACGCTGGCAGCACGTTCGCGTGAGTGCACCGCGAAACCGAGGACCATGTTGATGAGGGCAACGGTGCCGGCGACCGCACCGATATGCAGTAGCTCCGACTTCTCGCCGACGCGCACGATGCCGCTGGTCTCGGGGAACTCGATCTTGACGATCGGCGAGAGGTCCGGGTACTGAGCGTAGATGAAGCCAGCAACGACCCCGAGCCCGACGATCGTGAGCGCGAGAGCGAAGCGGGCGGCGTTGTCTCGCCAGAAGGGGAGCGCGGCCAAGCCGCGGGCTTCGACATGCTGCTCCTCCAAAGGCTCGATACCGACAATCAGTCGCTGCGTGCAGGCCGCCGCAAATGCCGCCTGGTCTGCCACCGTGAGCGCATACGCGCGAGTCGAAGTGACGACGTAGACGCTATCCTCGGGCGCCCCGTGCGTCGCAAAGAAAAGGGTGCGGCCGATGCGGCCGATACGGCGTACCCGGCCCAGGCCGACATGACACCCCCACCAGTTCAACCCCCGAACCTGCGTCTCATCGAGCTTGCCGCCAGGCACTACGCGCTGGATGTCGGCGATCGGGATCACCACATCGCCCACGCCCCAACGGATACGGAGGGCTTCGTCGTTGATCTCGTAGGCGAGCCGCGCCAAACCGAACGTCCACCAAGCGAACTGCGCCGCGATCGCCGCGAACACGGCGACGAGCATCCAACCGACGAACGTCTTGAACTCGACCGCCGCGCCCGAAGCGACGCCCGCGGCCACGAGGGCGATGAACGCCGCCCAGAGCGCGAAGCCGCCCCCGACGATGACCCCGAGCGCGCGGGGCGGCCGGAAGATATCGGTAACTACGGGGCGACCCGCACCCGCGCAGCTGTGCACCAATGCGCGTACTTCGCGTTCTTTCCGCGAATCACGTCGAAGAACAGGGCTGAGAGCTGCTTCGTGATCGGCCCGGGATCACCGTCCGCGACGAGCCGCCGATCCACTTCGATGACGGGCGTGAGGTGCGCCGCGGTCCCGGTCATGAACACCTCATCGGCGATGTAGAGCTCCGAGCGGTCGATCGGCCGCTCGACGGTCCTCACCCCGAGTTCTTCGGCGGCGAGCTCGACAACCGTGTCCGCGGTGATGCCTTCGAGCACGTTGTCGGAGGGGGAGGGCGTGATCAGCGTGCCGTCACGCACGATGAAGATGTTCTCGCCACTGCCCTCGGAAACGTGGCCGTCCGCGTTGAGCACGATCGCTTCGTCGAAGCCGTTGAGCTGCGCTTCGGTCTTGGCGAGAGCGCTGTTCACATAGATCCCGGTGACCTTCGCGCGCGGGGGGATGCCCAGATCGTCGACCCGACGCCAGGTGCTGGTGTGACAGCGCGCGCCCTTGTCGATATCGAGGTAGGGCCCGAAGGGGGCGATGAAGATGATCAGGTCGCTCTCGATATCATGCAGCCGCACACCGAGGACCTCGGAGCTCGTGTAGACGAGCGGGCGGATGTAGACGTCCTCTTCGTAGCCGCTGCGTTCGACGATCTCGACGGTGAGTTCCAAGAGCCGGTCCAGCGGTTCGCGCAGATCGAGATTGAGGATCCGGCTGCTGCGTGCCAGTCGCTGGTAGTGCTCCTGCATGCGGAAGAGGTAGAGGCGCTGATCGTCGGCGTTCCAGTTGCCGCGGATACCCTCGAAGACTGCCGTTCCGTAGTTGAACGCGTGCGTCATGACGCCGATCTTGGCCTCCTCCAGAGGCACGATCTGACCTTGGAAGTAGGCGTACGGCGTAGGCATAGCGAGGGGCTCCTTCGGGCAGATGGCGGGGCTCAGTATAGCGTCGAGGGCGCTAGCGCTCCGCGGGCACGCTGCCGAAGAACGTGGGCTCGCGACACTCGGCAACACCGCGCTCCTTCGCACCCAGCCGGTCGCGAACCTCATCGCTCGGCAGCGGGGGCGCTACGACGAGCGGGCGCGTGGGATCACCGACCGCCTCCTCCAGGAAGGCGATGAACGCTTCGTGGAACGGGACCACGTCCGTGGGCGGATCGATCGCTTCGAGCTCCCCGATGAACTCGACGATCACCGCCGAGATCGCGGCCGCGGTCGTCTCGGTGTCGATGGCCGTAGAGAAGCGCTCGAGACCGGTGCACATCACGGCCAGGTACTCCTCGTCGGCGACCGCTCGCGAGACGACGGTGGGGAACGGCTCAGCCCCGTTCGATCCGGATCCTCCGCCCGGCTCACTGCTGCCACCACCGCAGCTGATGGCCACGAGGGTTAGGGCGAGAACAAGCGCAAGGAGCTGGTGGGGGAGCGCCATCGCAGGCATCGTACCTGCGCTTCTGGCGGTCGGCGAACGGTCGTACCGGCAGCCGAGGAGAGGCCCGCGCGGCTAGAGAACGATTCGGCGCACGGCGCCCGCGGGGGCGCGGCGCCAGTTCTCGACGGAATACCGTTCGACGCCAGCCAGCTCGATCCGCTCGACGCGGCCGCGCCGGGGCGCGGCAATCATCGGCTTCGCGCGCTCAGACCAGCGCCGCATGGCCTCCTCGCCCGGCAGCGGGAGCGTCGTCCCCGCCGCCAACAAGACCTCGGTCTTGGCGACTCCCAGGGCGAGGAGCCAGCCGAGGCCGATTTCGGCAAGCCCGACGTGGAAGTCGCGGTCACCGAAGGTGATCGCCAGGCGCCCGGCGCCGCTCTCGCCACCCGTGAGCAGCAAGGCCGCACCGGCCCGGGGCTGAGCGAGCGCCGTGGCCGCCGCTCGCACCTCCAGCAGGAGAGGCGGAAGCGACGGGTCGGGCACGAACTCCCGCCCGAGTGCGAACTCGGTGGCGCGTTCGTCGGCGAGGTCAGCGAGGCCGTCCTCCGCGAGCCACTCCTGCCAGCTCGAGGCAGCGTTCGCGAGGACGCTCGCGGAGGCGGTTTCGTGTTCCGCGGCAGAGGCGACAAGCGGGATTGCAGAGGCGTAGTTGCCCCACTCGATCGCGTGGAGCGCCTGGAGGCGCGTGAGCCAGCCGCGCGAACCCATGGCCAGCGCCGCCGCCACGGTCAGGTTTCGGTAGCGGCTCCCCGCCGCTTCCGCTGCGACCGCGGACTCCAGCGTCAACCCCTCGAGGACGTGCTCCGTCTCCTCGCCGAGCACGAAGCCGGTCTGGCGGTGCGCGTCGGCCGATCCGGCCGCGTCCGCAGGCGGCCGCGAGGCGTGCGTCGCCTGAGCGAAGATGCGGGGTGGGGAGACGCGCACGTCGGCCATCGCGCTCAGTGGCGATCGCGCGGGCGCCGCCGCCGGCGGGCGCGGCTCGGAGGCGCCGTGGGGGCGGCGGCGGCCGGCCGCGGGCCGAGCTGGCGGATGGCGCTCCAGCCGGCGTAGCTCGCGCTCTCGCCCAGCTCCACCTCGATCTCGAGCAGGCGGTTGTACTTGGCCGTCCGTTCACTCCGAGCGGGAGCGCCGGTCTTGATCTGACCCGCGCCGGTCGCGACCGCAAGGTCGGCGATGAAGGTGTCCTCGGTCTCGCCCGAACGGTGGCTCACCACCGCTGTCCAGCCCGCGCGCTGGGTGAGCGCGATCGCATCGAGCGTCTCGCTCAGCGTCCCGATCTGGTTGAGCTTGATGAGCACGCTATTCGCGGCGCGCTCGTCGATAGCGCGCTGAATTCGCTCGGGGTTCGTGACGACCAGATCGTCCGCGACCAGCTGGACGCGAGCGCCGAGACGCTCGACGAGCGCTGACCAGCCAGCCCAATCGTCTTCGCCCAGCCCGTCTTCGATGGAAGCGATCGGGTAGCGGCTCGCCCAGTCCGCCCAGTGCTCGACCAGGGCCGCGCTCGAGAGCGTCCGGCCCTCCTTCGGGAGCACGTACTCGCCACCCTGATAGAGCTCGGTGGCGGCAGGATCGAGGGCGATCACGAGATCGGTGCCGGGGCGATAGCCTGCCCCCTCGATCGCCTCCACGACGACCTGCACGGCCTCCTCGTTGCCGGGCAGCGAGGGCGCGAAGCCGCCTTCATCCCCGACACTCGTGGCAAGTCCGCGTTCAGCGAGGATGCGCCTGAGGGACTGGTAGACTTCCGCCCCCATCCGCAGCCCTTCGGCAAGGCTCTCTGCGCCCACCGGCATGACCATGAACTCCTGGAAGTCCGTCGAGTCCTCAGCGTGGGCGCCGCCGTTGAGGATATTGAACATCGGCACGGGCAGGCGGTGCGCCGAGGCCCCGCCCAGGTAGCGGTAGAGCGGCTGGTCCGCGGACTCCGCGGAGGCACGCGCCACGGCCAGCGAGACGCCGAGCATGGCGTTCGCGCCGAGGCGGGCCTTGTTCGCGGTTCCGTCCAGTTCGAGGAGGCGACGATCGATCGCGCGCTGGTCGTCGGCATCCTGACCGATGAGCGCATCGTTGATCTCGCCGTTGGCGTTAGCGACCGCCTTGAGCACGCCCTTGCCGCCGTAGCGGCGAGCATCACCGTCACGCAGTTCGACTGCCTCGTACGCGCCGGTGGACGCGCCCGAGGGCACCGCTGCTGCCCCGACGCTCCCGTCTTCGAGCAGAATCGAGACCTGAACGGTGGGGTTCCCACGGGAATCGAGGATCTCGCGGGCAACCAGATCTTCGATCAGCATCGGCTTATCACGAGCCGTCGCCTTCGGGGGCGCTATCCGTCGGCACGAGCGCGTCGGGACTGTCGAGGTAGTCGATGTAGAGGATGCCGTTCACGTGATCGATCTCATGCTCCAGCGCTTCGGCGAGCAGGTCGTCCTCGGCGCGAATGCGGACCTCCTTGCCCGTCTCCGGATCGACGCCCTTCGCGAGCACTTTCAGTGAGCGCGTGATCTCGCCGCGAAAGCCAGGCACGGAGAGGCAGCCCTCGTCGATCCGGCGCTCGCCCGAGCGCTTCACGATCTCGGGATTGAGGAGCGCGAATGGCTCCTGCTCGGGCACGTGTACGACGATGACCTTGAGGGGGATACCGATCTGGGGGGCGGCGAGGCCAACGCCAGGCGCGTCATACATCGTCTCCCACATATCCTCGATCAGCTTGCCGAGGCTGGAGTCGCGCGCGCGAACGCGCCGTGCCTTCTGCCTGAGCACGGGGTCACCAGCGAGGCGGA
>CAUYXJ010000125.1:0-6133 GCA_963577065.1 Dehalococcoidia bacterium | reverse complement strand
CTCGTACGAGCAGCCGGCGCCGCGCCGCCGGCGCCGATGACGAATCCGCTCCCGCCCCCGCTCGTACGAGCAGCCGGCGCCGCGCCGCCGGCGCCGATGACGAATCCGCTCCCGCCCCCGCTCGTACGAGCACCCGGCGCAGCGCGGCGGACGACGACGAACCGGCGCCGCCGAGGCGGCGCCGCACCGCGGCTGCGAAGGCCGAAGACGACGATGCAGACGCAGAGCCGGCGAAGCGGCCCGCCACGCGTCGCCGATCGCGAGCCGCGACGGCGGAGCCAGACGATGGCAACGCCGCTCTGCTCGCCGCCCTCCAAGAACAGAACGAGAAGCTCAGCCGGCTGATCGAGCTCCAGGAGCGCTCCGGCACCCAGGGCCCCGGAGACGGCGCGGCAGCGGCCCTGACGGCGGCCACGCTGCCGCGGGTCGGCATTTTCGTCGATAGCGCGAATGTCGAGCTAGCACGAGACCGCTCCGGGCGGCGCATCGACTGGGGCGTCGTGCTCGAGCGCCTGACCGCGGATCGCCGCCTCGTGCGCGCGATCGCCTACTCTCCGGTCCACGACGACCCCGGGGTCAGTCGAGAGACACAGCGGTTCGTCGAGCCGTTCCTGCGCAAGGGCTACAAGATCGTCACGAAGCCGCTGAAACGCTTCGCCGACGGCACGATCAAAGCGAATGTGGACATCGAGCTCGCGCTCGACCTGCTGGCGATGTCGGACCGGCTCGATATCGCCGTGCTCATCTCGGGCGATGGCGACTTCACCCACCTCGTGGAGGTGGTGCAGGGGCGGGGCGTGCGCGTGGAGGTAGCGGGCATCGGCTCTTCGGTGGCCGGCGGCCTGAGAAACGCCGCGGACCGCTACATCGAACTCGACTTCGCCCTGAAGTAATTTTGAGGGCGCCACGACCGTAGCGCCGACACCGACTGCGCCGGCTCAGTAGCGATCGCGCAATCGCTACTGAGCCCTTCGGCGCTTTTTGGGTTCGGCATCTCTCGCAATGACGGCCCACGTTCGCGCAACCTAAGCGGCTTCCTGAACGATAGAGGCAGTAGGGCGCTTCCCTCGCGAGGTCCTCCCTTCGCCGCGGCGATCTCCGCCGAAGCGAAGGGCCCTCCCAACCGCCACGGGCCCCGGAGGGACGCCTGCCTAGGACCGCACCCCAGCGCGCTGGCGGTCGGCGTTGCAGCGCTCTCGCTCGATGATGCGAACCAGTTCGTCGACGGCGCCCTCGACCGCCCCCTGGCCGTTGATGACGATGTAGTCGTTGTTGGGTGCGTCGGCCAGTTCGGCATCCACCTCCGCAAGCCGGACCGCGAGCGACTCGGCGCTCTCGCTCTCGCGGGCACGAAGCCGTTCCTGCAGCGCTTCGCGGCTCTCGGCGGTGAGCAACACGAAGACGGCACCCGCAAGCAGCTCGCGCAGGCGGCGTGCGCCCTGCAGATCCGTACGAATGAGCACATCCCCGCCTCGCTCCAGGGGCTCGTCCAGCTCACGCCGCTCGAGCCCCTTCAGATCGCCATAGACGATGGCGTGCTCGAGGAACTCACCCGCCTCAATCTTCCGCTGGAACGCTTCGCGATCGAGAAAGTGATAGTCGACACCATCGCGCTCGCCCGCACGCTTGAGGCGGCTGTTGCTGCTCGTCGCTCGATGGATCGCGACCCGCTCACGGAGGCGCGCGATGACGGTGTCCTTGCCGACGCCGGAGGGGCCGTGCAGCACCAGAATCAAGGGGTGCGCTTCGCCGCTCACGCGGGCTGCGCCGTCTCGGGCATCGCCCGCTCGAGCTCGTCCCAGAAGCCCGGGTAGGAAACGGACACGGCATCGTTTTCCACGCGCGTTTCCCCATCAGCCAGGGCCCCCGCAACGGCGCCAAGCATGCCCATACGGTGATCCCCCGCGCCGTCGAGCTTTGCGCCAGCGAGCACGCACGGTCCCTGCACGATGAAGCCGTCGTCGGTACCACGAATGTTCGCACCCATCGCTGAGAGCATCGTGACGACGGTCTCGACCCGGTCTGACTCCTTCACGCGCAGCTCCGCGGCGTCGCGCACCACGGTCTGACCTTCGGCGAAACAGCCGAGCAAGGCGACGAGCGGAAGCTCGTCGATCGCGCGGGGGACGTCCTCGCCCTCAACGACCGTGCTCTTCAGGCTGGCGCTGCGAACGACGATGTCGGCGACCGGCTCACCCCCGGCGCTGCGCTCTTCACGGAACTCGAGGTCGGCGCCCATCCGGCGAAGAATGTCGAGCAGGCCGGTGCGCGTCGGGTTGATGCCCACGCCTTCGAGCGTGAGCTCGGCGTCAGAGTGGCAGGTTGCGAGCACCAGCCAAGGGGCGGCACTCGAGATATCGCCGGGAACGCGCATGGGCAGCGGCTGCAGGCGCCCAGGGCGGCGGATGGTGACCGTCTGGCCCTCGCGAGCCACGGGCGCACCCATCGCGGCCAGCATTTTCTCCGTGTGATCGCGCGTCGGAGCTGGTTCGATGATGCGCGTCTGCTCGTCGACGTACACGCCGGCGAGGAGCAGCGCCGACTTCACCTGGGCGCTGAACACGGGCATCTCGTACTCGATCGCGTGGAGCTCGCCCCCTTTGATGGCGATGGGTGCGAGGGTGTCGCCGGCGCGGGCACTGATCTGCGCGCCCATTCGCTGCAGCGGCGCAATCACGCGGGCCATGGGGCGCCCGCGCAGAGAGGCGTCACCCGTGAGGACCGTGAGCAACGGGTGCGCGGCGAGCAGGCCCGTCAGCAGCCTCATCGTCGTGCCGCTGTTCCCGCAATCGAGGACCGATTCGCTCTCGAAGAGCCCGTGCAGGCCTCCCCCCCGGACCTGGGCCTGGCTTGAGCCCGCAGGCCACTCGATCGCCACGCCGAGGGCCCGCAAACATGCGGCCGTCGAGCGGACATCGTCTGAGTCGAGGAGATTCTGAACCTCGGCGTCGCCTTCGGCGATCGCGTTCAGGATGAGGGCGCGGTGCGAGATCGACTTATCGGGGGGAACGCGAAGGCTCGCGCGAAGGCGGCCGCGACGCCGAACGATCACCGCCCCTTTCGGTCACCGTCTTCATCGATACCGAGTTTGCGGCGCAGCTCACCACGGTCACTCTGATCGCGATCGCCCTGGTTCATCTCCTTCAACCGGTCGTAGATGGCCCCGCCCACAAACAACTGGGCGGTCATCTCCGCGGCGCTGGGGGCGCTGGCGTTCGCCGCCGGCTGCTTGCGACCCACGGTCGCCAGGTCAAACACCTCGCGTTCGAATTGGGTCCGCTTGAACAGGTCCTCGACGGCGTCGTCGCCGACGTCAATCGCCTTGATGATGGTGCCAAGCTCGTCCCGGTACCGTTGTAGCCAGGACACGATCGCTTCGCGGTTCGTCGAGACGATATCCGTCGACATTTGCGGATCGCCCTTGGCCAAGCGCGTGAACTGGCGGAATGCAGGCCCACTGAGCTGCTGTGCGTCTTCCCAGCAGGCGCTATCGCGAGCCATGCGGAAGAGGGCGACGGAGAGCAGGAGCGGTACGTGGCTGACGGGCGCCACGAGCTCGTCATGTTCCGCGGGATCGATATAGATGGGGACCGCACCCGCGGACTCGATCAACCCCAGAACGACATCGATCGAGCGCTCGTTCGCGAGGGCGGAGGGCGTCACCGCCCAGGCCGCGCCCTTGAAGAGGTCTACTCGCGCGGAGGCTGGCCCGCTCTCATCGGAGCCGGCCATCGGGTGCCCGCCGATCACGCTCGCGAAGCCTCCCAGGACCTCCTCCGCGGTCGACATGAACGAGGCCTTCGTGCTGCAGGTGTCTGTGACGATGGCGCCCTCGGCGATCCACGGCTTCATCGCCGTCACCATCCCCTCGGCCACTCGCACGGGGACCGCGAGGATGATCATGCTGGCGCCGTCGACCGCCTCCTCGAGGCTGCGCACGGAGCGGTCGATTGCACCCATTTCCTTGGCGGTACGCACGTTCTGACGGCTGTTGTCGAGCCCTACGACCTCATACCGGCGGTCTGCCTTCGACATGAGGTTGAGCCCCACGGAGGCCCCGATGAGCCCGGTGCCGATTACCGTGATTTTTGAGTCTGCCATTCGCCCGCTACGTTCACGTGGCAGCGTCCGCGCGCTGCAGTAGCGCTAGCATAGCATTCGCCCCTGGATCCCGATGGTGAAGCCGGGTGAGCTCGATCGCTCCCTCCGGCGCACCGATCGCCGCCATCGCTTCTGCGCCGCGCTCGCTGTGCGTCCGGCTGCGCGCGATGGCCGCGCGCATCGCGATGGCCGACCCCTCGGCCGCAACGAGTGCGCCGACCTGAAACCACCCCGCCACGACGTGGGCGACGCGATCGCGGGTGCGCTGCTGCCCCTTGCCAACGTCGTGGAGGAGGGCGGCCACGAGAAGTTCAGGATCGTCGTCGTGGCCGCGCTCCAGAAGCCAGCGCGCGGTGCCCGCGCTGTGGCGCTGGTCGCGCGGGCCCTGGGCCTCGAAGAGGGCAAGGAGTGCAGGCGGGAGATGCTCGCGGGCGAGCGCGAGGTCCTCCTCGCAGGGACCCAGCGAGGCCTCGCGGAACTGGCGCACGCGATCGAGCATCAGCCGACGATGTCGCGGAACACGTCGGCGGCGCCGCCGAAGATCCAGCTGAGGGGGCTGTACTGCGGCGCGATGAAGCTCAGCGCAACGAGCCCAAGGAGGAGCCCGGGCATCCAGTTCCCCGCCGATGCCAAGGGCCGGGCGAGCTCCGCCGGCAACACGCCAAGCAGGACCTTGAAGCCATCGAGCGGATGAATCGGAATGAGGTTGAAGACGCCGAGGATCACGTTGATCCAGGCCACAAAGAAGAGAAACGTGCCGAAGATCTCGCTCCCGCTCGCGTTCTCGATCCGGTCCAGGTCTGCGACCGGCTCGACCCAACCGAGCACGAGGGGCAGGGCGGCCAACGTGGCGAAGGCGAAGTTCGAGATGGGGCCGGCCGCGGCCACGAGCATGTTGCCCCGCACCGGACCGTGACGCAGTCGATACGGATTCACGGGGGTCGGCTTCCCCCAGCCGATGCCCACGATCACGAGGAGTGCGGTGCCAACCGGGTCGAGGTGGGCCAGCGGATTGAGCGTCACACGGCCTTGTTTGGCGGCGGTGTCATCGCCGAGCTCGTTCGCGGTCCACGCGTGGCTGAACTCGTGGAAAGCGATGCCCGTCACGAACGCCAGTCCGAAGGCGGCCATGAGAACGAAGAAGGCTGCGGGATCCTCCTGCAGCAGGTCGAGATACCGAAGCACGTGTGTTTCATGCTAGCACCGCCCCTCTTCCCGAACCCGCGGGCGGCCCTAACCGAACGTTGACCGGTCCTGGGGCCCTTGCTACGGTCGCTTTTGGTGCTGCCCGGGGACTGGTCGGATTCGCCGGGCGAGCGGGGGCGTTTCTCGCCAATGGCGGTGGCTGGCCAAACGAAAGAACGGCCGCCACGCGGCCACCCATCCGCGGCTCATCGAGCGTGAGGGCACGTGCAAGCACCCACCTGGCAGCTCCAGTCGCCCCAGCGGTCCGCATCCGGACGGCTCTGGCTCCCAGTCCTGGCGGTGCTCGGCACAATTCTGGTCTGGGCCCTCGTGACGGCGCAGCGAACGGCCAACGAGACCCAGGTCGGCGCGGACGGCCTCGTCGAAGCCGAGACGGTACGGTCGGTGGCGTACGTCGTCCCCGGTGAGCGCGCGGACGTGATTCGCATCCGCGCCCTCGACGGCGGCCCGCCCAAGACGATCGTCGCGATCCCACACGCCTTGGGCCTCCACGCCCGCGGCGCTGCCTCGCCTACAGGCCAGCTCCTCGGGGTGCTCTCGGTGGGGGCGCCGCGCGCCTCTGCCACGTTCTCGTTCATCAGCACCGCCGACGGCAACCGGCGCAATGTCGAGGGGGCGTTCGACTATCTCTCGGCCCTCGCCTGGTCGGCTGATGGAGGCCGAGTCGCGCTGGTTCGTTCGGAGGCGCCGGATAGCGCCGGGCGGATCGATGCGCACATCTTCGAAGTGGCCACGAGCACAGCGCTTGCGTTCGAGCTGGCGTCGTTCGAACGGGTCCTCGAGGCGGCCCCGGTGGGGTACCGCAGCGGCGGCGAGCTGCTCGTGG
>CAUYXJ010000124.1:0-6173 GCA_963577065.1 Dehalococcoidia bacterium | reverse complement strand
GGGGCACCTTCGCCGCAGCGACGGGATCGGGGACGGGCTGGGGCGGCGTCCGGAACGTGTGCCAGTACCAGCGCGTGCTCGTGACCAGGCTCTCCGTGAACCAGTAGATGCTCACGAGGTCGAGGAGGAACTGGCGCGAGAACGCGTCCTCGGGGTCGCCGTCGTTGTCGCTCCAGCTGCGCCGCCGCTCGACGAGCCAGGCGGCGAGCCCCGCGGGCGAATCGTGAAGCGCGAAGGCGAGCGTCTGCGGGTCGTTCGTGTGGACGGCGATGTGTGAGAGCGCCGTGCTCCAGCGCTCCTCCATGAGGTCGTGCCAAGCGCGCTCGTCCGGCGCAAAGTCGTCACGATTGCTGCGCGAGGTCGGTCCGTTGAGGATGCCGAGGAGTTGGCGCAGGCTCCCGGGTTCGGGGGCCTGCGCCGCGGCGTCAGGCCGCGGCGGGATGGAGGGGAGGGTGAGGTGCACCCCGGTCACGCGCTCGGGATAGCGGAACCCCAGCATGCCCGAGATGGCGGCGCCAAAGTCGCCGCCGCCGGCGGCGAACTTCTCGTAGCCGAGGACCTCCGTCATCAGCTTCGCCCAGAGGTCGGTGGCCTTGCTCGTCTGCAGGCCGTCGACCGTGAGGGGCGTGGAGAAGCCGAAGCCGGGCAAGGAGGGGACGACGATGTCGAAGGCGTCCTCGGGGTCGCCCCCGTAGGCGGCGGGGTTGGTCAGCGGCCGAATGACCTTCTCGAAGTCCCAGAAGGTCCAGGGCCAGCCGTGGGTGAGAATGAGGGGCGTGGGGTTCGGTCCTTGGCCGCGTTCGTGGATGAAGTGCACGGGCACGCCGTCGAAGTCGACCTTGAAGTTCGCGAAGGCGTTGATTCGCGCTTCGGTCTCGCGCCAGTCGTAGTCGTCGCGCCAGGAGCGCAGGAACGACTCGAGGTAGTCGCGGTTCATACCGAAGCGCCAGTCGTCGTTCGCGAAATCGGCAGGGAAACGCGTGTGTTCGAGCCGTCGCTTCGGGTCGGCGATATCTTCGTCGGGCACAGCAACGGTGAAGGGCTCGGCCTACATGGATCACCTCCGCGACCGCAAGGGGCCGTGCGGGGGGCACCTTACAGCCGCGAGCGTCGCCCTCGCTGGATCTGCTCGCGCCGCGCGCTCAGTCCTTCCGGCGTTCCAGTACTTCGCGGACGCTCATGTCGTCGACTTCGTACACGCGCGTCGCGACGGAATCGACAATGCCTGGGTCGTGACTCGCGCAGAGAACGGTGCCGTCGTAGCTCCCGAGCGCCGCGATCAGCTTCCGCCGCGTCGTGCGATCGAGGTGGTTGGTGGGTTCGTCGAGGAGGAGCACGTTCGCCGGCGTGAGCAGGAGCTTGGCCAGGGCCACGCGGCTGCGTTCCCCGCCCGAGAGCATGTTGATCCGCTTGAAGACGGCGTCATCGCTGAAAAGGAACTGCCCCAGGGTTGCGCGCAGCCGGCCCTCTGTCTGGCCAGGCGCAGCGGCCGCTACCTCCTCGAGCACGGTACGTGCCGGGTCCAGGGCCTCGTCCTGGTGCTGGTCGTAGTAGCCCGGGATGGCGCGGTCGGCCCACTCGACGGAGCCCGCGGTCGGGGCGATCTCGCCCACGGCGATCTTGAGGAGCGTGCTCTTGCCGCTCCCGTTCGGGCCGACGAGCACGACCTTCTGCGAGCGTTCGATGTGCAGGTCGACGTCGATCACGACGACGTGTTCGCCGTAGGAGTGGGATACACCGTTGTAGACGAGGACATCGCGCTCGATGCGCCCCGCGGCCGAGAGGCTGAAGGAAACCTCAGCCTCCTTGCGCGTTCGTTCCACGCGCTCGATCTTCGCGACCTGGCGCTCCCGGCTGCGGACGGCGGTGGCTTTCGTGGCCTTCGCCCGAAACCGCTCGATGAAACGCTCCTGGCGGCCGATTTCGCGTTCCTGGCGGCCGGCGGCGCGGTCCTGGGCCTGGAGCTTCGCCGCCTTCTGCCGCTGGTAGTCGCTGTAGTTCCCGGTGTACGCCTCGACCTGGCCGTCGCGGAGGTCGAGGATGCGATTGACGACGCGGTCGAGGAAATCGCCGTCGTGGGTGACGATCAGGGCCGTGCCCGGAAACTCGAGGAGCTCGCCCGCGAGCCACTCCCGCGCAGCCGTATCCAGGTGGTTCGTGGGCTCGTCGAGGAGGAGGTTGTCCGGCCGCCGCACGAGCGCTTTCGCGAGTGCGACCCGCATCTGCCAGCCCCCGCTGAAGTCTCCGCAGGCCCTGGTGTGGTCGTCGGGCGCGAAGCCGAGCCCCTGGAGAACCCGCCCGATTCTCGCTTCGATGCGGTAGCCATCGAGCGCCTCGAACTGCTCGAAGAGCTCGCCCTGGTGGTCAATCAGCTGGTCGATGTCACCCTCGTCGGTCTCGATCGCGTGCGCGACTTCAGCGAGCTCGAGCTCGATCGCCATCGCCTCGGGGAAGGCCAGCCACATCTCGCTGACGAGCGTGCTCTCCGAGGCGAGGCCTGCCTCCTGGCGGAGGTAGCCGAGGCTACCGCCGCGGTGGCCCGCGCTGCCGGTATCGAGCTCGATCTCGTGGGCGAGGAGTTTGAGGATGGTGGATTTGCCCCCGCCGTTCGGCCCGACGAGACCCGCATGCTCGCCGTCGCCGACGACGAAGTCGAGCTCGCGCAGGATGTCGCGCGCACCGAAGGACTTGGCTACCTGGTCGGCGAAGAACACGTGATCCGGGGCCGGGATCCCTTCGTGGTTTGGGCAGCGCCGCGCCGAACGACTCTGATTCGCCGGAGCGCAGGCGTGCCGATCGAGCGTAGCGCAGGCGCGCGCTCCAGCCGAGACGGGCCCGCTAGCGCTCGAGCGACCAGATGCCGAGGCGCTCTTCGCGCGCTTCCTCTGCAGCAGGGGCGAGGCGCGCGTCGTGATGCTTCGTATCGGGAGGGAAGCGGACCGCCTCCGCAAGGCCCTCGCGGACGAGGGCCTCGTTGACCAACGTCCCGTCCTCGAGCCACACGTAACGGAGGAGGCGATCGAAACGGTCCCGATCGGAGACATCGCCTTCGAGGCAGACACGTCCCGCGCCAACGAGCGAGCGATTCGCGGCCGTCGCCTCTTCGCCGAAGGGCTCGGCGTTGTCGCCCACCTCGGGCGTATCGATGCCGACGTAGCGTAGGCGCTCGACCTCACCCTCGATCTCGACCCAGATCGTGTCGCCGTCGGTGACGCTCACGACCTCAGCCCAGGTGCAGGTGATGCCGAGCGCAGCGAGCCCTTCGGCTGACGGCTCCTCCGCGCAGGCGGCGAGAAAGCCGGCCAGAAGGAGCAACCCGAGGGCCGCGGCCACGAGCGCTCCTGCCCCTGCGCCACGGGCGGGAGCGCTCGTGGCGCAGGCCCAGTGCCTACGCGCGGCGCGACCGCCCGTAGGCCAGCCCGAGCGCGGCGAGCGTCAGGCAGAGCACCGCTGCGGATTCCGCCGGGCTGCCGCCCGCCGGGGCGAGGCCCGAACCGGTGTCGGGCGGGCCGGGAGCGATCAACATCACCATACGATTGGCGACGGCGCTCTCGGCCGTCTCGCCCGCAGCCAGGGAAACCCGCTCCGGGGTGATCGTGCTGTCGAACGCGGGATTCGCGACCTCGGAGATGACGTAGTCGCCCGGCGCCACCCGCCACATGACCGTCTCGCCGTCCTTGATCTCTTGGCAGGCCGCGGCGGCGCTCGTGGTGGGATAGCTGGGGCCGGTCACGCAGACGGTGAATCGCACACTCCGCGCAGGCTCGCCGCCCCAGTCGACTGACTTCGTTGCCGTAACGAGCGCCGCCGTGTTGGTAATCGTTGCGCGCGAGGTTGCGCGGCGATCGACCTGCACGGTCGCGGTGTCCTGGGAGACGACCCAGGTCGGGCCCGGATCGGTTTCGGAAACGGTGTACTCGCCGACGAGCACGCCGTCCCAACCGACGACTCCGCCGGTGGCTGCCACCAGCTGGCAGGCGCCCGACTCATTGCCGGTGGGATAGGACGGGCCCTGAACGCAGATCTCGAAGCCGAAGGGCGAAAAGTCGTTCGCGCCCCGGACCACCACCTTCTCGACCTCGAGACGGCCGAAGTCGACGCCATCTTTTTCGACGAGGACGACCCCGACGATGCTGGCGTTGGTCGTCGACTGGTAACTGTACTGACCGGCCACCACGAAGACGACGGCGCTGCTACTCCCAGGGGCGATATCGCCGGTATCGAACGCATGCGGGCCCTGCAGGGAGACGAGCCGCTGGGTCGAGCCCGAGTTGTTCGTGAACGTAACCGAGTTCCCAGGCCAGGCGTGCACGACCTCGGGCGTGACCCCGCCGTCCTCGATGGAAACGGCCGAGATACCCGCCGCCCCGGCACTCTGGCCCCCGGACAAGCCCGGCAGCGCGAGCACAATCGCCGGAAGCAGCGCCAAGGAGAAGATCAGCAGCAATCGCTTGAGAGCCATAACGCACCCCTCCGGCGAGGCACCGCCGGGCCTCGAGGTGTCCTGTTTACCTACGTAAAAATCAAGGTGCGAGCCGCCGGGGCAACGTCCGCAGCAGCGCGATCAGACCTCGCTGAGCCTGACCCCCTGACCCTCGCTGCGGCTGCGGAATACGGCCTCCGTCACTCGCATGTAATGCAGCCCATCCTCGAAGCTCGTGAGCTCGACCGGTGCGCCTCGGCGGATCGAGTCGACGAAGTCCTGCTCGACGCGCCACTCGCCCGCAGTGCCCACGTCGGGCTCGAGCGGCGCGCCCTCCTGCCCGAGCGGGGCGAAGGCCATGGTGTCGCCGAGACGCCAGTGGAGCGTGCCCGCCGAGCCGTAGATGGAGACGCCGTTCGCCTCGGGTGGCGCGCCGTGGAGGACCGTGCCGAGGCGATACGAGACGCGCCCGCCGCGTTCGAGCTCCGCGAAGACGCCGAGACTGTCCGGAACCTCGATGGCGGTCGCAGCACCGCTTACGGGGTCATTGCGTCGACCGACAAAGGTCGCCCCTTGGGCGATGACCGAGCGGGTCGGCCCGAGCCAGCGCGAGACCACCTCGAGCATGATCCCGAACTGCATCACATTCATGCCCGAGAGGTCCCTCCGATCGCGCCAGTGGAGCGGCGCACCAGGGTCAAGGGCGTTCCCGTTCAGGAGCGTCACATGGACCTCGCGAATATCGCCGAGCGAGCCGTCCGCGAGAAGACGGCGGATCGTGCGCCAGCTCTTGAGGTCGAAGGGGGCGGGTACGAGCTGGGCAACGAGCTCCGGACGCGCTTCGGCCGCAGCGACCATCACCCGCGCCTCGGAGGCGTCCATCGCCATGCGCGCTTCGCAGAGGACGTGCTTGCCCGCCTCGAGCGCGGCCACCGTGAGCTCGCGATGCATGTAGGGCCAGGTGCCAATGCAGATGGCGTCGAGGTCGGGCGCCGCAATCAGCGCGGCGGGGTCGGTCTCGACGCGCGGGATCGCGAACTCGTCGGCCACGCGCTGGCTGCTCTCCGCCGAGCGGTTGCAGACGGAGACCAGCTCGGCCTCGCCCGTGGCCCGAAAACCGGGGATGTGGCGGAGCTTCGTGTTGCCGCCCGCACCAATGAGGCCGACGCGGAGGGGTGGGGTTGTTGTGGTCATGAGGCCGTTCTACGCGATCTCTCGCGGAGATGCGTCACGAGCTCACGGCGGCGGCCGCTAACGGGATCGGCCGCCTGGCGGGATCGACCGCCTGACGGGACCGGCCGCCTAGCGGCCTTGCCAGCGCGGTTCGCGCTTCTCGGCGAACGCGCGCGGGCCTTCCTTCGCGTCTTCGGAGTTGAGCACCACGCGGCTGACCCACTCGCCCACGCGATACGACTCGTCGATTTGGAGCTGGCGCCACTGCTGCCCCATGAACTTGCTCCCCTCAACCGAGAGTGGCGCATTCGCCCCGATCATCTCGGCGATCGCCCTGGCTCGCGGCACCAGCTCATCGGGTGCGAGCACCTCCCGCACGAGGCCCATGCGCAGGGCGTCCTCAGGTTCGACCCGATCTCCGGTCAGCAAGAGGTACATCGCATCGTTGAAGGGGATGAGGCGGGCGAGGTGGTGGATGGCGTAGCCCGCGAGAATCCCGCGCTTCACTTCGAACAGCCCGAAGTAGGCCTCGCTGGAGCAGATGCGGATGTCGCAGTCGAGGGCGCGCTCGAGCCCT
>CAUYXJ010000123.1:0-6427 GCA_963577065.1 Dehalococcoidia bacterium | reverse complement strand
CTCCCATGTTGTGGAACGACACCGTTCTGACGTACTTCGGCATAGGTACCCCCTAGCCCGCGGCGACTGCCGTGGCACCGCTGATGCTAGACGGGGCCAGGTGGCGGTGTGGTCCGCGTGCCAATTCGCGCTGCGCGCTGCTAGCATCCCCCGGAGACGCGAGCCGTGCGCGCGCTGGCTGGATTGGAGCAGGTGATGATCGAAACGAAGAAGTCGTTCTGTCGGGTGTGCCACGCCTTCTGTGGCGTAGAGGTCGACATCGAGGACAATCGCCTCCTCGCCGTGCGCGGCGACACTGAGAACGCGCTGTCCGAGGGCTACACCTGCATCAAGGGCCGCAACATGCCCGACCAGCACCATCACCCGGATCGCATCCGCACCGCGCTCAAGCGGACGCCGGACGGCGGCTTCGAGCCGATCGCGAGCGAGCAGGCGATGGACGAGATCGCGGCGAAGCTACGCGAGATCATCGACCGCGATGGACCCCGCGCGGTCGCCACCTACAACGGCACCTACGCCTTCCTCTACGGCGGCCTCTTGACGGTGGCGCGGGCTTGGCACAAGGGCCTGGGCTCGCCTTCGATGTACACGAGCGCGAGCATCGACCAGCCCGGCAAGGGCGTTGCCGCGATGCGCCACGGCGTCTGGGGCGGCGGCGACGAGCGGCTCGAGCAGGCGGACGTGCTGGTCATGGTCGGTACGAATCCGCTCGCCTCGATGTTCGGAGGGCCGCGCTTCTCACCGAACAACCCGTGGAAGCGGCTCCACGACGCGAAGAAGCGGGGGATGAAGCTCATCGTTATCGACCCCCGCCGTACGGAGGCCGCGAAGCGTGCCGACATCCACCTCCAGGTGAAGCCCGGCGAGGATCCGACCCTGCTCGCGGGGATGATCCGGGTCATCTTCGAAGAGGGGCTCTACGACGGCGACTTCTGCGCAGCCCACGTCGATGGCTTCGAGGACCTGCGCGAGACCGTGCGCGAGTTCACCCCCGATTACGTCGAAGAGCGCAGCGGCGTCCCCGCGCAGCACATGATCGAAGCGGCACGCCTCTTCGCCAGCGTGCAGCGCGCGGGCGCCACCTCCGGCACGGGGACCTCGATGTCGCCGCGCTCGAACCTCACCGAGCAGCTCGTGCTCACCCTCAACTCGATCTGCGGTCGCTATCTGCGCGAAGGCGAATCCGTGCCCAATCCGGGGACCCTCACCCCGTCCAGGCCGCGCTATGCGCAGGCCGTCGGCGGCGGCGAGGTGCCTCAGCTGGGCGAGCGCAGCCGGATCAAGGGGCTCGGCGCCTACATGCCCGGCGGCGACATGCCGACGACGGTCCTCGCGGACGAGATCCTCACGCCCGGCGAGGGCCAGGTCCGCGCGCTTATCACCCTTGGCGGCAATCCGGTCGTCGCCTGGCCGGACCAGCTGAAGACGATCGAGGCGCTGAAGTCGCTCGACCTGAACGTCACCGTCGACATCAAGATGTCGGCGAGCGCAAAGCTCTGCGACTACGTGTTCGGCGCCAAGCTGGGTCTCGAGCGCCCCGATGTCGGCCTGCTCGGTGACGGCTGGCACCCGATGCCCTTCCAGCAATACGCCCCCGCCCTGCTCGATCCGGAGGGCGACCTGATCGAGGAGTGGGAGCTCTTCTGGGGTCTCGCTCAACGCCTGGGTTTCGACATCGAACTCGCGGGCGGTGCCATGCCCATGGATCGCAAGCCGACCGGCGACGAGTTCCTCGACCTCATCTGCGCCGGCTCACGCGTCCCCCTCGATGAGGTGCGGAAGCACCCGAGCGGCGCCGTCTTCCCCGCCGACGTGAAGGTCGAAGCGCGCCAGGCGGAGAGCGCCGACCGTCTCCACGTCGGGCACCCGGAGGTGCTGGCGGAGCTGCGCGACGTGCGCGGCGAGGAAGTCACCGGGCACGGCGGCTACGACGCGGAAGAGCACTTTACCCACCGCCTCATCAGCCGCCGCACCCGCGAGGTCTACAGCTCCTCCGCGCGCGACCTGCCCGGGATCAAAGAGGCGGGCGTGACGACGAACTTCGCGTATATGAACCCGCTCGACCTCGCAGAGTTGGATATCGTCCCCGGCGACGTCATCGAGATCACCTCCGACCGCGCCTCGATCCTGGGCGTCGTCGCGGCCACCGAGGACGTCGCCAGTGGGGTGGTCTCGATGTCGCACGCGTGGGGCGACGCCCCCGAGCACGACCACCTCGTTCGCACCAACGGCGCCCCCACCAACCGGCTCGTGAACCTGGACCGCCACTGGGAGCCGCACACAGGCATGGCCTGGCAGAGCGCCATTCCCGTCAATGTGCGGCCGGCGCCCGAGCCCGTCCCGGCTGGGGGAAGCTAAGCGTCCGCCTTTGGCGTTCCGCCTGACCTCGGCTGGCTCATAGCGCTGCGCTAATTGAGGACAGGAAGACTAGTCTGTGTACTAGATTGATACGGGACACATGTCCGATGCGCGGCAGCCGGGTTGCGTGCGACGCTCGGCAACACGGGACGAGAGCCCGGAGGCCTGGCCTGCCTGCGGCGAAGTGAGAGGTTGCTTATGGACCGAGATCGCAAGCCCCGTGTGATTCCACGTAAAGAGCGAGAGGTGCAGAAGGAGGAGGCTCAGAGGGTGCTGGAGCAATACGCTCCCAAGCCAGGTGAGCCGGCCTCCGATCCCGTGGGCGATCTACGGAGGCATATCTAGGTTTTGGCGCGCCCCGAGAAGATCGCCAGCCTCTTGGCAGAGGACTCGGTCCGTCTCGCTGTCGAGGCGGCGCGCGACGGCTTCAATGTCATTGTCCAAGAGGAGACTTTTTTCGCGCGCCTAGACTTCATCAACTCGTTGGGCGCCGCAGCCGCGGCCGAGAAGGATGCGGACGCAGACGCCGCCATCAACGAAGCCAGAGAGATGATCTCCCTTGCCGCCGCCTCCGATTCCGAAGGTCTTGTCGAGTTCTACCTCAAGGGAATAAAGGAAGATCTCACCGCGGTCGCAGAACACTCCGAGACGAGCTTCTTACGGAGGACCTGGCACGAGATTTCGAGGAAAGGCCACCGAGATGGGTCGCGCCCATATGATCGGATTGCCTTGGAGCAAGAGCTCTCCAAGCTGACGCCTCAGGTCCGGCTCGATATGGAGAAGGCCGCGGGAGCGGCAAGGTCAGATCGCTCTTGGGGCGCGCCAAGGAGCTGTCTGCGCTCTATGACAAAACCCATGACCTTCGAATCTGGGAGCAGGAGAAGTTTGGTGAACTCTCCCTCCCCAAGCTCCTAGGGATAACCGGAGTTCTCTCCGTAGTCCTGGGAGGGATCGCGGTCTGGGGAGTGATCGAGGGCCTCATCAGATAGCGGCACGCGGCCAGCATCGTCGGGCGCTGGCTCGCCGGGGCGGGGGAAGCCGTGGGGCTAGCGAGTGGCGTGGGTCCTCCACGTAGGCATCCTTAACGCACCCGTTGAAGAAGCGGCCCGCGTTCGGCCTCTTCGCGGAGATACTCGCGCACTTGCTGTGGTAAGACCTCGGCGATGTGCGTGATACCGGATGGCTCTACGCAGGCGCCAAACCCGCGCCGAACCATGCCCCCGTAGAAGGCGCGGGAGCCGGTGCCCGCAGGCGGAGGCTAGACCGAGGAGCACAGGGCTGGCGCGGCATCGGCGCGCGCACCTTGGCGCACGACCGCCGAAAAGGCGATCCCAGCCTGGCCCCTTGGAGGACTGGCTCCCCGGCGAGGATTCGAACCTCGAACCTAGCGGTTAACAGCCGCTCGCTCTACCGTTGAGCTACCGGGGATCGGCCTCAGTTTCCGGTGGCTCCGGTGAAGACGCAATACGGGAGCCGTCCCGAGATCGGGCCGCTCACCGCCCCGTTCCGCGCTCCTCGGCTACAGTGTCGCCATGGCCGACTTCGGCACCGGCGCCCAGCCCCTCTCCTGGCCCCACCGCGTCTGGCGTTTCCTTCTCGTCGCCTGGAACTTCGTCGTCATCTATGCCGGCTACAAGCGTATCCAGCGCACCCGCGGACTCAGCGCCGCCGAACGCCGCCGCCGCTACGCGCAGCAACACCGGGCGGCAGCCGAGCGAATCTACCGCCTCGCCGTGCGGATGGAAGGTCTGCTGATCAAGGCCTGCCAGTTCATCAGCAGCCGTGCGGATGTCGCGCCCCCCGAGATCGTGAGCGTCCTCAGCCGTCTTCAGGACAGTGTGCCCGCGCGACCGTACCGGGAGGTGGTGACCCAGATCCGGGATCAGCTGGGCGGCTCGCCCCGCCAGATATTCGCGACCTTCGAACGCAAACCCATCGCCGCCGCGTCGCTCGCGCAGGTCCATAGGGCGAAGACTCACGACGGACGTGATGTCGCCGTCAAGGTCCAGTACCAAGGGATCGACCGGGTCGTCGAAACCGACCTCCGCAACATCGGCCTGCTCGTAGGGCTGCTCGCTCGCATCGAATCGGATTTCGACTTCCGCATCCTCGCCGCCGAGATGGGACGCAACGTCCCCCGCGAACTCGACTTCGAAATGGAGGGCCGCAGCGCGGAGCGGGTGGCGAAGGAGCTGGCCCATCGCAGCGACGTGCGCGTTCCCACGATCGTCTGGGATCACACGGCCCGTCGCGTCCTCACGATGGAATACATCGACGGCACGAAGATCTCCGACACTGACCGGCTGCTCGAGCAAGGCATCGACCCCAACCAGGTCGCGCGCATCATGATGGAGGCCTACTGCGAACAGATCCTCGTCAACGGCTTCTTCCATGCCGATCCACACCCCGGGAACCTGCTCGTCCAGCCCGGCCCGGTGGTCGTGTTCCTCGACTTCGGCCTGAGCAAGGAGCTCCCGGACGACTTCCGCCAGAACTACGCCCGTTTCACGCTCGCCGTCCTTAGCCAAAGCGATTCGGGAATGCTGCAAGGGTTCCAGCAGCTCGGCTTCCGCACACGGCGCGATGACCCGGAGATGCTCGTCGCCCTCGGTCGCTCGTTCTTCGAATCCGCGGGACCGGAGCAGCGCCCCTACGCCGACGCCGAGGTGATGGGCGATGTGAACGAGCGACTCGCTCGTCTGATGGCGGACAACCCCGTAACCGAGATCCCCGCCGACATTCTTCTGATTCTGCGCGTGCTCGGCCTCATGAGCGGCCTGCAGAAGCGGCTCGACAGCACGGTCGACATGGTCGGAACCATCGCCCCGTTCGCCGAGGCGCAGGTCGCCGGCGGTGGGTTTGCGGCGGGCAGCTAACGCCTTCCGGGACCGTTAAGCGGTGAGGGGCCCGAAGACGTAGCGGAACGCCTCGACGACATCGTTTCGGGCGACCGTGGCGAGCAGGACGGACTGCGCGATGACCACGCACAGGAGCCCGCCGGTGAGGATTGTCGAGGCGATGGTCTGGCGCAGCCGCCGAGCAGAATCCTGCCCCTGGATATCGGCGATCTCGCGGCTGAAGTAGACCTGGTCGTATTCGCGCCGGCGCCCAGAATGGCCGAGGACCGCATAAGCTTCGTTCAGCCGTTCGAGCGCAAGCGGCGCCGTCTCATCTTCCGGGGAGAGCCCCACCAGATCGCCGGAAAGCCGCGTGTAGGCATTCTCCACCCCGTCGAAATCCGCGTACGGAGGCAGATTGAGGATCGCGTAGTAGTCGATGATGCGCGTATCGCTCACAGGGGCCTCAAGAGGAATGACGACACAAGCAGTCCGCTAGGACAGGGCACGTTCCCAAAACTCCGCGCGATTTTGGTCGAAAGCACGGGCGCTCACCGGCCCCCGCCGCTCACCTGGCGCGCGAGCACGAGTGCAACAAAGCCCGCGAAGCGCGATACCCGCGCCCCGGGCGAGCAGCGAGGAGTGGACGACTGGACCGAGGACTAATGGGGGGCGGGCAGGGTTCGAGGGTCTTCTGACACCACGGATACGGCTGCGGTTACGCTGCAGTTGTCCTCAACCCTGACAATCCGCTAACCTAGGTTAGCCCTTTAAGGCGGTCCTGTGAGGCCACCAAGGGAGGAGGCGCCGGCGTGGCCGGTTCGCCCAGCGTACGCAAGACAGCCCCACCCGTGGTCCAGGCATCCCTGTGACGAGCCCCCTCGAACTCCAGGGGGGCGATGAGATCGCGCGCACGATTCGCCGTCTCGCCCACGAGATCGTCGAGAGCAACGGCGGCACCGACGAGTTGCTCCTCGTCGGCCTGCTCACGCGCGGCGTCCCCCTGGCGAAGCGGTTGGCGGCCGCCATCGAGACCTTCGAAGGTGCGGTGCTGCCCGTCGGGCGCCTCGATATCGGACTCTACCGCGACGACCTCACGCGCCGTGAGCCACCACCACCGGTCCGGCCCAGCGATATCCCCAGCGACATCGACAACGCGACCGTCGTCCTCGTCGACGACGTGCTCTACACGGGCCGGAGCATCCGCGCGGCGCTGGACGCGATCATGGACT
>CAUYXJ010000122.1:0-6480 GCA_963577065.1 Dehalococcoidia bacterium | reverse complement strand
GCGCCGTCCTCCAGGTCCATGGTGATGTCGAAGACGCCGCCCATCTCCTGCTGGAGCTCGAACGCCTTCCCGATGCGCACCTCGGTGCCCGCGAAATGCTCACAGGCGGGGAGCACGGGGAAGGGCGGCTCCCCCTCGAACAGGGCGTCATTGGGGTGTCGGGGCATGGCGTGCCTCCTCAGTACGTAAGAAGCGGCGAACAGGCCGCGATCACGCGGGTAGTATCGGCCACCGGCGGGAGAGCGTCACGCCTGGCGGCGGCCGTGGCGCCCCATCGAGGAATCGTATTGTCAGCCTCCGATACCACGAGGAGTGATGTGATGACCACCCAGGAGATCGACCAGGCCAAGGCCGAGGCGTTTGCAGGCAAGATGCTCGGCGTCTTGAACAACGCGTCGACCGCCCTGGCCGTGAGCGTCGGCCACCGCACTGGGCTTTTCGATCAGATGGCGGGCATGCAGCCAGCGACCTCCGAACAGGTCGCGCAGGCAGCGGGTCTCACGGAGCGTTACGTGCGCGAGTGGCTCAACGGGATGGTTGTAGGCGGCATCGTCGCTTACGACCCCGGCGCGGGAACGTATGTCCTTCCGCCGGAGCACGCCGCCGCCACGACCCGCGCGGCCGGCCCGGGGAACCTCGCCGAGTTCATGCAGTTCATCGCGATGCTGGGGACCGTTGAGGACGGCATCGTGCAGGCGTTCAAGGAGGGCGGAGGGGTGCCCTACTCGGGCTTCGGGCAGTTCACGACCCTCATGGCGGAGAACAGCGCCTCACGCTTCGATCTCAATCTGGTCGAAACGCAGATTCCGCTGGTCCCGGGAATCGTTCCGCGCTTGGACGAGGGGATCGATGTGGCCGACATGGGTTGTGGCTCGGGCCACGCGATCAATCTGATGGCAGGGCAGTGGCCGAATAGTCGATTCACGGGCTTCGACTTCTCCGAGGAGGGCATCGCGGCAGCGCGCAAAGAGGCCAACACCGGAGGTCTGGCGAACGCCTTTTTCGAGGTAGCGGATATCCCCGCCATCGAGGGTGGGGATCGCTTCGATCTCGTCACGACCTTCGACGCCGTCCATGACCAGGCCGACCCGGCGGGAATGCTGGCAACGGTGAGTCGCGTCCTCCGTGCGGACGGCCACTATCTCTGCGCTGACATTGCCGCCGCAACGGACGTGGGCGGGAATCTCGACCACCCGCTGGGACCGTTCGGTTACTCCGTCTCGATGTTCCATATGCATGACGGTCTCGCTTGCTCAGGGCGGGGCCGGCCTCGGGTCAATGTGGGGTGAAGAGAAGGCGCTGGAGATGCTTGCCGAGGCTGGCTTCGGCAAGGTCGATGTCCAGCGGGTCGAGGGTGACGTGTTGAACAACTACTACATCGCGACCAAGGCCTAGCTGCGGGGCTCTGAAGCCCCTCGACCTGTTTGCTACACTGGATCCAGACCCACACAGGGAAGGAGCCCTGAGCCTTTGGCCTACGCCGACAAGCAGATCGTCTGTCGTGACTGCAGTACCGGATTCACCTTTACCGCCGGTGAGCAGGAGTTCTACGCGAATAAGGGACTCATGAACGAGCCCTCGCGCTGCCCCTCCTGCCGCCAGTCGCGCCGCTCCAATCGCAGCTCCCTCGAGGAGATCGACGGCTACGTGCGCTACGGCAACTTCGCCAGCTTCGGGGGCAAGACGCCGCGCCAGATGCACCCCGCCGCCTGCGCCGATTGCGCGCAGATGACGGAGGTCCCCTTCCAGCCGCGCGGCGACCGCCCGGTCTACTGCAGCACCTGCTACAACAAGATCCGTCCGCCCCGCCAAGAGGTTCCGCGCTAGCGCCCCATCCGCGGGGAGCCGGGCACATGCTCGACGACGAGATTCGCCTCACGCAGCTCCGTAGGATGCTGAGTGAGGCGTTCGTCGATCTCGGCGCCGCCCGCGATGCGATCGGCGCCTCGCCCGAACGCCTCGCAGCCGCGCTCGTCGCGGAGGCGGCGGCGAGTGACGACGTCGCCAGCGTCGAGGCGGCGCGCGACTATATCGAAGCGCGGCTGGCGGACCTCGCGATCGTCCCCGATGGCGCGACCGCAGGACTGCGCGCCCATCTCGAGGAAGCGCTGCGCGCTTGGCAGTGAGCCCCGGGGAAGCCCGCGATCGGCGGATCGTCCACATCACGAGACGCGAAGCCTGGGAGGCCGAAGGCGACTATCGCGGCGACACGCTCGAGAGCGAAGGCTTCATCCACTCGTGATTTGAGCTCGCTTCGCCCGGCCCACCTCCCTCACCCCTCCCAGTGCTCGTCCGCTGCATATTCTCCTTCTCCCTCGACTGCTTCGCGGAGCGCTGTCGCGCCCAGCTTCGCGCTCACTCGGGCGTTCGGTCTCCGCAGCCAATGTGGCTGCTCCGCCTCCGCGCTCGCTTTCTGCCGAGCTCACCTCCGCGGGCCGGCGGCGTCCCCACATCTCCGCGCCACTGAACCCCGATGCCGTCCTCCGCGTGGACGACTTCGCCGCATAAGTCGGGCCCGGTAAGGCGATGGAGCGAGCGCGGAGGCAAAGCGGCCCTCAGGCCGCGTAGCCGTAGCAGCCGAGCGACCCCTTTATCGACGAGCGCGGAGGCAAGCGGCCATCAGGCCGTGCAGCCGTAGCAGCCGAGCGACCCCTGTATCGACGAGCGCGGAGGCAAAGCGGCCCTCAGGCCGCGTAGCCGTAGCAGCCGAGCGACCCTCTATCCTCAGCCGGGGAACGTCTTCTCCCCTGCGCGAATGGCCACGCTGAGGCGGTTCTCGAAGGGCGGGATCGGGCAGGACCAGCTCTCGTTGTAGGCGCAGTACGGGTTGTAGGCGTAGTTGAAGTCGACCAGTAGCTTCCCCGACGAGTGCTCCTGAGCCTCCATGTAGCGTCCCGCGCCGTACGTTTCGCCACCAGCGTTCGCATCCTGGAAGGGGAGGAAGATCTCGCCCGAGTCAGGACTGCGGAAGAGCGTGAGCTCGGCCTCCTCGCCCATCACCAGGAAGCGCACTTTCGCCCAGTGCACCTGGCTCGCCGTGTCGCCGGTGCTGGTTTGGAGCTCGACTGCTTCCTGCTCGGCGAAGGGCTCGGGGTCGAGCACGTAGGCGAAGTTCGGATCCTCGTCGTAGTAGACGAGGCCCGTGAATTTCGCGCGCTGCTCCTCGGTCAGGGGCGAATGATGGTCGCTGCGGAAGGAGTCGTCCTTGGCTGCGCGGAAGTCGTCGAGCTGCGACATAGCTGGGCTACCGCGCGATTGCAGAGACTTCGGCGAGCTCCTCGGCCGTGAGCCGCCAGGCGCTGGCTGCGGCCGCGTTCGCCTCGAGCTGCTCCGGCGTCGTTGCCCCCGAGATGACGCTGCCCACGAGGGGCTGCGAGCTGAGCCAGCCGATGGCCAGCTCCAGCAGGGTGTGGCCGCGCTCTCCGGCGAAGGCCTCGAGCTTCGCCAGCCAGGCGAAGTTCTCCTCGGTGAGGACGGTGCCGGCCTGCCCCCAGGCAGCGAGTCGGGTGTCCGCGCCCGCTTCCTCGCCGGGCCGGTACTTGCCGGTGAGGAAGCCGCTCGCGACGGGGAAGTAGGGAAGGAGGCTAAGGCCGTACTCCTTCGCCGCGGGCAAGACCTCGGTCTCGATGCCGCGCTCCATCAGGTTGTAGTGGTTTTGCGCGGAGACGAACTTCGTCAGGTTCTTCGTCTCCGCGGTCCAGTGGGCCTCGACGATCTGCCAGCCCCTGAAGTTCGAGTTGCCGAGGTAGCGCACCTTGCCCTGCCGGACCAGGTCGTCGAGCGCGCGAAGGGTCTCTTCGATCGGTGTCGTGGCGTCCGGAACGTGCACCTGATAGAGGTCGATGTAGTCAGTGTTGAGGCGCCGCAGACTGCGCTCACAGGCCTCGATCACCCAGTGCCGGGAGCCGCCGCTCTGCATCGGCCCCTCCCCCATCGGCACTGCGAACTTGGTCGCGATCAGGACATCCTGGCGGCGCTCGCCGAGGGCCTTGCCCAGCATCTCCTCGGAGCCACCGGCGCCGTACACGTCCGCTGTATCGAAGAGCGTGACACCAGCATCGAGAGCGGCGTTCACCACCTGCTCGGCGGCTTCGTACTCGATGCGCATGCCGAAGTTGTTGCAGCCCAGGCCGGCCACAGAGACTTCCAGCCCCGATCGCCCGAGGTGTCGATAGTCCACGTCGAATCCCCTCTGTCCTCGCCTTAGTCGGCTATAGCGATAGCGCCTGAGTATAGGCGGCGCGCTTGCCGCCCGCCGGGCTGCTCAGCTCGCGGCCACGAGCGCCTGCCAGGCAGCGAGTGCTGGCTTCGGCGTGCCGTCGTTCTCGCGGAGCGAGATCGACTCGAACGAAGGAGGTCCCGCACTCGGGCCGATATCGTGTGGGAACGACCAAATCGCCAGCGCCAGGGGGATCCCCTCGGTGAGCTCTCCGAGCCGGCGGACGAACGCCGCCTGCTCTTCGTCAGTGCCCCCCTCGGCACATTCCTATCGCCTCGTTCGCGTGATCAACCAACGGCGCCAGCGTGATCGCAACCTTAGGCAGCGGCATAGACAGGCTCAGCTTCGCTCAGCACGTCGTCACGGAACCGATGGCTGAGCCAGGCCGGCGTACTCAGCTCGACGTCTCGGCCCAGCAGCGCAGAGAGCTCGCGCTGCATCCTGAAGAACGCGAGCCCAGGCGTGCGCCCCGCCTCGAGCTCAACCAGGATGTCGACATCGCTCGCGGGGCCAAAGTCGTCTCGCAAGATCGAGCCGAAGAGCGAGAGTCTTCGGATACCGTTCTCGCGACAGAACGCGCCGATCAGATCAGCGTCGATCTTGATCGGGTATGGCCGGTTGCTCATCCGCTGAACCGTACGACCGGCGTGGTGCGCCCCCAAAGCTCTTCGAGGCGATAGTACGCACGCTTCTCCGGCGAGAAGACGTGCACGATGACGTCACCGAAGTCGAGCAGCATCCAGCCGCTCTGCTTCTGACCTTCGCGGTGGCGGGTGGGGTGGCCGGCTTCCTTGAGTTCGTGTTCGAGCCGCTCGGCGATGGCGCTAAACTGGAGTGGCGAGTGCGCGGTCGCAAGGACGAAGTAGTCGGTGAAGCTCGAAGAGCGGCCGATATCGAGCAGCGCGATGTCGTGGGCCTGGAGGTCGGAAAGCAGATCGATGACCCGATGGGCCAGAGACTCGGAATCCAGGGCGCGCGCTCCATCTCGCAAGCTGCGGGGCGCGCGGATCGTAGCACAGCGATGAGCGCCCCTCGCGTGGTCGTCGGGATGTCCGGTGGCGTCGACAGTTCTGTCGCCGCCGCCCTGCTCGTGGAGCAGGGCTACGACGTTGTCGGCGTGACCATGCGCCTCTGGACCGAGGAGCGCCCAGATGAGCTCCGCGGCCACCAGCAGTGCTGCAGCGTCGAGGATATCGACGACGCCCGTCGCGTCGCGGGCCAGCTCGGGATCCGCCACTACGTCCTGAACTTCGAAGAGGCGTTCCGCGAGCATGTCGTTGACCCGTTCGTCGCCGAGTATGCGGCGGGGCGCACGCCGAACCCCTGTGCTCGCTGCAACGAGCACATCAAGTACCGCGCCCTCCTGGACCGCCTCCCCGCCTTCGACGCCGCCTACCTCGCTACGGGCCACTATGCCCGTGTCGTTCACCCAGACGACGGCTCGCGCCACCGCCTTCTCAAGGGCGTCGATGAGGCGAAGGACCAGTCGTATGTCCTCTACATGCTCGGG
The DNA here is from genome assembly GCA_963577065.1 of Dehalococcoidia bacterium. Taxonomy (GTDB): domain Bacteria; phylum Chloroflexota; class Dehalococcoidia; order Tepidiformales; family Tepidiformaceae; genus CAUYXJ01. Next base: position 751 of record CAUYXJ010000122.1, on the reverse strand, counting down.
CAGGAGCAGCTCCGACAGCTGCTCCTCCCGATCGGTGAGCTGCGCAAGGACGAAGTGCGCGCCGCCGCCCGCCGCGCTGGCCTCGATGTGGCCGAGAAGCCCGATAGCGTCGAGATCTGCTTCGTGCCGGGGAACGACTACCGCACCTTCGTGGCGGAGCGGTTACCTCCCCGGCCGGGCGAGCTGCGCGCGGTCGATGGGAGCGTGCTCGCCGAGCACGACGGCGTGAGCGGCTTCACGCTTGGCCAGCGCAAGGGTCTGGGCGTCGCGTTCGGTGAGCCCCGCTACGTCACGGCCATCGATCCGGTTGCGAACGTCGTCGTCGTGGGCGAGGAAGAAGAGCTGTTCACGGACCGGGTCGCCGTCGAGCGCGTCTCCTGGCTCGCCGGAACCGCACCTGGTCCTGGCGCGGCGATCGCGGCCAAGGCGCGCTACAAGGCCGAGGCCGCGCCCGCCGTGCTGCTCGCCGTGCAGGGCGATGATGCTGAGGTGCGCTTCGAACGGCGTCAGCGGGCGCTCACCCCCGGGCAGGCGATCGCGTTCTATGACGGCGACGAGGTATTGGGCGGGGGCACGATCGTTCGTGCCTGGCGCGGAGAACGCCCAGCGAGCGATCAAGCGAGCGCGGAGGCGTAGCCGAAGCAGACGAGCGTGGGGGCGGGGCTGGTGGGGTGGTCCGAGCGAAGCGAGCTGATAAGAAGGGCGGAGGCGCAGGCGTAGCAGACGAGCGTGGGGGCGGGGCTGGTGGGGT
>CAUYXJ010000121.1:0-6571 GCA_963577065.1 Dehalococcoidia bacterium | reverse complement strand
GTCCTTCCCCGCGGTCTGGTGGGGGTGGTTCCCGCCCTATGGGTACGTGGCCTTCGAGGACGATCCCGTGCGCAACCTCCAAATCTACGCGATGCCGGTGGCGGTTGGTGCCATCGGCTTGATGGCGACGCTGATTCGCCTGACGCGAACGGAAATGCTCGAGGTGCTACGGCAGGACTACGTCCGCACGGCCAGGTCCAAGGGGCTGGCTACTCGAATCGTGCTGCAGCGCCACGCCCTCAAGAACGCGCTCATCCCGGTGGTGACGGTGCTCGGACTTTCGTTTGGGGGCGCGCTCGGCGGATCGGTCATCATCGAGCAGATCTTCAGCCTGCCGGGCCTCGGGAGGTACGCGCTCACCGCTGTTCGCACTGAGGACTTCCTGGTCGTACAGACCTTCGTCGTCTTTGCGGGCTTCATGTTCGTGTCGGTGAACTTGGCTGTCGACATCTTGTACGGCTACCTCGACCCTCGGATCCGTTACTCATGAGCGCGACTGCCGCGACACCAGCTACGTTCCTCGAGGGTGTCGCGGTTCCGGTCCGGCCCGGCGTTTGGCGCCGTCTGGGGCGAACGGCAAGGGCGCAGCCCGTTGGCGTCTTCGGCCTCTTCCTCACCCTGCTCCTCTTGGTCATCGTCGTCTTCGGGCCGTACATCCAGACGCACGACCCCAACTCATTCGGTCCAGATCTGCTCGCCGGCCCATCGAGCGAGCACTGGTTCGGGACCGATGTGCAGGGGCGAGACCTCTTTTCGCGCACGATGGAAGGCGGCCGGATCACGGTGTCCATCGCCTTCCTGGCGCTCGCGCTGGGGACGGCAGCAGGCACGATTCTCGGGATGATCTCCGCCTACTTGCGCTGGGTCGACCTCGTCCTGCAGCGCGTTGTGGACGCGGTCATGGCGCTGCCGGGCCTCTTCCTCATCCTCATCTTCCTCGTCGCCTTTGGCGGCGACTACAAGGTGCTTATCGTGGTCATTGGTATCGGTGTCACCTTCCCGCTGACCCGTATCGCGCGTGGAGCAGCCCTCTCGACGCTGACCAACCCCTACATCGAGGCCGCTGAGGTCTCAGGTGCCACGGGGGTCCGGATCCTCTTCCGCCACCTGCTGCCGAATATCGCGCCGACGATTGGGGTGGTCTTCGCTGTAGGGGTCGGGAACGTGATGCTCACCACCGGCTCGCTGGGCTTCCTCGGCCTCGGCGTCGATCCGCCGCAAGCCGAATGGGGCCGGATGATCGCCGACAGCCGCGCGTTCATCCTGAGCAGCCAGCACCTCTTCATCTTCCCCGCCATTGGTCTTGCGATTGCGGTGTTGGGCGTGAACCTCCTGGGGGACTCGCTCCGTGATCTCTGGGATCCACGGATGCGGGGCGCTTAGCGGCGCTCGTCCGCGCGGCGCAACCGAGCGCAAGTACGACCCGGCCTGCTGCAACTTAGCTTCCGCCTCTCCCCGCCGCGCATACCAACCCGCGGTCGGACTTGCGGCTCGCGAAGGCGGGAAGACCCTGGCAGCCGCGAGTTAAGTTGGAGGGGCACTGGCCTGCTGCGGAGCGAGTAGTTCCGCCGCCAGATTCGCGCCTGTTTTTCTTCGAAGCGCGAGGCGGCGACCCCTAGCGTCTCTAGTGCCCCCTGCACCTTGGCTTCGGCTGACCCGGCTCAGTTCTCGGGCGCAAAATCGGAGTTGACGCTCGCGGATGCGGCTTGGCTCGCGAGGCCAGGGGTAAGTTGGAGGGGAACCAGGCCGACATCCTCCCCCCACCAAACGAAAAGCGGGGCCGCCTCGATGAGGCGGCCCCGCTTGCTATCCCGAATGATCGGGCTACTGGCTAGACGTCCTTCCAGACGCGAGCCATGTTGTGGGTCAGTCCCATGGGGATCCCGCCCTCAGAATCCTCGGGGAAGCCCTGCACGTAACTCCTGAAAGACGGATAGAAGACGAGCGACGAGACGAACGCCTGAGGCGAGTGCTCGAAGAGCAGCATCGAGGCATCCCTGATCGCGTCCGCTCGCTCATTCGGATCGAGCGCTGAACGCTGCTTCTCGAGGGCCAAGTCCGTGGCGGCGTCCGAGAACGCTGTCCGGTTGAACGGTGCGCCCGTGTGGAAGCGGTGATAGAGGTAGGTGTCGGGGTCGGTCCCGCCCACTTCGAGGCCGATGTTCATGATGAAGTTGCCCGCCGCACGCTGAGCGAAGTAGTCGGCGCTGGTAGCCGTCTCGAGTTCCAGATTCAGCCCCAGCTTCGCCACGTCTTCCTTGATGACCACGGCGTGGCAGTCACACTGGATGGGGGTGGGGATGTCGATTACCTCGTCGGCACCGATGCCAACCCCGGCGGCGTTCATGAGGGCGATCGCCTCGGCGATGTCCTCGGTCTTGTCCTCCCGGAAGCCCGGGAGCTGCAGCAGCTCCTCTTCGCTGAAAGCGAGCGGATGGAAGAACTGCGGTACGGGGCCCATATGGATCGCGCCACCGGGCCCGCGGCCGTTGACCGTGAGCTGGCGGTTGGTTATCAGATGCACGGCCCGCCGCACGCGCACGTCATCGAACGGCGGCTTCTCGTTGTGCATGTGGACTTCCGAGATCGCCGAGTGCAGCTTCTTGCGGAAAGCGAAATCGCTCCCGAGCTGCTGCTGGAAGGTCCCGACGGCGGTAAAGTTCTGGCCGGTGCCTACCGTGAACGAGTCGAACTCGCCCGCGATGAAGGCCCCCTGCGAGGCGTCACCGGAGACGGCCCTGATCTCGACTGCGTCGAGGTACGGGAGCGGCTGACCATCGAGACCCATTTCGAAGTAGTTGGGGTTCTTCTGAACGACGGCGCGGACTTCGTAGTCGAACACGTCGCGGACGAACGGGCCTGTGCCAATCAGGTTCTCGTACTTCTTGATGCCGTCGTCACCGACGGCATCGTTCTGCTCCATGTTGACCATCATCGCGGGGTCGTCTGCGAGGAAGCGCAGCATCGGCGCGAAGGGCTCACTGGTCGTGAGCGTGAAGTTCAGCTCGTCCGTCGCTTCGACGCTGGAGACGCGGTCGAGCTGCCCCTGGATGAACTCCGCGTTGTCCCCGTTGAAGCGGTTGATGCCAAAGGCCGCGTCCTCGGCCGTGAACTGCCGGCCGTTCGCGGGCGGGAGGTCGTGCCACGTGATGTTGGGCTTGAGCTTGAATACATAGGTGACGTCGTCGGGTTGCTCCGGGAGAGTCTCGGCGAGCTCAGGATGGACAGCGACATTGCCGTCGTAGTTGAGGATACGGCTGTAGACCCTCCCCAACCCGTTGGCGTAGGTGCTGCTGTGGTTGGTGATTGCGGGGTCGAAGATGCTGTCGCCACCAACGCTGCTTCCGATCACGAGCGTGCCGCCGCGGGTGATTTGTGCGGTCGGTTCCGTGGGAGCGGTCGTGGCCGTGGGGTCGGCCCCCCCGTCACCCCCGTCGTCCGCAGTGGGGTCGGCGCCGGTGTCTGCCTCATCGTCGTCGTCATCGCCGCAGCCGAGGAGGGCGGCCGCGCCCAGGCCACCGGCGGCCGCCGCCGAGCCCTTCAGGAATCCGCGGCGCGAGAGGTTTCGTTCTCGCACCTGACGAGACCAATACGTGCTGGTTACCATTCTTCTCTCCCCCCTGGAACTTCTTGAGGCTCGGTGTATATACGGCCGGGACCGTCTCCCGAGTTCACCCGATCTTGAGTTGAGGCGAAACCCGTGTCAAGGGCGATTCGACGACGGCACTCAGGGCTCGTCGCGAAGCCAAAGCAGGGCGTTCAGGACGAAGCGCAGGTTGTCGCCGCGCCCGATCAGCCCCGGACCCGGCAGCTCCGTGCCCTCGCTGCCAAGAAAGCCCGAGTCGGCGACCACGATCACGCGCCCGCTTCTCCCGCGCTCGCGGTCGAGCGCCCCCGCGAAGACGTGGGTCCGGGGGTCGTAGGTGCTTCGCCAATCGACGATCGAATCGGGCAGCCCCACCAGGGCGCTACAGCCTTCCGCGGCGATGCCGCAGAAGTTGTTGGTCACGACGCTTCGCACCGCCGTGTCCGGCGACGATCCGGCGATCACGGGATGGCCCGCGGCGAGAGCGCCCTCCGCCAACGTGGTGAGCTCGCTCGCCGCGGGCGCAGCGAACCACGCCGGCTCGATCGTGATCCCGAAGGCTCCCGCGAGCTCGCGGTCATGCTTTGTATGGTCGTACGGCGCCTCGGGCAAAGGTCCGTGGTTGGACATGAGGAGCAAGCCCCCACCCCCGGTCACGAATCCGTCGAGGCTTTCGAGCTCCCGGTCCGTGTACTCGTTGCCGTCGGTCGCGTCTCGCGTCGGGACCACCACGACGTCGAATCCGTGGAGCACGTCAGAGGTCAACCGATCGCCTGAGGCCTCGACCGTGGACCCTTCGCCCTCGATCGCGGCGATGAGCGTCTCCAGCCGGACGCCATCAGCGAGGTGGACCTTCACCTGCAGGGACCGTGAATCGAAAAGGACTCTCATGCTGCTGCGCCGGAGCGCGCTAGATGGCGCTGGATGACAATTCCCTACTGGCCCTTTGCGCGAACACGGTAGAGGTCCTTGTCGACGCCTTCGATCGCCTTCGCTGGGTCGAAGGGCCAGTCCTGCGCGAGTCTGGAGAGGGTCTCGCCGGGACGCTCAATCATGTCCCGGTGGTTGATCCGATGAAGCTTCACGTCTCGGCGCATGCTGAGGATGCCGTGCATGTGGTCGACCACTCGACCGATGGACTCGGCAGTCATGCTCTTCTTGTAGGCGAGATTCTGAGAGGCAGCGATCTCTGCCGGATCCCGCTGGATGAAGGCCACCTCGTATTCGGGGCCGGCCGTCAGCCACAGCGGTTTCGGGATGAGCATCTTGATGAGCAGCCCCTCGTAGAGGTCCATCTCGTCGGGCATGCGCTCATAGGCATCCTCCCCGAGCTCGAAGTAGCCGTAGGGGTTGGGGTCGTACTCGCGCGGCACGGGCTGCTCGCGGAGCATCTCATCGAGCGCCCGGTTGTACGTCGCCTTCATGCCCCCCATCTCCAGGCAGCGCATCACCATGCTCGAGCCGCAGCGGGCGTGTCCAGTGACGATGTAGACAGTCATCCCCAGCCGTCCATCACCCCCGCCACGACGTTCCGTGGAGACAGGCGGTGGGCACCTCGCCCACCGCCTGCTAGGTGCGGGTAGCGCCGCCGGCCTCTAAGAGTTGCCGAGGCCTCGGTGATGGGCTAGGCCGTGCCGTGGCGCAGGAGCTTGCCGCTCGTCGCGCCCGTGCACTCGCCGTCCTCGAAGGTCACCTCACCGTTCACCATGATCGAGCGGTAACCGTGCGGCTTACGGACGAGCCGCCAGGCTCCTGCCGGGTAGTCGTACGCCTTCTCCGTCTTGCCCATATCGAGGTTCTCGAGGTCGTAGACGACGATGTCTGCCGGCGCGCCCTCGCGGATGATGCCGCGGTCGCGGAAGCCGGCCGCGAGCGCCTGGTAGGCGCTGAGGCGCCAGTGCGCCTGCTCGAGGTCCATGATCTCGTTGTCGCGCACGAGGTGCGCGAGGAACTCGGTCGGGTAGCGCCCGAGCGTGATGAACTTGGTGTGCGCGCCACCGTCGGAGACGCCGGGGAGGGCGAACGCGGAGTTCGCCATCTCCTTCATCGCGGCCATGTCGGAGGGCCGTGGCGCCGTCACGAAGAGGGCCTGCATGTCGTCCGCGAGAGCGATGTCGAGCATCGCGTCGATCGGGTGCTTGCCCTGCTCCTCCGCGAGCTCACCTACGGTCCAGCCCTCGTACTGGCGCAGCTCGTCCTTGTGGAGCTCGCCGAGGATGAGCCCCGCCATCGAGGGGACGACGCCGGAGCCGCCGCGCTCCGACTCGTCGTGTTCGGCCTTGGCCGCAGCGCGCCGCTCCGGGTCGGCCATCCTGGCCGCACGCTCTGCGACCGTGCCCAACAGCATCTCTCGCCAAACGGGGCTCGAGTCGAAGAGGTTCCAGTCCTCGAACGTGAACTGGAAGTTGTTCTCAGCGGTGAGCGCCTGTGCGAAAACACGCGTGCCCCGCGCGTTGCACGCGTCCAGCCAGGCCATCGTGTCCTTGTATTGCGGCATCGCGATCCCGTGCTGGTCGGTCGCCACGGCGAGGACGTTGTAGATGACGGGGCGGCCGCTCTCGTCGGCGAGCGTCTCGGTGAGTTCGCGCGAGGCGCCGATGCACTGGATGAAGCCGCGCCCCAGCTTCCGCAGCACGTGCGCGAAGGAGACGAGATCTTGCTCCTTCATGAGGTTGGTGATCATGAGCGTGCCATCGACGTCGCGCTGGACATCGTTATCGCCGAATTGGCCCGACCAGCCGCAGCCGCCCGCCGCGAGCCCCTCCTCCATCAGGCGGCTCATCTCCGCCATCTCGTCTTCGGTCGCAGCCCGGCTCTTGGCCGCCTCCAGCCCCATCACGTAGGCCATCAGGGGGTTGAGGGGCATGTAGCTGAGGAGGTTCACGCCTTTGGGCGTGCGGTCGAGGCTGTCGAGGAATTCGGGGTACGTCTCCCAGTCCCAGGGCATGCCCTCCTGCATCGATTCGAGCGGCACTGCCTCGTTGC
>CAUYXJ010000120.1:0-6978 GCA_963577065.1 Dehalococcoidia bacterium | reverse complement strand
ACGGTGATCGTGCCGTCGCCGCTACGTTCGCTCTGCGGCGGCGCCGCGACCCTCGAGGTCGCGGGCGCCACGCTCGGCGAGCTGCTCCGCGCCATCGACGTGCGCTGCCCCGGCTTCTACGAGCGTGCCGTCGAGGACGGCCGCGTCCGCCCAGAGCTCTCGGTGGCGCTCAACGGCCACGCCCATCGCTACGGCCTCACGGAAGCGATCGCGCCCAACGACGAGGTCACGATCGTCCCGGCGATCGGTGGTGGGGCCTAGGCTCCGCCCGTCCGAGAATGGCTCGATGGCCGAGAAGCCGATCGGGCAGCGCAGCTTCGAGCAGTTTGCGGAACGCTATGCCGAGGCCGAGCCGACCAAGCCGCACAACGCGTACTACAACCGACCGGCGATCTTCTCGCTGCTGCCGGACATTGCGGGCAGATGCGTGCTCGATGCCGGGTGCGGACCCGCGTGGCACGCCGCAGATCTCGTCGACCGCGGCGCAGAAGTCGTGGCGATCGACGTCACGCCGGAGTTCGTCGCGATCGCCACCGAGCGCGTGGGCGAGCGCGCAACCGTTCTCGAGGCAGACCTCACCCAGCCGCTTTCGTTCGCTGGCGACGGCCAGTTCGACCTCGTCTTCAGTTCACTCGTGCTCGACTACATCGAAGATTGGGCCCCGGTGATGCGCGAGTTCGCGCGGGTCCTGAAACCCAACGGAACGCTCGTGTTCTCCTGCGGCCACCCCCAGGCCGACTTCGAGTACACCGAACGGCGCGCCCTGAGCGGCGGCAACTACTTCGATCGCGAGCAGTTCACGACCGCGTGGACGGGCTTTGGCGAGCCCTACCCCGAGGTCACGAGCTGGCGCCGCCCCCTTACGGACATCCTCCAGCCCGTCATCGACGCCGGATTCCGCCTCGACCGCATCCTCGAACCCCGCCCGACCGAGGCCTTCCGCAAGGCCGACCCCGAGGACTAGGAGAAGCTGATGCGCGAGCCGGGCTTCCTCTGCGTCCGGGCGCTGAAGTAGCGAATCAGCCGGCCCGCTGTGCGCGATCGGGGTTCTCCTCGAGCCAGCGAGCGAGATCTTCCTGCGACTCGCCGAAGGGCGCGCCCGCCTCGATGTACGCAGCCCACGCAATCGAGAAGGTGTGACCAAGCACCCCTACGAAGGCAGCGGGGATTTTGTCGGCGCGGGCCTTCTCCAACGCGGCATTGCGGATGAATTCGCCCGTGGTCATCCCGGCGGCCTTCGCTGCGGCGCGCAGCGCGGCCAATTCCTCGCGATTCAGGCGCACGGAGAAGGCACTCGTCGCCGGCCGCCGGGCCTGTTGCAGGGTTGCGCTCTCGAGGTCCCAGTCGTCTTGTGCGTCGCTCATCAGATGTCTGCCTTGTCGGCGTGGGCGCGCTCATCTCGGTTGGCCTGGCCGGCCGTGACCGGGCGCCAGACCGTGGAGGAGCTCGTCGCGGCGACGACCACGGTGATCAGTCGCCCGCCGCAGTCCCGGCCGATGAGTTTGTACGCCCCGGTACCGGCCCGTTTGTTCCGCAGGATCAGCGTGCGCCCCTCCAGAATGCAGTCGACATCGCCGGGATCGATGTGACGCCTGACGTGGCTTTCGTTCTCGTCATCCCACTCGAATCCATCGACGACGACCATCGCCGGCCGCACCTTGCGCCCCGAGCGGATCGCCTATACTACAACTGTAGCACAGTGAGATCGGGGAGCGACGGGCTTGACGCCCAGGGGCGGGCGCTAAAGATCAGCCCAGGTCTTGCCGCGCTTCAGATCCACCTTCAGCGGGACCTTGAGGTCCAGGCTCGCGGGCATGATCTCGGCGAGGAGGCCGGCGACTTCGTCGGCTTCGTCGGCGGGGCCTTCGAAGATCAGCTCGTCGTGGACCTGGAGCAGCATCTGGCTACGGAGCTCGCGCTCGCGGGCGGCCTCGGCAATGCGGATCATCGCGACCTTGATGATGTCCGCGGCCGTGCCCTGGATGGGCATGTTGATGGCTTCGCGCTCGGCGGCGCTGCGCACCTGGAAGTTGCGGCTGTGGACCGCGGGCAGATAGCGGCGGCGCCCGAAGAGCGTCTCGGCGTAGTTCAGCTCGCGCGTGCTCTCGAGCGTCGTCTCCTGCCAGGCTTTGATCCCGGGGTAATTGCTGTAGTAGGTCGCGATGAACTCGGCCGCTTCCTCCCGCGAGAGGTCGGTGCGCGTGCTCAGACCGAATTCGCCCATTCCGTAGGCGATGCCGAAGTTGACCATCTTCGCGGTGTCGCGCATCTGCCGTGTGACCTCGTCCGGTGCGACTCTGTAGACCGTTGCGGCGGTCGCCTGGTGGATGTCCTCGTCCGCGAGGAACGCACGGATGAGGCCCTCGTCCTCGGTTACGTGGGCGAGGACGCGCAGCTCGATCTGGGAGTAGTCGGCGGCGACGTAGACCGCGTCGTCGTAGCCACTGGCGACGAAGGCGCGGCGAATGTCGCGGCCCTTCTCGGTGCGCACGGGGATGTTCTGGAGGTTCGGGTTGGTGCTGCTCAGGCGGCCCGTGGCGGCGACGTTCTGCTGGTAGTCGGTGTGGATGCGGCCGTCTTCGGCGACGGCTGCGGGGAGTGCATCGAGGTAGGTCGACTTCAGCTTCGTGAGCTGCCGGTATTCGAAGATCTTGTCGATGATGGGGTGCACGGTGCGGAGCGATTCGAGGGCGCGCTGATCGGTGCTGTAGCCCTGCTTCGTGCGCCGCGAGTGGGGCAGGTCGAGTTCGCCAAAGAGGATGTCGCTGAGCTGTTGGGGGCTGCCGATATTGAACTCGTGGCCGACGTGCTCGTAGACCTCGGCTTCGGCGGAGTCGATGTCGCCGATGAGCCCCTCGGAGATGTCGCGGAGTACGGCGGTGTCGACGGTGACGCCGGCCGCCTCCATCTCGGCGAGTACGGGCACGAGCGGCAGCTCCATCTCCTCGTAGAGCGCCCACTGCCCACGCTCGCGGAGCTGCGCGTCGAGGATGGGCCGTACCCGCAGCATCAGGTCGACCTGCTGGCAGGCAAGTTCGCCGGCCGCCTCGGGGTCTACCTGCGCGAGCGGGATCGCCTTTCGGCCCGTCCCCGTGAGGGCGGTGATCGGGCGCAGCTCGATCCCCAGCCGTTCGTTGACGAGGTTCGCGAGCAGCTGCGATGTTTCGCCGAGGAGGAAGGCCATCAGGCTCGTCTCGTAGGCGACCCCACCCAGCTGCATCCCCACGGGTGCGAGCTGATGGATGAGGTACTTCGCGCCGTAGGCCGTCTTCGCGAGCGTGGTGTCGGCGAGGAGCGGCCCCAGGCTCGCGCGCACGGCCTCGACGGGGAGCTGGCTCGCGACGGTATCGAGGCGGGGGGCGTGGCCGAGGGGGACGTACCAGGCGCGTCCGGGCTCGGTGGCGATGGCGAGCCCGAGCAGGAGCGAATGGGTGGTGTCGCCCGTGGTTGAGAGCGCGCCGACGGCGAAGCCGCCCGCGCTCCGCAGCGTCTCGACAAGCGCGTTCAGCTCAGACTCGGTCGTGACGTTCGCGTAGTCGACCGGCCCGAGCTCTTCCGCCGCAACCTCCTCCGCACCATCGGCGTCGGGGAGGCGCTCGATCAGGCTGCGGAACTCCAGTTCGCGGAAGAGTTCGACGACCTTCTCGCGGTCGTAGTCCTTGACCTCGCAGGCATCGAAGTCGAAGTCCACCTCAAGGTCCGTCTTGATCGTGACGAGCCACTTGCTATCGAGCGCCTCTTCCTTCTTCCCCTCGAGCTTGCCCCGGACGGACTTCGACTTGATCTCGTCGAGGTGCTCGAAGAGCTCCTCGATCGGGCCGAATTGGCGGATCAGGTTCGCTGCCGTCTTGTCGCCCACGCCCTTGATGCCGGGGATGTTGTCGCTGGTGTCCCCGCGCAGGGCCTTGAAGTCGGTCATGAACGGCGGGGTGAAGCCCCAGCGTTCGGCGGCCTTCACCTCGTCGTAGACGACGGTGTCACGCTGGTAGGGCCGGAACATGAACAGGTTCAGGTTCGGCCGAATCAGCTGAACGAGGTCGGTGTCGAGCGTGACGACCCAGGTCTCGAGTCCCTCGGCGGCCGAGCGTGTCGCGATCGTCCCGGCGATGTCGTCGGCTTCGAAACCCGGCATCTCGTACACCGGGATCGCGAAGGCATCGAGCATCTCGCGCACGCGTGCCATCTGGGGGAGGAGGTCATCTGGCGTCTTGCGGCGCGTGGCCTTGTAGTCCTCGCGCGCTTCGTGGCGGAAGGTCTTGCCGGGCGCGTCCCAGGCCGCGCAGATGTGGGTCGGCTTGAGCTGGTCGATGACGCGCAGGAGCGATTCGGCGTAGCCGTAGGTGGCGAACGTGAGCTCGCCCTTGCTGCTCATCATCGGATTGGGTTGCGAGCCCAGCGCGAAGAAGGCGCGGAAGAGGATGCCGTGCGAATCGAGGATGACGAGGCGCGGCTTGGTTTCGGCAGCGGCCACGGGCTCGATTATAGGCGCGGGCCGGCCGCGGGCGGCCGTGCGAGCGCGGCTATACTGCCCGCACCCCGCGCCTGGAGCAGCGCCAATGGCCCGGCCGATCCTGCACTCCCCCCTGTGCGACCTCGTTGGCGTCGAGTACCCAGTGGTGCTTGCGGGCATGGGCCCCGTTGCCGGCGGCATTGTCGGTCCCGTGGCCACGGCCGAGCTTGCCGCCGCCGTATCGAACGCTGGCGGCCTCGGCGTTCTCGGTGGTTCCGGCCATGGGCCGGAACGTCTGCGCGAAGAGATCGCGAAGCTCCGTTCGCTCACTGACCGGCCCTTCGGCGTCGACCTCCTCCTCCCCGCGAACTACATGGGATCGGCGCCGACCGCGAAGCCTCCCGCCGACCCACGCGAGCTCGTGCCGGCTGAGGTCACCGACGGTCTCAAGCGGATGCTTGCGGGCCTCGACGTGCCCTGGGTGGAAGCGCCACCCGTCCCCACGGCCACACGGCCCTCGCTGCGAGGCGAGGGCGGCGGTATGTCCGACGCGCAGATGGAGGTGGTCATCGAGGAGAAGGTGCCCGTCTTCGCCTCCGGGCTCGGCAGCCCCGCGCCCTGGCTCGAGCGGCTACACGCGAATGGCACCGTGGTCTTCGCGCTCGTCGGTAACGTCAAGAACGCCAAGCGGGTGGCGGCGGCGGGCGTGGATGTGGTGGTCGCGCAGGGCACCGAGGCCGGAGGCCACACCGGCCGCATCGGCACCCTGCCGCTCGTGACCCAAGCGATTCGGGCGGTGGAGCCGACACCCGTGGTCGCGGCCGGCGGCATCGGCGACGGCCGCGGGCTTGCGGCGATGCTCGCAGCGGGCGCCATCGGCGTCTGGTGCGGCACGGCCTTCCTCGTCTCCGAGGAGGCGAACCAGCCCAAGGCCCAGCTCGAACGTATCCTCGCAGCGACCGAAGAGGACACGAAGATCAGCCGCCTGTACAGCGGTAAGACGATGCGCAACATTCGCAACCCCCTGATCGATGCCTGGGAGGCGAGCGGCATCCGGGCGCTGCCGATGGGCATCCAGGGCATCGCCATTCGTGACATGGCGCACTCGCTCCGGCAGGCGGGGCGCGAGGACCTGCTGATGAACGCCGCGGGACAGATCGCGGGCATGCTCGACGAGGTCCGGCCCGCGGCGGCGATTCTCGAAGCGATCGTGGCCGAAGCCGTTGAGATCCTCACTCAGCGTCTGCCCGCGACCGTCACGGCGAAGGCCGGACACTAACCGGCCGTGCCAGCCGGACCCCTCGCCGGTATCCGGGTCGTCGAGTTCACCGACGAGCTCGGCTCCTACTGCGGCAAGCTCCTCGCTGACCTTGGCGCGGACTGCATCAAGATCGAGCCGCCAGGCGGCGGCTCCCAGCGCCGAACGCCACCCTTCCTCGCAGGCGAGGAGGCAGGGCCCGACACGAGCATCCCCTTCTGGGCGCAGAACACCTCGAAGCGCTCACTCGTCCTGGACCTGAGCCAGGACGCGGACCGTGTTCGTGCGCGGGAGCTGGCGCTGGCGGCCGCCATCCTCCTCGAAGACCTGCCCCCAGGGACGCTCGCGGCAGTGGGCCTCGGCTACGACGAGCTGCACGCGGTCCGCCCCGATCTCGTCTACACGTCGGTCACGGGTTTTGGCCAGACGGGCCCGCACGCCAGCTACGCCTACGCCGACATCGTCGGCCTGGCGATGGGCGGCGTGATGACGCTTGCGGGCATGCCCGAGGACCCCCCGAACCTCCTCTACGGGAACCAGGCGAACGTCTGCGCGAGCATCCAGGCCGCCCAGGGCACGCTCATCGCCCTGCTCCATGCCGAGCGGACGGGCGAGGGCCAGCACGTCGATGTGTCCGTGCAGGAAGCGCTCTCCGTCGCCCAGGAGACGGCGATGATGATGTGGGACATGCAGCGGACGAACCGCGTCCGGACGGGCTCGCTAGGCCTGTTGCGCGTCTCGATCCCCGGCGCCGGCGTGTACGAGACCAAAGCCGGACACCTCATGACCTACATCACCGCGCCTGGCGGTGCTGACTTTCCCGAGCTCGTCGCCTGGATGGACGAAGCTGGCTTCGCCCACGACCTCAACGAAGAGCCCTACGCCGACCTCGTGGCGGGGATGAATCTGCAGTTCCTCGCGCGCGCGCTCGCCGATCCCGATGCCAACGCCGGCGTCGCGCACCAGCTCGACCACATCGGCGAAGCGGTCACGGAGTTCTTCGCGACGATGACGGCGCTCGAGGCTTACGAGGAGGGCCAGAGCCGGCGCCTCCTCGTAGGGCTGGTCTCCACACCGAAGGACCTCGCCGAGAACGCACAGCTACGCGCCCGCGATTGGTACCAGCCGCTCGCCGTTGACTCGCGCACGGTCGAGTTCCCGGGGCCGCCCTACCGCCTCTCCGCCAGCCCGGCCGCACTCGCGCCCCCACCCCGTTTCGGCGCCGATAGCGACGCTGCCTGGGACTCGCCGGCACCGGCGAGCGCCTCCC
>CAUYXJ010000119.1:0-7026 GCA_963577065.1 Dehalococcoidia bacterium | reverse complement strand
AGCGACGCCACGCGCGTAGTTTTTTTTTGGTGGCGCCACGGTTGTGGCCGGTTGGCTCGTCTTTCGCCGATGGGCTTTCCCGCTGATGCCATCGCCAGCCGGGCGGCGCAGGCGACGAGATTCAGGGGTTCGGTCGCCGTCGACATCTCTTCGGCCTTCGGTACACCGCTAGGCGCGAGGCAACCCCAGGCCGCGCGTAGCGATGATGTTGCGCTGGATCTCGCTCGTGCCCCCGGCGATGGTCTCCCGCACCTGGTTGACGTAGCCAATGCCCGCCTGGCCCTGCAGGGGCGCCTTAGGGTCGGAGATGTCGCCCCACATGCCCACCATCTGCGCGGCGGTCCTCGCAACGCGCTGGCTCAGCTCGGTGGTGAAGAGCTTCGCGATCGACGATTCGGCATTGGGGATCTCGCCCGCGTCCTGCATCGAGATAATCCGATACGCGAGCATCGTCGCGGTTTGTACTTCGATGAAGCGTTCGGCCCACTCGAAACGGTTCGCTTCGTAGGTCGTGGGCGGGAGTTCGCGCTTGTGCTCCCGCAGCCACGCGAGGTGGCGCTCGACGTTCTGGCGGAGGCCGATAGGCGTCCCGATCGAGGAACGTTCGAAGTCCAGCGTCGTCGTACCCACGTACCAGCCGCGGTTGACCTCGCCCATGATGTTGCGGGCAGGCACGCGTACGTCTTCGAAGAAGACCTCGTTGAAGTCGTGGCTGTTCGTCATGTTCACGAGCGGGCGCACGGTGATGCCGGGGGTCTTCATGTCCAGCAGGAAATACGTAATGCCGCGATGCTTCGGCGCCTCCGGGTCGCTCCGCGCGAGCATGAACATCCAGTCCGCGCGGTGCGCGAGTGACGTCCAGATCTTCTGGCCGTTGATCACCCAATCGTCCCCGTCGCGGACCGCGCGGGTCTGGAGCGAGGCGAGGTCCGAGCCGGAGCCGGGCTCGCTGTAGCCCTGGCACCACTCCACGTTGCCGCTGAGGATGCCGGGGATGTGCTCCTGCTTCTGCTCCTCGCTGCCGTGCTCGATCAGGGTCGGCCCCAGCATCATCAGGCCGAGGCCACCGAGGCGGGGCGCGCCCGCTTCGGCGAACTCCTGGCCGAGGATGAACTGATCCATCGGCTTCATCCCGGCGCCGCCGTACGCGCTAGGCCAGGCGGGGGCGATCCAGCCACGTTCGGCCAACGCCACGCGCCAGGCCTCCCAGAGCGGCTTCGTCTCCTCAGGCTGGCCCTGAGGGAACCTTCCCCGAATCTCGTCGGGGAGGTATTCCCCGAGGAAGTCCTTTATCTGAATGCGCCAGGTTGCCTGCGCTTCGCTGTCTCGGAAGTCCATTCGACCGCTGCCTCTTTCGTCCGCGAACCCGTCGTTCGATGCGGGCCCGTCGCTCATCCGCAAATAGGGGGAAAGCATAGCCCGGCCCCTGCGGGGCCGCCACGCGCCGGTCCCCAAAGAGCCGCCAGCCGGCGGCCTCGGAGCTCGCGGTCCCGGTGATATCCCAGAGGCTGCCGGTCTCGAGATCGGCTGAGGAGCCTGGGGCGGAAGTTCGACGTGAGCGCCTGCTGGCCGATCGAGGGGCCCGTACGTGCTCACCGCGCCGAGCGACTGCGGTTAGCCGCCCCCGAGCGAACGCGCCATCGCCCCACCGTGGTGGTAGTCGACTTCGAGCGTGACTTTGCCATCGGCGCCGAATTCGAGGTAGGTCATGCCGTCGGAGCTCCAGCGCTTGCCCTTGTTCTCGGCGCCGAACGCGTCGCTCGTGACGGTCGCGCCCATGGCCCAGGTGAAGGCGACCCCGTCGGCGTTCGTCCAGAACGTTTCCGGGATCAGTTCTAAATCAGGGGCCCCTTGGAGGCCGCGCGCGAAGAATTCGCGGATGGCGGGCCAGCCGACCTTGTCTTCCCCGGCGACGATGTCCCGGAGGATGGCATCCGGGGCCAGGTACTGCTCCGGTGCGTCCGCATCGCCGCTGCTCCACGCCTTGAACAGTGCGATGGCCGTATCGATCTCCTTCGGTCCTGCCACGATCGCCGCCTCCTTCCGCGCCCCCTAGCGGACGTAGGACTGGCCGATGATAGTTGAGAGGCGCTGCACCATGGAGAGTTTGAGCGCGGTTCCGATGGCCGCCATGTTGGGGGCGGGGTTCGCCCCCGTGATGAAGATGCGCAGGGCCGAGGTGTTCGCGCAGGCGCCCTTGAACTGGTTGAAGACGTCCCAGTAGTCCCACTCGCCCTGATCGATGACGTGGCCGGTGACCTCCGCGATGAATGCGCGCCACGCGGCCGGCTCCATGAGTCCCCGCCCGCGCATGGCGCCCAGGAAGAGCCAGTCCTCGTTGGGGTCGCCGACGTGGGAGAACTCCCAGTCGGTGAAGGCTTGCACGACGCCAGCCTTGTGGATGAAGTTCAGCGGTCCCGGGTCGCCGTGCACGATTCCCAGCCCCAGATCCTCCGGAGCGTTGTGCTTGAGCCAGGTCGCTGCTTCTTCGAGGAGGGGCTCGGGCAGCACCCGGCCCCAGTGGTGGACCTCCATCCAGCGGTCCACCTGCTGGTGGACCGCGTCGAGGGGCACGACGGGCACGCGCGCGAACGGGACCTCGGCTTTGCGCCAGTCGAGCTGGTGCAGTTCGTGCAGCTTCTGGACGTAGTCCCGGAGCGCCGCGTCATCCGGCGGGCCGCTGCTCCCTTCGACCCAGTCCATGACGAAGAACGGTGTGCCGAGCACGCTTGCGTCGAACTCGACCCAGCGGATGTTCGCGACGGGGAAGCGAGTTGCGCGCAGGGCTCGCATCGTGCGGATCTCGTCGAGCGAGTTCGTGCCAAACATGCCCGCCTGCTCCACCCGCAGCGCGAACGAGCGCTCCTTTTTCTCACCGCGGTACCTGTAGGTGGCGTCGACGCGGAACATCCCGCGCGAATGGCCGATGGTGATGCGCTGGAGGGGGCCGACCTCGACGCCGTCATCGCTGGGCAGTTTCGCGGAGAGATACGCGGCGATCTGGGGCCGCGCGACCTCAACGTTGAGCATTGCGTGGGGTTCCGCCGAAGCGCTTCAGCATCGTCATCGTCTCGTTGAGGTTGGCCTCGGCCTGGCGCGTGATCAGCGGCCGCAGCTCTGCCCGGATCGCTGCGGCCGCGGCCGTCTCATGCGTTACCGCGTAGCTGAGCAGGCGACTGGCCTTGTCGAGGGCGGCGAAGCCGGGCGTTTCGCTGCTGGCGCCCGCGACGAGCGCGTCGAGTTCGGGGTGGGCGCCGAGCAACTCGGCGAGCGCGGCCTCGACCTCGGCCGTTTGCGCATCGACTGATTCGTCGCCGGCGATGAGCGCACGCGCGTATTCGAGCGTGCCCATGAGCTGGCTCGCGGCGGCCCGCGCCCAGGTGTCTTCGAGGTTTGGGAGGAGCTGGTTCTCGATCGTGTAGAGGGCCCCGGCGAGGACCTCGTCGACCGTCGGGTGCTTCGCTTCGGGCACTTGCGCGGGCTAGGTGCGGAGCGCGGCAGCGGCGGCGGCCTCGCGCTCGAAGTCCCAGCCGCCGCCCCAGAGCGGGTCGCGGGGGTCTTCGCCGATCTGCGCCATGCCCTCCTCCATGAACCAGTCGAAGGTGTGGGCGTGGCCCGAGCGGAAGTCGTACTCGTTCTCGAAGCCCATCAGGCTCTCCGCTTTCTTGATTGTGAGCGCGGAGTGGTGCAAGCGTCCGAACAGGTGGCCATAGACCGGGCGCTTTCCCGGACTGGCCATGCTGAAACCGAACTCCTCGACCCGCTCTTTGGGGATGTACAGGATGTCCGCGGGCTTGCCCACGATCTCCGCCAGCGTCTCGACGTAGTACTGCGTGGTGATGGCTTCGTTCGTGAGATTGAACGCCTCGCCCTTCGTTTCGTCCTTTCCGGCGATATCGATCTGGAAGCGCACGAGGTCGTCGACGTGGCCATAGGAACAGACCACGAGGCCCTCGTGCGGGATCAGGATGGGCTGGCCGCGGAGGAGGCGCAGGAACATCGGCGCCTCCATGTCGTAGATGTTGTTGTTCGGTCCGTAGATGGCGCCGGGGCGCACCGTCGAGACGGGGAAGCCCGTCTTGCGGTGCTGCTCGAACAAGCGCCGCTCGGTGAAGGCCTTGAACCCGCCGTAGGTCTCTTTGGGCTGATCCGTGAGCGCGTTCGTTTCAGGCCAGGGGAAGTTGCCCGAGGGGTCGTAGGCCATGATCGAGCTGCAGTAGATGTAGTGCCCGATGTGCCCGTCGAGGAGCCCGATGAGGAAATCGAGGTCGGCCTTGCCGGCCACCATCACGAACCCGGAGATGTCGAAGACGGCGTCCCACTCGCGGCCCCCGAGCGCCTTCTTCATCGAATCGCTATCCGTACGGTCGGCGATGACGCGCTCGACACCGGGCGGCAGGTCGACCGAAGTCACGCCCCGGTTCAGCACCGAGACCTCGTGCCCGCGGGCGGCGAGCGCACGCACGGTGTGCAGCCCCACGAACGTTGACCCACCGAGCACCAATGCCTTCATCGATTTCCCTCCGTATCGCCGTTCGCCGTTGCGGCTCGCCGGCCTTACTCGAAGACGACCGCCTCGAAGTGGGCGAGGCCGACCTGGTCGCCGCTGCGGAGCCGCGTGAAGCTCTCGGCCCAGGCGTGATCAAACTCGCGCTCGGTGCCGTCCGCCTCGACGATCTTCTGCGGGTCCGAGGCGTCCCAGACTTCGCCCTCGACGTTGTACTCGCCCCGCCACACGCCCTGCCCCAGGCCGTCGTTGAAGCCGCCGAAGTAGCCGCCCCCCTGGCAGTAGATCCAGCCAAGGTCTTCGACCTCGTAGTCGCGCGTCTCCCCGGTTTCATCCTTGAGGCTAAAGCGGCCTGATTTCAGGCGTTTGGGGCCGTTTTCGTAGAACTCCAGCTCGTGGCTGATGTCGGTCACGCGGCGTTGGGAGTCGGCGAGCAGGATCGCTCCTTCCTCGGAGCGGCGGCTGCCGTCGGGCGCGTCCATGATCTGGTAGAAGCCGCCGTGGTCCTGCATGCGGAAAAGGACCCACTGGCGCAGTCCCTGCATACGCCGCGGGGTGACCGGTGGGGCGCCGTGCTCGCGCGGCCCCCCGCGGCCCGCCATCGAGCCCCAGGAATGGTTGCGGAAGAAGGACCACTTGTCCGGTGTGGCGGTGTAGGTCCGGCCCGCGACGGAGACCGTCCCTTCGACGGTGCCGACCACTTCATAGACCGCGCGCGAGCCCATGTAGCGGCCGTCTGAGCGGGTCAAGGTCGGCTGGTCTTCGTAGGGAACGGCCGTCGTCCGGCAGGTGAGGTCGCAGCTGATGCGGTGCTCGTTGTCCTCGAGGACGAGCCGGATCGTCTCCATCGGTTCGACGATGTCGATGTGGAGGGGGCCAATGCCGAAGTAGTCGATGTCGGACCGCAGGCGGCGCGAGAGGCGGATGTTGTACTGCTTGCCCTCGTGGCGCAGGCAAACGAAGCCATCGATGACGTCGTTGTTCGTGTAGAGCCGGACCAAGCCGATGAGCGAGATCTGCCCTTCGCTGTCGCAGAGGCAGATGTAATGGCCGTCGTTCCAGTGCTTGTCGCTCGCCATCACCGAGGCGAACGAGTCGGTGATCTGGTGGACCGGGTGCTCGTCGAACTTGGTCAGCACTGGCCGCTCCGTTCGGGGCTAGTTGGCCGGGGCGGGTCTAGGCGTGCGCGACCGCCACGAGCGGTGCGAAGAAGTCAACCTGATCGATCCAGTTCTGGGGGCTCGGGCAGGGCTCCCAGAAGCCGGTCTCGATGATCACGTGCTCGATCCCGGCGTCGCGCGCCTCTTCGACCTTCGGCTTCATGTCGTCCGCGGTGCCGTGCCACGACATCTGGCCGAAGAAGCCACCGTCCCAGGGTGGGATGCCCTCCATCGTGGGGTTGGCGAAGATGCGCATGTAGTGGCCGAGGGGCCCGCGGCCATGCGCCTTCGCCATCTCGCTGAGTGCGGCCACACCCGTCACGACGGCCGCCGGCGCCGCTCCGGCCGGGTTCCAGGCGTCCGCCAGTTCGGCCACCCGCTGCTGGGCGGCGGGGGCCGCACCGGCGAGGGCGAGCTCGACCTGGGGCTCGCCCGCGGGGTTGCGCTGAATCGGCTTCGGTGAGCTGTCGCATTCGGGCACGTCGAAGAACTCGCCGTGGTACTCGATGGGATCGGGCAGCCAGCAGGCCTTGAGTGCGCGCACGAAGTCGGTCATGCGCGCGCCCCGGCGCTCGAAGGGCGTGTCCATGTGGTCGTACTCGTCCTTGCTCCAGCCGAGGCCGAGCCCTGCGACCACACGGCCGCCGGAGAGCACGTCGAGCGTGGCCAGGCGCTTCGCGAGGTCGAGGGGGCGGTGGTAGGCAGTCACCAGGATCGAGGTGCCGATCTGGACCCGCTCGGTAACGGCCGCAGTAAACGCAAGCAGCTCCAGCGGCGCGAGCAGCGAGCGGTAGGGATCGGGCATCTTCACTTCGAGGGGTCCGCCGGCGTACCCCACCTGGGGGTTCTCGGGGACCATGAAGTGCTCCTGCACCCAGAGCGAGTCGAAGCCAGCGGCCTCGGCGTTCATGGCGAATCCCTTGACCGCCGAGCGAGTGGCGTGCGGATTGAGTTGGGGCAGGCAGAGTCCGATTTTCATAGGGCGCGACCACCGTTCGTGAGAGTTGGCAGGCGGCAGTCTACCGCCATAGCGCTCGCTTGCGCTCGGGCCCCCCACCTCCCCCCACCCGCGCTCGACTGCTGCGGTTTCGCGCCCTGCGGGGCGCTACACCTCCGCGCTCGCTTGTTGGCTCGCTAGCGCTCGGGGCCCTGGAATTAGGCTCGCTTCGCTCGGACCCCCGGCCCCGGCCCCTCCCGCGCTCGACTGCTGCGGTTTCGCGCCCTGCGGGGCGCTACGCCTCCGCGCTCGCTTGTGAGCTCGCTAGCGCTCGGGCCCCGCCCAGCCAGCCCCACCCGCGCTCGGCTGCTCCGGCTTCGCGCCCTGCGGGGCGCTACACCTCGGCGCTCGCTCGTGAGCTC
>CAUYXJ010000118.1:0-7127 GCA_963577065.1 Dehalococcoidia bacterium | reverse complement strand
AGGCGCAGCGGCCGATAGGCCGCGCAGACGCAGCAGTCGAGCGCCGGGGGGGCGGCCGGGAGGGGCCGGGCAAAGCCCGGGAAAAAATGATCACCCACCTACACGAGTTCGACCTTGCCACTTATACTTACCTGAGCGCGGAGCGGCGGAGTAACGCGTGCCATGAACAGCGACGAGCGCGAAAGCTTCGCGCGAAAGGCCCAGGCGGACCGTGTGCTTGAGCGAGCAGCAGCAGACCTCGAGCTGCTGCTCAAGGAGGCGAGCGCCGCCCTGCGACCATTCCCTTCGTTTCCCAACGCCTTCTTCACGAACGCGATCGAGTGCGACCCGGGCCCTTCGGGCGACCCGGAACGTGGCTGCGTCGTTGTGGCCGAGGACGGCGCGCTCTACGAACTCGAATTCGGCGTGGATCACGAAGCCGTGGAACTCACGGGATCGTGGGACCCAGTGACCGCGCGTAAGGAAGAGAAGCGACCGTTGGAACTTCACCCACGTGACTACATCGTCTACGCCTACAGCGGCCTGATCGGCATTACGGAGGCGCTGCTCGAGCGCGCGGACTCCGCCGACCCGGAGGAGGTCAGCCAGCAGTGATCCGCCTCGTTCGCACTCTTGTCGTCATCGCCATCGTGCTCTCGTTGATCGCGCTGGTTTTCCGGGCATTGCGGGATAGCTCCACGCGTGAGCGCATGCAGCGGCGGGCGCGCTGGCGGGGTAGGAGTCGAGCGCCCGAACCACCACGCGCGGAGCCCTGGGCTCCGTCCGCGCGGACCGGAGCGCCAGCGGAAGGCCCCCCAACAGAAGGAGCCACAGAGACGGAGAGCGCGTCGGCACCGCCAGCGGCAGACGTCGCGAGTGAGCCCAGCGGGGCGCCGGCCTCGGCCCCAGAGGCAAGCACGTCGCACACTCCTAGCGCATCCCCTCCGGCCGAAGCCCCGGTGGAGCCGGCTGCTGTAGCGCCCGGGCAACCTCCAGAGGCCCCCTCGCCTGCGGTCCCCGCCGACGCTGCACCGCCCGCCGCACCAGAGGCGACCACCCAACCAGAAGCGCCCGCCGCGCCAGAGGCGCCCCCCGAACCAGAGGCGCCCGGCGCACCGGGACCGCCCGCCGCGCCGGAGGCACGAGCCGAGCCCGAAGCCCCGCCGGAGGTCCCCGCGGGACCCGAAGCCGCACCAGCGCCCCAAAGCGACGCGCTCGGGGACGAGCTCGATGAGGTGCTCCAGGATGTGCCCCAGGAACCGATCCGGACTGAGGCCGCACGCACGGCCGAGTCGTACCTCGACGAGGGCAACGTGTACTTCAACGTCGGGCAGTACGGTCTCGCGGTCGAGCGCTACACGCGTGCCATCGACGAGGCGCCGGACCTGGTGGCGGCCCACTACAACCGCGCCAACGCCCGCACCCGCGCCGGCGAATACGACGACGCGCTCGAAGACTACGACCGCACGCTCGAACTCTCTCCGCAGGATGCCGATGCGCTCAACAACCGCGGCATGCTCCACCTCTATCGCTCTAACCACGAGGCAGCGCTCGCGGACTTCGAACGCGCGCTCGCCCTCGACCCCACCGACACGACCGTGATCGTGAACCGCGGCCTCGCGCAGCTTCAGGGAGACGTGCCGGTGGACGCGGTCGCGAGCTTCACCGAGGCCGCCCGGATCGACCCGAATGACGCAGCCGCCCATTACGGCGCTGCCCAGGCGGCCGCCGACCTAAAGCGACGGGACGACGCCCTCGCCCATCTGCGTCAGGCCTTACTGCTCGAGCCCAGCTACGCGAGCGGGGCAGCTTCGGACTCGAAACTCGCGCTGCTCGAGGGCGATGCCGAGTTCCTGCAACTGCTGCGCGGCGCGGGCGAGGGCTAGCCGCACGGCGCACTTCGTCCTGCTCTACGACTACGTCGCCGACATCGCGGAGAAGCGCTCGCCCTACCGCGCCGCCCACCTGGCGCTGGCGAACCAGTACCTCGATCGCGGCGAGCTGGTGATGGCGGGCGCCTGGGCGGACCCGCTCGACGGCGCCGCCTTCGTCTTCACCGTCGACGATCGCACGCGGGTGGAGGAATTCGTCACGGCCGACCCGTATGTCCAGAACGGCCTCGTACCCTCGTGGCGGATTCGCGAGTGGACTGTGGTCGTCGGCGGGAGCTAGCGCCGCGGCTCGAGCGCGAAGGCTTCGGCCAAGAGCTCGTACGAACGCAGGCGCGAGGCAAAGTCGTAGGTGATGGTCACGACGACGAATTCGTCGAGGCCGTACCGTTCGCCCATCGCCAGCAGACGGTCCCGGACCTGCTCGGGCGTGCCGTGCAGCGAGCGGCTCTTCATTATTTCGATGTACTCACGCTCGGGCTCCGTATACGCGAAGGCGAGCGCGTCCTCGACCGGCGGGATGCCGGGGCCGCCGGCCCCGCCCATGAGCCGCCAGCCCCAACGACTCCACGAAAGGCGCTCCGCTTCCTCCTCCGTTTCCGCGACGAGCGCGGAGACCGCGATCGAAGGGCGCGGCGCGGCCGCGATGGGCGAGGGCACGAAGAGCTTGCGGTAGGCCTCGAAGGCGGTGTCGGCGCGCTCGGGGTTGATGAAGTGGGCGTAGCAGAAGCTCCAGCCGAGCTCGGCGGCATAGCCGGCGCTGACGTCGCTCGAACCGAGGAGCCAGAGTTCGGGGATCCCGTCGGGGCGGGGCATCGCCGTGATCCCGTGGAACTCGTGGTCGGGAGGGAAGTCGTCGGCGAGGAAGCCGTAGAGGTCGAGAAGCTGGTTCGGGAAATCCCGCAGGTCCATCGGCTCGCGGTTGCGGGAGAGGGCGCGGGCGGTGCGGCCATCGCTGCCGGGGGCGCGGCCGACCCCGAGATCGATGCGCCCGGGGTAGAGCGTCTCGAGCAGACGAAAGGCCTCGGCGACCTTCAGCGCGCTGTAGTGCGGGAGCATCACGCCACCGGAGCCGACGCGGATGCCGCTGGTCTGGGCCGCGATCTGGCCGATCAAGACCTCCGGCGCGGTCGAGGCCAGCGCGTTGGTGTTGTGATGCTCCGCCACCCAGTAGCGCGCGTAGCCGAGGCGATCGGCCGCCTGGGCGAGCTGGACGGTTTCGGCGAGGGCATCGGCGGCGCTGCCGCCCCGCCGAATGGGGGACTGATCGAGAACACTGAGGGTCGTCATCGAGGACGCGCGGTCGATGTGCCCTCAGGCAAGTCGAGCCGTTCCTCCACGGAACGCCCGAGCACCTCGCCCTGGGGCAACGGGGCGAGCCGCGTCCGACCCGTGAGCCGGTCCGCCTCTGCCTTCGACAGCTTCCCTTCGGCCACGAGCATCGCTGCCTGCACGGGCGAAAGTTCGGCCCGCTGCATCGCATCGAGGCGGAGGTTGCGGAAGCGCGGGACGGCCACGAAGGCCAGGACGAGCACGGCCAGCAGCACGCTCGAAGAGATGGTGACGGCTGCGGGCGCGCCGATGTTGTCGGCGGCGATGGTGATCGGCAGAACGCCGAGCGGCATCACGCCGAAGGACATCATCGTGATCGACATCACGCGCCCGCGGACGGCCTCGGGCGTGATCGCCTGGATCACGGTGTTGTTCGAGGTCATGAACAGCATCTGACCGACGTTGCTGGCGGCGATAAAGATCAAGCCGAAGGCGAACATGCTGGTCAAACCGAAGGCGATGAGGAAGCAGGCCATCAGGACGCCACCGACGACCATGATCCGGCCCTTGTTCGGCTTGCCATCGAGGTTGGCCGAGACGATCGCGCCGGTCAGCCCGCCCACCCCACCGGCGGCCATCAGGAGACCAAGGCCCAGGCCGCCGCCCATGCCGAAGACCTCGTCCGCAAACAGGGGCAGCATGACCTGGACGGGGAAGGCGAAGAAGGGCATGAGCGTGCCCGCCACGAGCAGCATCGCGATCACGGGCGTCTTGGCGATATAGCGGAAGCCGGCGGAGAGGCCTTCGCGGAAGCCCTCTGAATCGGTGACAGCCTTGAGGCCGTGGGCGGGCAGATGGAACTCGGAGGCGACGGCGACCGTAAACAGCACGAACGTGAGCAGGTAGACCCAGCCGAGGCCCAGAGGCGCGATCAGCAGGCCCGCCAGGGCGGGCGCGATGATGCGGGTGAAGTTCATCCCGCCCATCTGCAGCGAAATCGCGTTCATGAGCTTGTGTTGGGGCACAAGCAGCGGCACCAGCGCCTGCCGCGCGGGCATGTTCAGCGAGAAGATCGCTCCGGCGGCGAACGACAACAGGAACAGATGCCAGTACGCGACGAGGTCGGTGAGGATCAAGATCGAGGTGGCCAAACTGACGAGCGCGGCCGCCGACTGCGTCACGATCAGGAGCGTGCGTTTGTTCACGCGATCGGCGATAACGCCGCCGATGGGTGCGACTAGCAACATCGGCACGGCTGCACCCAGCGAAACGAGCCCGAGGGCGGAGGCCTTGCCCGTGAGGTCGAACGCGAGGAAGGCCCGCAGCACGAACTGCATCTGCATGGCCATGAAGAACGCGAGGTTGCCGAAGAAGTACCAGGCGAACTCCGGTTCGTTGAGCGAGGCGAAGGTCGTCTGGTAGGCGTTCGAACGGGTGATCGAGCGGGCGCTCAGGCTCACCGCGCGGCGCCCCGAAGGGCAGCGTCGCGCAGCGCGACATCGAGCAAACCTACGGGCATAAGGAATTCAGTGTACACGCGGCCCCGGCGGAGCCAGATCATCTGCGATCGACGTCTGGCGGTGGGCCGTGGACGCGAAACTGCCCCCAGCCCCAGGCTCCCCCTAGGCCACTACGGCCGTGAGGATCGCGTCCCCGGGATCGCCGTGGTCCCCCAGGTCGACGAGGCAGACGTCGCCGGCGTTCATATCCGCCGCCGCGATCGCCCGGTTCACCGCAACTCCGGTAATCGCCTGCGCCACCGAACCATCGAGCCTCACCACGGCCACGTACGTCCCTGAATCCCAGCTCACGAGCTTCCCTCTCAGCACGGCCACGGCCCGACCTCCGGCTCTCCTCGAGCAACGCGCGCGGTCATCACAGCTTCGCCAGCGCGAGGACCTGGTCGTAGACCGCCCGTTTCGCCGGTGCTCGCGAGTAGCGCAGCTCGATACCCATTACCCGGTACTTCACCGCGGTTACACCCACGTCGGCATCCGTCACGGTCACGACGTCGTAGATCTGCTGGCCGGCGTTCACTGCCGAGCGCAGGACCCCGGCCACCTGCTCCCGCAGGTCGCGGTCCAGCGCCGCGTCCGCAAAGGCGGTCGCCTTCACGTCCGAGTCCGCCTCCAGGTTTCGCAGCTGCCGGAGCGCGGCGCCATCGCGGTAGATGCTCGGGAAGTCGTGATTATCCGCATAGCGGTCCGGCCCCTGCACCCGCAGCCAATTCGCCGGCGGGGCCTCGTCCCATGAGGCGAGCTCAACGATCGGGTGGTCGGTCGGCGAGTACGTGTAATCGCTCACTTCGTCCAGCGCCTCGATATCGATCGTGTCCCCGTCGGCCAGCGCCACCACCTCCGCCACCGCCAGCAGCCGCCGCGCGGCCGCTAGCCCGGACTCCCCCGGCGCGATCGCGAAACCGGGCGTCAGCGTGAACCAGTCGCTCGACCCCGACCCACTCACGCGGATCGCGACCTTCGCGAGCACCAGACCGAACAGCGCGCTGCGGGTCAACGCCCCGGACACAATCTGCACCGCCTCCGACGCCCGCCAACCAGCCAAGCGCTCCCAGTGCCCCTCGACGTGGACAACCACGCGCGCGCGCCCGCCGTCGCGCTCGTAATCGAGCCGCTTGACCAGGAGATGGTGCGCAACCCCGTACTCCCCCGCACCGGCCGCCCCCGATAGGTAGCCGGGCGCGACCTCAACGGTCCCGCCCGTCACCAGGCCGGGGTAGGTCGCGTTCGGTAGCCCCAGCAGCTCCCCGTCATCGTTGCTCAGCACCAGCCGCCCGCTCGCCGAGAACGGCCCCACGTCCAGCCGCATTTCCTCGACGAGATTCGTCACGTCCGAGCTGTCACCGAGGTCCGCGAACCACACCCCGTCTGGCGTCGTCCCCCAGGGCTGGTCCGTGTTTTGCGCCGCCAGCGCCAGGCCCTCCACCGTCAGCGCCTCGTGCGGCTGCGCCTCACTCCAATCGGCCGGGTTCCCCGCCGCCGAGCTGGGCGTCTGCGCCGTGTACACGCGATCGACCGCCACGTTCCCCGCCTCCCGCGCCGTCCAGCTCACCCGGAAGTCCACCCCGCCCGGCTGCGCGATGTACGGCCGCGCGAACGTCGTCCCCGACGCCACGTCGGCGATGGCCACCGTCGTCGGGCTCGACCACTGGTTGTCGGGGAAGCCCGTGTCGCCCCACAGGTAGCTGTACACCACCGGCTCTAGCGTCGTGTCGACCGTCCCCGTCACGATCGCGTGGTAGTCCACACCGTCGTGCATCGCCGCCATCCCGGTGATCACCTCCACGTCACCCACCCGGCTCCAGCCGCCGCGATGCGTCCAAACCCCCGCCAGCCGCTCCTGCACCCTCACAACCCCCAGCCCCTGCTTGGGCGCGAAGATCGCCGCATCCGCGCCCGAGGCTCCCGCCTCCAGCGCGATCGAGGTCGACACGAACGCGTTCGCCTCGCTGCGCACCACCACCTCCGTCGCCCAGGTCGCCCCGTTGTCGAAGCTGCTGCGGACGCAGAGCTTGAGACCGCTGTCCCTGATGTAGCAGACGATCACCTCCCCCGCGTTCGCCGTCACCGACACCCCGGTCCCGCTCTCCACCGCCTGCAGGTTCGTCCACGAGCTGTACGTCGATCCCGACCCTGGGCTCGCCACCCGCGACACGTACAGCGTGCCCGCGTCGTTCCGCGCCCGCACCAGTGAACCGTCGCCCGCCACCGCGCACCCGTGCGGCGAGTCGTTCTCCGTTCCCGTGTAGTAGCGCGTCCAGCGCGCCAAGGGCACGCCCCAACGCTCCGGCCGCGCAATCACGCGCACACTGGGCACGCGTGCCCGGCCCTGTTGGTGCGCCTCGAGTGTCGCTGAGATCGCCTTCACCGCTGACCTCCGCATGCGAGGTTCGCGGCGGCCAGCGAGAAGTCCGAGGGGCGGATGACAGCGCACACCTGCCACGATCGGCGCGACTCGATCGGACCGCGG
>CAUYXJ010000117.1:0-7316 GCA_963577065.1 Dehalococcoidia bacterium | reverse complement strand
TGCACCGCCACGGATTCGCAGGTCACCGTCACGGGGACGCTCGTCGCCGTGGGCCCCATCAAGTTTCCCGGACCCTAAGGCAGAGGCAACGAGGGTCTGGCCCCTGATCTCCGAACTCGGCCCGCCGGCCTGTGCGCCGCGGTCTTTTCGAAGAAGGCCGGGGCCCGCCCCCCGGACCCCAGCCTGCGTGGAACTCGGCGTGTCGAGGGCTGGCACTGGGTGGTTGTTGCGCGAGGACATTTCCCCCCTTGAGGGGGTGCGGCTGGGCCGGGACACGGGGGGACGGGCAGTGCCTCCCCCGGGCTCCCGAAGCCGTAATCTCCCACTGCGCTGGGGCGGCGCTTATGCGCATTAGACTCCACCTTTGGACGTATTCCGTATCCCGCGTCCCCGCACCGAAGACGGGGTGAACACCCTCGACTCGGGGTGGAATCGCCGTCGAGCCGAGGCCACGTAGAGGACCGAGATGCGATGAGTCCCTATGTGTGGCACAAGTAACAAGCGCCCCTCGGGGGTCGGAAGGACGTGACGGAATACATCGACCGTCGAGAGTCATCCCCGTACATCAGCAAGTTGTGTCGCCCAGCTGAGCCGGGGCCGTTTGACGCCCCCCCCCTGGCCGTGAAAGCCTCAGAAACGGCCATCCCGATGGCGGGGATGGCGGAACCAAGAGGGAACCGAGATGGCGATTACTGCGGTAACGACGTGGGAGGGCACCCCGGCGGCGATGGAGTTGGTCGTCGCGGGGTCCAGGGAAGCGGTCGAGTTGCATGAGTCGTTGGGGGCGAAGAACGCGAGGATCCTGCGGGATTCGCATGAAGGTCGCGGCGTGGCCCACTACGCGATCGACTTCGACTCGCATGAGGCCTACGGGGCGTTCCAGGACGCAGTGATGGCCCACGAGTGGGTGGGCCCAGACCATGGAGGCCGTCGCCGAGGGGCGTACCCGGACCTGCAGATGAAGGGCACGACCGTCTTCTACGACGCCCTGCAGGGGTTGAACTGGTGGCTACGCACGGCCTGGCAGACCGGAGTCGGGAACTCGGCTGCGCATAGCTACGCATCGGGGTTGATGGCCATTGAGCCTGGGGCACGACGGATCATCCCCACCGGAGCGCACAGTGCCTGACTTCCAGAAACGAGCGGCCATCCTGGGTGCCGGCTTCGGCACGCGCGTCACCGTGCCCGCGCTGCGTGCGGAGGGCTGGGACGTGCGTGCGCTCTTCTCGCGCCGTCCCGAGCGCGCAGAAGCGATCGCGACGAAGCTTGAGATCCCGCACCATTCGGCCGACGCACACGCGGTTCTCACCCGGGACGACGTGGACATGGTGGTCGTGTCGACGCCGACCTCCACCCACCACGACATGCTGCTCGCAGCCTTGGCGGCCGGGAAGCACGTGCTCTGCGAAAAGCCGCTCGCGTCCAATCGGGACGAAGGGCGAGCGATGGTCGAGGCGGCTGAGGCATCGGAGCTGACCGTCATGTGCAACTTTGAGTTTCGCTTCAGCGAGCACCGGCTGCACATCACGCGGCTGCTGGAGGCGGGGCGGATCGGTCGCCCGCAATCGGCCGTAGCGACGCTGCACTTTGCGCGCCCGATGTCGACGGGGCCGCTCGACTGGCGCTCCCGGCTCGACATGGGAGGCGGCGCGCTAAACGAGCACTGCTCCCATTATTTCGATGCACTGCGCGGTTGGATGGGTGAGGTCACGACGGTCTCGGCGCACGTCGCGGCCCATGAGACGCGCCGCACCGACCCCGAATCCGGCGCCACGCTGACGGCGGACGTGGACGACTTCGTCTCGGCCACGCTGACGTTCGAGTCGGACGCCGCCGCCGTCGTGGCCATGGTCTGGAGCGAACGGGTCCCGGCGTCAGGCACGCTGCACCTCACGGGGACAGACGGGACGATCTCGCACACAAGCCCCGCCGGGCTCTTCGCGCCGGGCCCGGTCTCCTACACGGCCCGCTTGCGCCAGGGGCGCGTGGCCCCGGACGATGCCGAGGTGCTGCCCCTGCCCGGAAACATCGAGCCGTTGCCCGCGCCGGAGATCGTGGCCGCCTCGCGGCGCCTCCTGCGCGAGTTCGAGCGCGGCGTGGCGGAAGGGTGTTCGCCCGTGCCGAACCTCCACGACGGGCTGCACGCCCAGGCGATGCTGGACGCCGCGCGCGAGTCGTCCCGCACCGGCAGGGTCGTGGAGGTCGCGCCGCGCTAGCTGGGCACGGATGCCGTGCCATCACTGAAGGATTCTTAAGGGATCGCAGGCAGCGGCCCAACGAAAAACCGATCGAGTTGGAATACCCAGCAAGATCTGGCGACTGAAGTGATTCGACCGGAGCAACTCCGTTGCTACATCACTCTTCTTTTCCGACGGCAGCGGCGGCACCCCACTCACCCCAGTAACTCGGCGCATCACTCGCTCGAGTACCCTGCCGCCGAGAGGGATGGGGCGTGCATGGGCGTTTCGACTACCAGGTGTCGATGAACTGACCGCGGCCGCGGCGGAGGGGCTCGGAGTTGGGGACCGAGGCCAGGCCCTTGAGGATCTTGTCGCGCGTCTCCGCCGGGTCGATCACGTCGTCGAAGCCGAAGCGCGTCGCCGTCTGAATGGCGCTGATGCGGTCGTAGCTGTCCGCGACCAGCCGCTCGAACTCCGCTGCGCGCTCCTCAACGTTTTCGATCTCTTGCAAGCGAGCGCGGTTGGAGAGCAGGACACCAGCCTCGACGTTCATGCCGCCGAAGCGCGCGTCGGGCCAGGCGGCCGTGTAGAGCGGCGCCCGTGAGCCGGTGCTCATCACGGAGAGGGCGCCGAGGGCGTAGCCGCCGCGCAGGATGATTGAGAAGCGCGGCGTCTTCAGGTTGGCGCCGGTGACGAAGAGCCGGCTGCAGTGCCGGATCAAGCCCGTCTTCTCGATGTCAGGCCCGACCATCATTCCCGGCGTGTCCACCATCGCGATGATCGGGATGTTGAAGGCGTCGCAGATCTGCCAGAAGCGGGCGACCTTGTCCGAGCCGTCGCTGTCGATCGCGCCGCCGATGTAGGCGTTGTTGTTCACCGTGAGGCCGAATGGGTGGCCGCCGATGCGGATGAAAGCGGTCACCGCGCTGCGGCCGAATTCCGGCCGCAGCTCCAGCACGGAGTCTTCGTCCGCCAGGATCTGGATCAGTTCGCGCACGTCGTAGGCACGCTTGTGATTCTCCGGAACGATGTGACGCAGCAGCCGCTGGTCGGCGTGCGGACCCGGCGGGATCGAGCCTTGGAAGTAGGAGATCAGCTTTTTGGAGGTGGCGATCGCCTCGTCCTGGGTCTTGACGATGATGTCGACCGATCCGGCCGGCGCGAGGTCGGACATGGGGCCGACTTCCTCGGGCAGAAAAATGCCCATGTCCGTGCCCTCGATCGTGGCCGGGCCGCCCATCGCGATCAGCGCGTCTTCGGTGGCGATGATGATGTCGGTGACGCCGAGGATCGCCGCATTGCCGGCATAGCACCAACCGGCCGTGAGCCCGATCATCGGCACCTTGCCGCTCAGCGCCGCCATCTTCTCCCACGTCCGCACATACGGGTGGCCGGCGCTGGTTGGCCCGTGGATGTCTGATGAGCGGCCGCCCGCTCCCTCGCAGTGGAAGATCAGCGGCACAGAGAGCTCGTTCGCAAGCTCCATCATGCGGTCGGTCTTCTCGTGCCCGTAGCCGCCCTGCGTGCCCGCTAGCACGGTGTCGTCGTACGAGATGAACATGGTGCGCGCGCGATTCTCGTCGAAGAGGTCGCCGTTGACCGAGCCGATGCCAGCGACAAGGCCGTCAGCCGGCGTTTTGGCGATCACCTCTTCCTCCGTGAGCCGCGGGCTGACGCCAGCGTAGGCAAGCGAGCCGTATTCGATCCAGGTGTCCGGGTCGATCAGCATCTCGATGTTCTCGCGTACGGTGCGCCGGTTCTTACTGTGGCGCCGCTCGACCGCGGCCGGGCGGTTTTCGTCCAACAGGAGCTCGCGGCGGTCGAAGAGCGCCTGCAGGCTCGGGCGGACGTAGTCGATGTCGACTTCTTCCTCACTGTCCTCGACCGCGGCGTCGGTGGCGCTGGGCTCGACGAAGGCGAGGGGGTGGTCCTCGCTAACGATGTCGTCGACCGCGACCATAATCTTGCGAACCACGCCGGCCTCTGCTGCCTCGACGAGGTGCTCCATCTTGAGGGCGCTCATGACGAAGAGGCGCTGCCCGCGCAGCACGCTGTCGCCTTCCGCCACCAGCACTTCGGTGACCGTTCCCTGCAGCGGCGCACGCAGTGCGTTGGTCCCCGGCGGGCCGGTGATGTTCTTGACGTCCGTCTCCATCGAGCGCGTGCCCTCGCCCTCGCGGTAGTAGTTGAGCGCCGCCAGGGGATCGCGCCGGTCGATGGCCGCGCCGACCGACGCGGTCGCACCATTGGGCGAGGTGGACGCCTCATGGGTCACCGCGAGCTCAGCGATGTTGTCGTCCAGCCAGCGCGTGTAGATGCCGCCGCCAACGAAGTCCCGGTGCTCGACGATCTTGCGCAGCAAGGTGGCGTTCGTGGCCAGCCCGCCGATGCGAAACTCCTCCAGCGCGCGCGACAGGCGTTTTCTCGCCACACCGAAGTCACTCGAGGGCGAGTGCACGATCACCTTGGCCAGCAACGAGTCGAAGTTGGGGTTGGTGGAATAGCCCGGGTAGCCGTAAGTGTCGACGCGGATGCCGGGCCCCGAGGGCAGGTGGAAGATGGCGAGCTCGCCGCCCGTTGGGCGCACATTGCCGTCGGGGTCGATCGTCTCCGTGTTGACGCGCGCCTGGATGGCGTAGCCGCGCAGGCTCGGGATCGAGGCTTGCTCCAGCTGGAGGCCCGCGAGCGTGTCGCCGGCGGCGATGCGGAGCTGCGCCTGCACGAGGTCGATCCCGCTGACCTCCTCGGTCACGGTGTGCTCGACCTGGAGGCGGGCGTTCGTTTCGATGAAGAAGAAGTCGCGGTCATTGGATTCGTCGACGAGGAACTCGAAGGTGCCCAGGCTGCGGAAGTTGACGGCCTGCGCGAGACGTACGGCGGCGGCAGTGACCGCCTCACGGACCGCGGGGGTGATGCTGGGGCTGGGCGCGATCTCGATGAGCTTCTGGTGGCGGCGCTGCACGCTGCACTCGCGCTCACCGATGTGGCTGACTGCGCCGCTGCCGTCTCCCACGATCTGGACTTCAACGTGGCGCGCGCGGGGGATGAGGCGCTCGACGTAGACGGCGTCGGAGCCGAAGGCGCGCCGGGCCTCGGACTGGCAGCGCTTGTGCGCCTGCGCGATCTCGTCGGCGCTCTTGACGATGCGCATGCCGCGGCCGCCGCCGCCGGCGATGGCCTTGATCAGCATCGGCGCGCCCTGGGGAAGGCTTTCCAAGAACTCGCGCGCCTGCTCCGCCGTGACCGCGCCTTCGCTTCCGGGGACGACCGGCACGCCCTGCTCCTGGGCCAGCGCCTTGGCGCGAGCCTTGTCGCCGAAAAGCTCCAGGGCTTCCACCGACGGGCCGACGAAGTTGACGCGGGCATCGGCACAGCGCCGGGCGAACTCGGCGCTCTCGGCGAGGAAGCCATAGCCGGGGTGAGCCGAATCGCAGCCCGTCTCCTGGGCGGCGGCGAGCAGCCCGTCGATGTCGAGGTAAGCGCCGACGCCCGACCCGCTCAGCGCGAAGGCCTCATCGCCGCTCTGCAGGTGCAGCGAAGCGGCGTCGTCCTCGGAGTAGACGGCGACGGTGGCGATACCGAGCTCATGCGCGGCACGGGCGATGCGGATCGCGATCTCACCGCGGTTAGCGATCAGAAGTTTCTGGAGAGCCATGTGATGTTCCTCACGACCGTCCGATTCTACGGTATTTCTCACCGTGGCAGTCATGCTTCGTCTGCGAAGCGGTGACGTGACGCAGCACGTGGCCGATCCCCAGCAGCGCGACATACTCCACGGTGCGGTCCAGCATAGTGTCTAGGAAGTCGCCCGCGGTCGATATCTTCCCGGTCCGCCGCGCTAGGAGAGCCGGCGTCGGCGGATTGGCCGGAGTGGGCCGCGGTGCGGCGACCGAGCCGTCCGGCGCCGAGGGACGGTGTGCCCGTCTCGGGCCGGGCGGGTGCCGGGCGCGAAGACTTAATCGCGTGCGACACCGCCGGCAGACGCAGATGGCGTGATCGTCCCCGTCCTCCGCAATCGCGGGCCGATCGGCTGGGTCCATCCTGAGAACGCGCCCGGAAAACTCCGGGGTCGGGCTCCAGCCGGGATCGCATGCGGGCACGGTAGCGAACGTCGCGGTCACACCCTTTATTCTTCGCAGCCCGTGCGTCCCACACCCAGCCCGGTAGCGCTTCCAAACGGGCGATGCGCTCCGGGTCCAACGTCCCCTGGTGGTAGGCCGTGCGCTGGCGGTGGACCCACGGCCCGAGTGGCCGCCCGTCCGCGGTCCGAAAGCTCGAGGGCACCCGGGCATGCTCTTCGCGGTCGCCGTACACCTTCAGAGCCGCGAAGTTCTCTTCCCACTCCGCCGCCTCCACCTCCCACACCCAGTCCTCCAGCGCTTGCAAACGGGCGATGCGTTCCGGGGCCAACGTCCCCCGGTGGTAGGCCGTGCGCTGGTTGCTGACCCAGTTCCCGAGTGTCCGCCCGTCGGCGGTTTGGAAGGTCGCGTGCACTCGGGCGTCCCCTTCGCGCGCGCCGTACACCTCCAGCGCCGCGACGTTTTCCTCCCACGACGCCGCGTCCGAGTCCCACACCCAGCCCGGTAGCGCTGCCAAACGGGCTATGCGCTCCGGGTCCAACGTGCCCTGGTGATAGGCCGTGCGCTGGCGGGCGACCCACGGCCCGAGGGGCCGCCCGTCCGCGGTCCGAAACCGCTGGGGCACATGAGCATGCC
The DNA here is from genome assembly GCA_963577065.1 of Dehalococcoidia bacterium. GTDB lineage: Bacteria > Chloroflexota > Dehalococcoidia > Tepidiformales > Tepidiformaceae > CAUYXJ01. The sequence continues at coordinate 421 of CAUYXJ010000117.1, read as the reverse complement.
CTTCGCGGTCGCCGTACACCTCCAGCGCCGCGACGTTTTCCTCCCACGACGCCGCGTCCGAGTCCCACACCCAGCCCGGTAGCGCTGCCAAACGGGCGCTGCGCTCCGGGGCCAATGTCCCCTTGTTGTAGAGACTGCGCTGGCTGATGACCCACTTTCCGAGTCGCCCTCCGTCCGCGGTCCGAAAGCTCTTGCACCTGCATGAGCTCGATCCTGGGATTCCCACCTGGACCACCCTGATCCTGGCCCGCGAGTACCTTCGCGCCCAACATGTGACTAACTGATCAGCCGCCTGCACCGATATCCGACGCCATGTCGTGCTGGATAGCCCATGGCTATTGAGGTTTTGATGGTGGGCCCTCAGGGATTCGAACCCCGGACCGACGGATTAAAAGCTCGCTAGGGTCGGTCACAGGCGGTT
>CAUYXJ010000116.1:0-7550 GCA_963577065.1 Dehalococcoidia bacterium | reverse complement strand
GCGGAGCCGCAGCAGTCGAGCGCGCGGGGAGGGGTTGAGGGAGGGGTCCGAGCGCAGCGAGCTATAACACCAGACGAGCGCCACGCGGGCCCGGGCGCCAGGCTGCAGAGGTGCCGGCTCCCGTTCTCTGAACTCTGAACTGCTCGCGCAGCGAGCTAACCCCCCGGGATCTCGAAGCCCTTCCCGATGACAATCACAAGATCAGGCTCCGATCCCCCGTTCGGCTCGCGCAGCTCGATCGAGTCCTCGTCCATGCCCAGCCAGCTCGCGATGTCGAGCGCCATCTCACGCCTGCCCTCGCCGTACAGGGCGATCGTCGTCTCTTCGCGCTCCGCGACCGTCGGGCCGAGGAGGACCGAGGGCAGGCCTCGCGCGAAGTCGAGGTAGCGGGCGAGCGCACGAGCGCGGGTGCCGTCCGTGTCGCCGGAGCCGTCCCAGATCTCCACCGTGGAGTTGGCGTACGTACCCTCCGTGAAGGCGCGCCGCAACCAGTACTCGACGTTCTTCGCATTCCACTGCAGGACCGCTGACGGGGGGATCGTCGACTGCAGGGTGTACCCCGAAACCGTCTCGACGCCATCCACGGGGTCGCCGACGGAGTAGGTCTCGATGTCACCCTCGAGGTCCTTCATCATCAGCGCGTAGCCCGGGATGAGTCCCGTCGGGATATCGGTATGGACTGAGCTGCGATACGTGCTCCAGAGGCTGCCGGCGTGATCGAGGAGGCCGTCCTCAAAGATCTGCGCGAAGGCCGTCCGCACGACGAGTTCTTGGCGCTCGATACGCCGGCCGTCGGTGCGGTAGCGGCTGAAAGCGACCGCGTGGTATCCATCGAGCAGCTGGCTCCCGGGATCGAATCTCAGGTGGAGGGCGTTCTCGTCGTCGTCGCTGTAGTACCACTCGGGTACCGCGAGGTGTGGAGGGATATCGATCCGGAGCCCCCCGATCCCTTCGATCAGCTCTTCGACCCCTACGAAGTCCAGCACGATCCAGTGGTCGATCTCGATGCCGAAATTCACCTTGAGGTCGTGAACGAGTTGCTCTGCCCCGCCCCGGACCGTCTCTTCACTGTCGATCCCGACCTGATAGGACGCGTTGATCCGGCCCCGGCAGGTCCCATCGGCGAAGAACTGACCGGGGCAAAGCCCCCCGGGCGGGCGGTCGATCTCGATCAGGAGGTCGCGCGGGAAGGCGAGGATCGCGCCGATCTTCGCGTTCGGCTCGATCGTCGCAACCATGATCGTGTCCGTGCGGTGGGGGCCGTCCAGCGCCTCGTCGGGGCGGCGGTCCAGGCCGATTACGAGCAGGTTCTGGCGCCGGCGGAAGCCCGCGCCCTCGTCCGGCTCGTCGATATCGATCGCCTCTGGCAGCAGGACGTTTATCGCAGGAACACCCGGGAGCGTGCGGCTCGGGAACAGTGCGGGGGTCACGCGCGCCATGAAGGCCATGGCGGTCCAACCGGTGGCCAGAGCGCAGGTGGCCAGCGCGAGGATAAACACCCAGCGGGGAAAGGCGTGCCTCTCCTGACCGGCCCGCGGCTTCGCCTTCGCGCCAGAGGGCATAGCAAGCCAAGCTACCGGCGCCCCGATCGTGGGTCAACGGCCCCGGCCGTTCACCCCTTTACCCGCTACCCGCCTCTCCGATGCCCTAGCCCATCCCCAGTTCATGGAGGCGGTCGTCGTCGATCCCGAAGTAGTGGCCCAGCTCGTGGAGGACGGTGGTCCGCACCTGCTCGCGGATCTCGTCGTCGTCCTTGGAGATGGACTCGATCGGGTCCTGGTAGATGCTGATCTTGTCGGGCAGGACGAGGTTGTAGTTCTCACCGCGGGCGAGCAGCGGCACGCCGTGGTAGAGGCCCAGCAGCGTCCGCCCGGGCCCTAGCCCGGCCTGCTTCCGATCGAGCGCGGTCGGCCGCCACTCGATCACGATTTCGACGTTCTGGACGCGCTCCAGCAGCGGCTGCGGGAGTAGCGCGACGGCCTCGCGGACGAGTTTCCGGAAGTGCTCCCGCTCCAGCTGTCAGCGCCTGCTGGGCGAGCGGCTCCAGAGCGTTTCGAAACCCTCGCCCCGGATCGCGTCCCGCTTGTGTTCGCGTTCGAGCGCCAGCAGCTCGGCGAAGACGGCGTCCGTGCTCTCTGCGTCGTGCCCGCTCTCGCGGACGCGCGTGAGCAGCTTCTCCCAGACTCCGTTCCGTTCGAACGCGGCGATGGAGCGGGGCCACCAGACCGAAACGATTTGCTCGGGGTTGGGGAAGCGCGGGCGAAGCCGTTTGAGGCTGGCGTAGCGCTCACGCGCCGAGCCCGCCGGGTCCACCGTGCGCAGCAGGGGCCCTTCGAGCGCAGTTGTGCGGAGGTCGGCGAGCAAGCGTTTCCCGACCGTGCTAAAGCGAAAGGTCAGGACCTCGTGCGTGCCGATGGCCTCGGCGACTGCCTCCAGGTCCACGCTGTTGTCGTTGTCCATCGCTGCGAGTCTACCCGCTCCCGTCGCTCGGTGGCCGTGAAGCGGGGACCGGCCGGGAAAGCCACGGAGCTGCAACCCGTACCGGCGCACAACGTGTCGATAACTGAAGGGTGATGTTCTCGTTCCACGATGCGCGAATGCGCCGGCGCTTGGCCACGCTCCTACGGGAGGGGGTGGGGGTACACGAGCGCAGCTGGCTCACTCCGGAGAGCAGCGCGGAGGGCCTGCTCGCCTGGGTGCGCGACGTTATGGCCAGCATGCGCCGGCCGAACGGTATCGATCAGGTCGCGCTCGCCCTCGCTTGCCGAGATGTTCAGGGGACGGTCCGCCGCAGCAGCACGCTGGGCGTCGTCCCGCCCGGCGCCTTTTATGGCGGTCCCGCCGAAGACGGACTGCGCACCTTCGTCCGCGAGCTGGAGGCCCTGCCCCCAGCGGACCACGCCGAGGTCACGGCGGCGCTCGTCTGCCTCGGCGATCTGGCCTTCGCGCTAGGGGGCTAGCTCGGGCTCGACTCGCCGCCGCTCGGCTGCCCGCGAGCGACCTGCAGTCGGTTCAGCGGCGAATGAGACTGCCCCACGCCTACTAGACCCCGTGACCCCATGACCTCCGACGATCCCCTCGAACAGACCCGGCACCGCTGGAACGCGCTCGCAGCCGCTGGCGTGGCCTACGCCCGGCCACCCGCTCGCCGCGAGGTCTGAGCCCCCGCTCTTTGTTGAGCCTTCAGCTCGGTGGCATGCTGTCCCGACCATGAGACCGCGGAATGTTGGCTTGAACCGATTGGCACTCCAGGCGCTCCTCGATGCAGCGAGGCCCGGCACGAGTGTCGTCCGGACGCGAAAGCTGGGCGGCGGCTTGAGTGCGCTGACCGACCTGGTGGAACTGCGGTTGGCCGACGGGACGCGTGAACGCGTTGTCCTCCGCAAGCAGCGCCCCGAAGGCCGCTATGGTGCACCGGAGGTCACCCAGCGAGAGTTCCGGACACTTGTGACGCTGCACTCGGCCGGGGTTCCAGTCCCCGAGCCGTTGTGCGTCGATGCGGAGGGCCGCTTCTTCGGCCAGCCGGCCCTCCTCACCGCCTACGCCGGTAGACCGCTCATTGAGCCGCGGCAGCTCAGCACGTGGCTCAGTGACCTTGCAACCGCGCTCGCGGCCATTCATCGGATCACTCCTGCCACCCACGACCTCAGCTACCTCCCCAGCGAAGGCACCGACCAGATTCGCGTAGCTGTCGAATCGGGTCCGCGGCCAGAGATCGCGAGCGACGAGCTCGCCCTGGAGGTCAGCGCCGCACTAAGGCGAGGGTTGGGCAAGGTCGCTGCGATCGGGCCGACCTTCATCCACCGGGACTACCACCCAGGCAACGTTGTCTGGCGCCGTGGCCGCTTGACGGCGGTGGTCGACTGGACAAAGGCCCAGGTGGGCGACCCACGGATTGACGTGGGTCAGTGCCGCGTCGAGATAGCGATGCTCCATGGCCAAGACGCTGCCGATGAGTTTCTCGCGGCCTACGAGGAGGACACCGGCCCGGTTCTCGACCTGTGGTTCTTCGACCTGCTCAGGGGACTTCTGGCTCTCACGTTCTGGAAGGAGTACCTGGTCGGCTACGCAGAGTTGGGAATGACCGACTCAACTGGGAAGAGAGCGGAGTCACGCACTCGCGAGTTCTTGGAGAGGGCGCTGGAACGTGCGTCTGGAGGCGAACGGCCAACGGCCAAGAGCCAAGAGCCAACGGCCAACGGCCAACAGCGCCGGGGGTAGCGGCTAGCCGCCCGCGGCACGTACCATAATTCGACCAAAGTGCCTGCGTGGCCGCGCTTATCGAGATGGGTGGAGGGAACCGGCCCTGCGAAGCCCGGGCAACCTGTCTCTTCGGAGGCAAGGTGCCAAATCCGGAGCCCCCGCGATGGGGAAAGATGAGAGCGCCATCGCTCGAGGAACCGGCCCGCGCACGAGGAGTGACTATGGCATCGCTGCTGGGCCGAATGTTCATGCGCTAGCCCCACTGGGGCCCTCTTGCGAACCACCTCACCCGTGCCCGCGGGTCGCACACGCTTGGTGTGCGAGTTCGCGCCGCGCGACGCCTGCTGAACGAGAGAGATCGAGCATGAGCTACGCACGAAATCTGCGCTGCCGCGAATGCAGCCGCGAATACCCCCTCGCCGCCCTTCACGTCTGCGAGTTTTGCTTCGGGCCGCTCGAAGTCGCCTACGACGACGCGGCGATTCGCAGCGCCGTCTCGCGAGAGGCGATCGCGTCGCGGCCTTCGACGCTCTGGCGCTATCACGAATTCCTTCCCTGCGAGGTCGAGAGCGCGGTCGACATCGGGGCGGGATTCACGCCCTTGCTGCGCGCCCGGAACCTGGGCAAGGCGCTCGGCCTGCCCAACCTCTACATCAAGAACGACACCGTGAACCCCACCTGGTCCTTCAAGGACCGGGTAGTGGCCGTGGCCAGCTCGCGGGCGCGTGAGCTCGGCTTCGAGAAGCTCGCCTGCGCCAGCACCGGCAATCTCGCGAACAGCGTCAGCGCCCACGCTGCGGCCGCGGGGATGGAAGCCGTCGTCTTCATCCCCGACGACCTCGAGGCGGGCAAAGTCCTTGGGTCGAGCATCTACGAGCCCACCCTGGTGAAGGTCCAAGGCAACTACGACGCCGTGAACCGGCTCTGCGCCGAGCTCGCCGGCTCGCACAACTGGGGCTTCGTCAATGTGAACGTGCGCCCCTACTACGCGGAGGGCTCGAAGACGCTCGGCTACGAGGTGGCGGAGCAACTCGGCTGGCGCGCGCCCGACCACTGCGTCGTTCCCATCGCCAGCGGCTCGCTCTATGTGAAGATCAGGAAGGGCCTCGAGGAGTTCGCGCAGGCCGGCCTGATCGACCCGCCGAAAACGCGCATGAGCGGCGCCCAGGCCACAGGCTGCTCGCCGGTAGCGACGGCCTGGGCCGAGGGCACCATGAACTTCCGTCCCCAACGGCCTGACACGATCGCCAAGTCGCTGGCGATCGGCAATCCCGCGGACGGCTACTACAGCCTCCTCCAGCTGAAGGAAACGGGCGGCGCCTGCGCCTCCGTCGACGACAACGAGATCGTCGCGGGCATGAAGCTGCTCGCCGAGACCGAGGGTATCTTCGCGGAAACCGCGGGTGGGGTGACGGTCGCCAGCGTCAAGCAGCTTGCCGCCAGCGGTAGAATCGACCCGGATGAGCTCGTCGTCGCGTTCATCACCGGTGCCGGCTTCAAGACGGCGGAGGCGGTCGTCGACCACCTCCCAGCCGCGCTCGAAATCGATGCTACGGTCGAAAGTTTCGAAGCCGCCTACGACGAGCCCGCGGAGGTTCCCGCCTGATGGCAATTAGAAGGCTGAAGCTGACCTTCCCGACCGACTTGATCAAGGAGCCCGTCATCTATCTGCTCGGGCAGAAGTTCGAGGTCATCACGAACATCCGCATGGCGGACGTCGACGAAAAAACCGGTTGGGTGGTGCTCGAACTCGAGGGCGAAGCCACCGAGATCGAGCGGGGCGTGGCCTGGGCCGAGAGCGAAGGCGTGCGTGTCGATCCCATCACCGGGGACGTTGTCGAAGGCTAAGCCCGACCACCAACGAACGGAGACCGAATCGTGCCTGCAACCGTCCGCATCCCCCAGCCCCTTCGCGGCCTGACCGGTGATCTGCCAACCGTTGACGGCGCCGTCGGACCGCTGTCCGCCTGTATCGAAGCGCTCGAGCGGAGCTACCCGGGCATGCGCGAGCGCCTCCTCGACGAGGAGGGCGAGCTCCGCCGCTTCGTGAACGTCTACATCAACGGCGAGGACGTGCGTTTCGCCGAAGGCCTCGCGACGGCGGTCAACGAGGGCGACGATGTCAGCATCGTCCCCGCGGTAGCGGGCGGTTTTTCCTAAGGGCGCCACGATTGTGCGCGTCGGGCGCGTTGTACCCCGCTCAACTCAACAATCGATTGCGTTCGGCCCGACCCGTCTGGTGCTCAATCGGCCGGTGATCGCTTCGCGCAGGGGACAATAGAAAGCCCCCGCAGGCTGCGGGGGCTAGCGCGCAATCGTCCGCCGACGAGGTCGATCTCAGAAGATCAGAACAGCTTTGAGCCCTCGCCCTCGGTGCTGGCGGTTTCAGCCGGTGGTGGCGCTGGCTGAGCGGCGGGGGCCGCGGCTGCTGGCGGTGGGGCCGCCGGCTGCACGGGCGGTGGCGCGGGGGCAGGTTGCTGGACCTGGGCTTGGGCCACCGGTGCGGCTTCGCCCTCGGCCCCTTCCTCTTCCTCAGGGTCCTTCACGGCCCGCCGGAATTCCTTGATCGAGGAGCCGAGTTCACGGCCGAGGCCGCTGATCTTCCCGACCCCGAAGATCAGGACGATGACTCCTGCGATGATGAGTAGCTCGGGCGCGCCTAGTGTCCCAAACATAACGCCCTCCTCTTGCCCCCGATATAGCCGGGGAGATCAGTGAAGTCATGGTACATGATGCCTTCGAAAAGGCTAGGGAGCGCGCCGGCCGCTTTACAGCCCGTTATCCCCCGGCGCGACCGTTGCTCAACCGCTCGACGAAGACATCCATCACGCCTCCGCAGATCTTGTCGTCGCCGTCGGTCGGCTCGGTGAGATCGACGGTCACGATGCGGGGCTTGCCGTCCTCGAGCACCTCCATCGCCTCCTGCCAGACCTCGGCCTCGCCGCAACCGCCGCCGATGGTGCCGAAGAACGAACCGTCCCCCCTCACCACCATCTTCGCGCCCGTCTTCCGGGGCGTGGAGCCGCGCGTGCGGGCGACGGTCGCGAGCACGACTGGCTCGGACCGTTCGAGCGCACCGGCGATTTCGCGATAGATCTCTTCTTGCATCCAACGATCGTGCCTGGGTGGAGTTCAGAGTTCAAGGTTCAAAGTGCAGAGGAGACGACTGAGCGCAGCGAGCTGAAAGGCTAGCGAGCGCGGAGACGAAGCGGGCGTAAGGCCGCGGAGGCGTAGCAGACGAGCGCGGGTGGGGTGGTGGGGAGGGGTCCGAGCGGCAGCGAGCTATGACGCAAGAAGCAGACGAGTGGGGGTGCGGCTGGGTGGGGGGTCCGAGCGCAGCGAGCCAT
>CAUYXJ010000115.1:0-7589 GCA_963577065.1 Dehalococcoidia bacterium | reverse complement strand
TGGCCTCGCCGGCGCTAGCCCCGTTGCCGCCTCCCCCGTCGCCGCTGCTAGCCCCGTTGCCGCCTCCCCCGTCGCCGCTGCTGGCCTCGTTGCCACCTCCCCCGTCGCCGCTGCTGGCCTCGTTGCTGCCCCCCTCGCTGGCCTCGTTGTCGGAGCCATTCTCAGGGCCCGATGACTCCCCCGCGCCCGTCTCCTCGACATCCTCGGGACCAGTGTCGACGTCTTGTAGGATTGCGCCGCTCGGTATTCCGCTATTGCCGTCGCCGCCCTCGAGCGAGAGGCCCGCGGCGAGCACGCCGCCGATCGCAAGCGCTGCGAGTACTGCGGCCAGCCCGGTGTTCATTTCCCGCCCCCGTTCGTTGGCGAGTTGAGGCCATCATAGTTCCATCGCCTCCGCGCGAGCGCGTCGCGAGCGCGGAGCGCAGCGAAGCAGTCGAGCGAGCAGCGAAGCGCCGCGCGCGGCGCGAAGCCGGGAACGTTTGAGAGCGCGTCGCGAGCGCGGAGCGCAGCGAAGCAGTCGAGCGACCAACGAAGCGCCGCGAGCGGCGCGTAGTGAGGAAGAATGCGAAACCTTCGGGCAGGGGTGCTCGTCAGGCGCCGGCAGCCGCCCCCGGTTCGCGGCCGAGCTGCGTCATCACGCTCTGAAAAGCGTCGTACTCCTGCGCCCCGACGATCGCGTATTCCTCGTCGAATATGAAGGTTGGTACCGAGCGCACGCCCGCTTCCCGCGCCCAGCCGACGCCGTCCTCGACCTGCTGGCGGTAGGTCTCCTGCGCGAGCGCCTCCCGCAGGTCGGGTTCAGGCAGCCCCGCTTCCCCACCAATGCGAACGAGCGTGTCGATATCGCCGATATCTTCGAGGCGCTCGAAGTAGGCCTCGAAGAGCGGCCGGTGGAAGGCTTGCGCCTCGCCCTGTTCGGCCGCGAATTCCGCTGCTTGCAACGCCAGGTGCGAGCTCGATCGGTGCGTGCGTCCCGGCGTGAAGCCAATCCCCGCCGCCTCAGCGCGCTCTTCCATGTAGGTGCGCCCCTCGCTCTTCGCCTGCTCACGTTGAGGCTGGGGCCGGCCCTCGGGCGGCACGCTCGGATCGAGCAGGTAGGGCGCGAAGCGGACCTCTATGCCTTCGTATTCCCGCTGGAGACGGTCGACCTCGCCGAGGCCGAGGTAGCACCACGGTCAGACGAAGTCCGAGACGATGATCAGGGACACCGGGGCGTTTTCGGTTGCCATGCCGCGAGTATACGAGGCGGCTCTGGGCGAGGTGGGGGGCTAATCCGCCCCGGCTGGCTCCGGCAGCGCGAAGGCGCCCGCCTCGCGGGGGTGGCCGCCGACATGGGGAACGATGCGGTCGAGCCAGCGCGGCAGCCACCAGTTCGCCTTGCCCAGGATCTGCATGACCGAGGGTACGAGGACGAGCCGGATGACGGTGGCGTCGAGGAAGATGGCGACCGAAAGGCCGATCCCGAACTCCTTGATCACGCGCTGATCGCTGATCGCGAAGCTCAGGAACACGGCCACCATGATTGCGGCCGCAGCGGAGATTACGCGCGTCGTCGCGGAGAGCCCCCGCGCCACGGCTTCCGTGTTGTCGCCGCTCAGGAGGTACTCCTCGCGCACGCGGCTGACCAGGAACACCTCGTAGTCCATCGAAAGGCCGAAGAGGACCGCGAAAAGCATCATCGGCAGGAATGATTCGATCGGGCCGGTCCCCTCGACCCCGAGCGCGCCGCCCCCCCAGCCCCACTGGAAGATGGCCACGATGACGCCATAGGCCGCGCCTGCTGCGAGCAGGTTCATGATCGCCGCCTGCAGCGGAACGACCACCGAACGGAAGACCACCAGGAGGAGGAGAAAGCTGACGCCGATCACGGCCAGGAGGAAGTAGGGCATGCGCGCGCCGATGCGGTCGCCGATGTCGATGAAGGCGGCCGTCGGCCCGCCCACGAGCGCGTCCACGCCGCTGGCGCCGAGAAGTTCAGGGGCGCGCTCGCGCAGACGGTGGACCAGGTCCCCGGTGGCTTCCTCCTGCGGCGAGCTGCCGGGGAAGATGAGCACCGTGCCCGCCGTCGCGTCCCCGTTGAGCACCGCGGGGGAGATGCTGGCGATGTTCGGTTCGTCCTCGAGCTGCGCGGGGAGCGCCTGGAAGGCGGCAACCTGCTCCGCGGTTTCGAGCGCCGCCCCGATCAGGATCGGCCCATTGAAGCCAACGCCGAATCCTTCGGCGAGAAGGTCGTACGAACGGCGCGTCGTGAACGAGGTCGGGTTGCTGCTGGAATCGCTCGAGCCGAGGCGGATATCGAGCGTAGGAATCGCGAGGGCGATGAGGAGCGCGGCCGAGACGGTCATCCAGATCCAGGGCGATCGCTGGATGACCCGGCTCAGCCGGTAGCCGACGCCCGCTTCGCTCTGGTCCGCGGAGACGTGGAGGCCGGGGACGGCGAGGCGGTTCACGCGCTCGCCGACGATGGCGAGAATCGCCGGTAGGACGAGGATCGCGACGGCGGCCGCGAGGGTCACGCCGAGGACGGCGCCCATCGCAGCGAGGGCAAGGAAGGGGACACCGACGGCCCAGAGCCCAGCGAGCGCAATGATCACGCTGATGCCTGCGAAGGCGACCGAGCGCCCCGCCGTGGCTGAGGCCGTTGCGACCGCGTCCTCCACCGTGGCTCCCTTGGCCAGCGCCTCGCGGAAGCGGGTGAGCACGAGGAGGGCGTAATCGATGCCGACGCCGATGCCGATCATTGCTGCGAATTGGGGCGTGAACGTGGCGAGGTCGAGGAACGAGGCACCGACGCCTACCAGGAGGAAAGCGGGGATCAGCCCGAGGAGCGCGGTGGCGATGGGGATGCCGACCGCGACCAGGGAGCCGAAAGCGACGAGCAGGATGATCGCCGCGGCCACCAAGCCGATGAGCTCCGAACTCCCGGGCGGCTCGCGCTCGGCCGCTCGTGGGATCGCCCCGCCCAGCTCGACCTGCAGATCGGCGCGGGAAATGGCATCGCGCCACTCAAGGAGGGCGTCGACGTCGGCGATGTCGAGGTCTTCGGCGCGGGCTGCATACTGCGCCGTGATCCGCGCGATCGTTCCATCTTCGGAAATCCGGCCGGGACTCTCGTAGGGCGAGACCACGCCTACGACCTGGGGAAGTTCCGCGACCTCAGCCAGGAGCGCCTCCACCTCCGCGCGAACGTTCGCCGTCTCGATGCCCGCCGGCGCCCGAACGACGATGTCGGCACTGTCGCCCGCAGCCGTGGGGAAGCGATCGCGGAGGAGATCGGTCAGCTCCTGCGACTCGGTTCCGGGGAGGCTGAAGCCGCCGCCGTACTCGCCGCGGGCCGTGGCGAAGAGGACGACGCAGACCAGCACGAAGGCGATCGCACCGGCGATGACTCGCCAGGGGTGCCTGGAGGCGAAGCGCGGCCAACGGTCGAAGAGCAGGGAGCTGCGTGGGGCCTTTGGCTTCGCCGCCATGGCCGCGCTAGGCGCGCCGCTTGCGCGCGAGCGCCGCGAGGGTCGTTTTCCGCAGCCGTACCGACTTCGGCGTGACCTCGAGGCACTCTTCGTCGCGGATCTGCTCCAGCGACTGCTCGAGGGAGAGGCTCTGGGCGGGCGTCAGCTTCTCGGCGATATCGGCGGTGGAGGAGCGCATGTTCGTGAGCTTCTTCTCGCGGGTGGGGTTGACGTTCATGTCGTCCGGCCGCGCGTTCTGGCCGATCACCATGCCCTCGTACACTTCGACCCCGGGGCCTACGAAGAGGACGCCCCGCTCCTCGAGGCTGAGGAGGGCGTAGGCGGTCGTCGGTCCGCGGCGGTCCGCGACAAGGCTGCCGCCTGCGCGGTCCCCGACCTCGCCGTGCCAGGGCTCGTAGCCATCGAACACGTGGTGCAGCAGCCCGGTTCCGCGTGTCTCCGTGAGGAACTGGGTGTGGAATCCGATCAGCCCTCGCGCCGGGATCCGATAGTCGAGCCGGACCCGGCCCGTGCCGTGGTTGATCAGGTGCTGCTGGCGGGCGCGGCGGCCCGCCAGCAGCTGCGAGACGACCCCCAGATGCTCCTCCGGGACGTCCACGGTGAGCGCCTCCACGGGCTCGTGGAGGCGGCCGTCGATCTCGCGCGTGAGCACTTCGGGGCGTCCTACGGTCAGCTCGAACCCCTCCCGCCGCAGCGTCTCGACGAGGACGGCGAGCTGCAGCTCGCCGCGCCCCTGAACGGTCCAGGTGTCGGACCGTTCGGAAGGGAGGACGCGGATGGAGACGTTCCCGACCTGCTCCGCCTCGAGGCGGTTCCTGATGAGCCGTGCCGTGAGCTGAGTGCCCTCCCGCCCGGCCAGGGGGGACGTGTTGATCCCGATGGTGATCGCCAGGCTGGGTTCGTCGATTCGGATCTGGGGCAAGGGCAGGGGCGTCTCTGCGTCGGCGAGCGTCTCACCGATGGTGATGTCGGCGAAGCCGGCGATCGCGACGATCTCTCCCGGTCCCGCCTCTTCGGCCGCAACCCGATCGAGGGCCTCGGTGAGGTACAGCTGGGCGACCTTGTCGCGTTGGATGCTGCCGTCCCGTTTGCACCAGGCCACGACTTCGCCCGCGCGAATGGTGCCCTGTACCACCCGGCAGATGGCCAGCCGCCCCACGTAGGTGGAAGCGTCGAGATTCGTGACAAGCGCCTGCAGGGGGTGCCCGGGGTCGTAGCGCGGGGGTGGGATGCGCGAGACGAGCAGGTCGAAGAGGGGGCTCAGATCCGTCCCCACGGTCGCGATGTCGAGGGACGCGGTCCCTGCGCGGGCGTTGCAGAAAACGATCGGGAAGTCGAACTGCTCGTCGTCGGCCTCGAGGTCCAGGAAGAGCTCCATGACCTCATCGATGACCGCGTCGACGCGGCTGTCCGGCCGGTCGATCTTGTTGACCACGAGGATGACGGGCAGCCGCGCCGCGAGCGCCTTGCGCAGCACGAAACGCGTTTGCGGGAGGGGACCCTCGCTCGCGTCCACGAGCAGAAGCACGCCGTCGACCATGGAGAGCCCGCGCTCGACCTCGCCCCCGAAGTCCGCATGGCCGGGTGTGTCGACGATGTTGATCTTCACGCCCTCGTACCGCAGGGAGGCGTTCTTCGCGAGGATGGTGATCCCCTTCTCGCGCTCCAGGTCTGTGGAATCGAGCGCCCGGTCGGGCAGTTCGAAGTGGGCGCCGAGCTGGCCCGACTGGCGCAGCATCGCGTCGACGAGCGTGGTCTTGCCGTGATCGACATGCGCGATGATCGCGACGTTGCGCAGATCCTCGCGCGAAGCGGGGGAGCGCTCCGGCGGAGTCGCGGGCAGGGCGTTCACGTGAGTGTTCATGGAGGTGTTCGGAACCCTGCGCCGCTATGGGCGTGAGTGGCCGGGCTCTTACCGTAGCAGGCGGCGCGCTTCTGGCCTGCACCCGCGGGCGGGGCCGCCCCGCGGATGGCCCGCATTCCCCACCGACGCGACAATAGTCGGCGTTGGCCCAGCCCCTGGTTTCGGAGGACGCCTAGTGAGAGGTCCGCGACACACGTCGCAGGTGCCGAGCGGCGGGACGCGAAGCCTGCTGTTCCGTTCTCTCGGGCTCCTCCGGCCCTACGCTCGCTCGCTCGTGATCCTCATCGTCCTCATCAGCATCGCGCGGACACTGCAGCTTTCGTTCGCGCTGCTGATGGGGGAGATGGTCGACGTCGCCTCGATCGACCGCGACCGCGGACGCCTGAACTTCCTGATGGTGGTGTTCGGGGTCGCCCTCGCTGGGGCGGCGATTCTCGGGTTCGTCCACTCCGTGATGCAGTCGATGCTCACGCAGGGTCTCGTGACACGTCTCCGCGAGCGCCTCTTCAGCCACCTCCAGCGCCTCTCGATGCGCTTCTACACGCAGAGCCGTACGGGGGAGATCCTCTCGCGTGCGACGACTGACGTGAATCAGGTGCAGGGCTCCCTGTCGGGAGTGCTGAGCGACCTCCTGCCGAGCTTCGCCACCGTGATTATCGCCATCGTCCTCATGGTCACGCTGGACTGGCGGCTGATGCTCCTCGCCGTCAGCTTCCTGCCCTTCCTGGTCGTCCCCACGGTCTACGTGGGGACGATCCAGCGCCGCCTCATGCGGCGCTGGCACGATGAGATGGGCGAAATGTCGTCCCACCTCGAGGAAACGCTCTCGGTTTCCGGCTCTACGCTCGTGCGCGTCTTCGGGCGGGCCGGGCACGAACGCGTCGAATTCCAGCGCCGCAACGAGAATCTCCGCAGCCTCTGGATCCGGCGCGCGATCGCGGGGCAGATCTTCGGGCGGCTCACCCTGGTTTACAGCACCCTCGTCCCCGGTTTGATCTTTTGGTTCGGGGGCCGCGAGGTCATCGACGGTGATATCACCATTGGCACGGTGGTCACCTTCTCCGTTATCAGCGGCCAGGTGTTCGAGCCTTTCGTCGCGATTGCGCGATCGAATACGACCCTGCTTGCGTCCCTCGCGGTGTTCGAGCGCGTCTTCGAGTACCTCGACCTCCCCGTGGAGGTCGAGGAGGCGCCGGACGCCCTCGACCTCGAAAAGCCGCAGGGCGCGATCGCCTTCGAGGGGCTCAGCTTCGCCTATACGCCTGAGGCGCGCCTGGCTCTCGACGACATCTCCTTCGAGGTGGAGGCCGGTGAGACGGTCGCGCTGGTGGGGCCGTCGGGGGCGGGCAAGACGACTGTGACCTACCTCATCCAGCGCTTCTACGACCCCACCGCCGGGACCGTGCGCCTCGACGGCCACGACGTACGCGACCTCACGCTGCGCTCCCTGCCCCGCACGTTCGGCTCAGTCATGCAGGAGACCTATCTCTTCCACACGACGTTCGCAGAGAACATCCGCTACGGACGCCTCGAAGCGACGGATGACGAGGTCCGGGCGGCTGCGCACGTGGCTGGGCTCGAGGGCCTCATCGAGCGACTGCCCGACGGCATGGAGACCGTCGTCGGGCAGCGAGGCTACCGTCTCTCGGGCGGCGAAAGGCAGCGCGTCGCGATCGCGCGAGCAATCCTCAACGACCCGCCGATCCTGCTCTTGGACGAAGCCACCGCCTCGCTCGACTCACGCCTGGAGCGCGAGATCCGTGAGGCCACGCGCCGGCTCTCCGAGGGGCGCACCGTCGTGGTCATCGCCCACCGCCTCGCCACCGTGATCGAAGCCGATCGCATCGTCGTGCTGGACGAGGGCCGGCTCGTCGACCAGGGAACGCATACGGAGCTGCTGGCGAGGGGTGGGCTTTACGCGGAGCTGTACCGGGCGCAGTTCGCGAGCGGGACCGAATCGTTGCCGGAGCTCGCTCCCGGCGAATAAATCGAATTCGCGCTAGAGGGCGCGCATGCGGTTGTTGCGGGCGTCGTGCTCGACCTCGGCGAGACCGAGCGCCTCCAGCACCGGCGGAACGTAGTTCCCGAAGCGGCCCCGCAGACCCTTCTTGAGGCCGTACCAACCGCTCACCGGATTCTCCGGCGAGCGGCCCCAGGCCTCGACCGTGCCATCCTTGGCGGGCTTCTGCTCGTCCGCGTTGCCGAGCGGCATCCAGTCGCCGTAAGCGCTGAGGTGCTCGTGGAGGTCGGTCAGG
>CAUYXJ010000114.1:0-7768 GCA_963577065.1 Dehalococcoidia bacterium | reverse complement strand
TGACTGCTCGATGGTTCCGTCGGCGGCGCTCGGCTTGCGGCCGAACTCCGCCACAATGGCATCGGTCAGTCCGGGCTCGACGACGACGCCTTCGAAATCGAGCCAGAGCACGGACGCCATCCGCGGCAGCATAGCCGACGCCCACCCCCGGTCCACCACTCTCCCCCGCGTACACTTCCTGCGTGGACCTCGGGCGCGCGCGCTATCTCGTGTCCGAGCGCGGGGGGCGGGACCTGGCTGGGCTGCCGGAGGGCTTGGCAGAGCTCCCGCCCACGGCCCTGGCCACACGGCTTCGGCGGGAGTACGCGCCGCCCGAAGCGTCCGCCCTCGCCGAGCAGGTGACCCACCGCGCCCGCGCTCGACGCCGCTTCGGGACCCACGGCGATCTCCTCTTTACACGCGAAGGCCTGGAGATGATGACCCACCCCGCCGTCGCGGCACGGCGCGCAGGGCGCCTCGCGGAGGCCGGCGCTCGGATCGTGGACGCAACCTGCGGCCTAGGCGGCGATCTGCGCGCGTGTAGCTGGGGCGCCACCGCTGCGGTCGGCTTCGATCACGACCCCGTGGCAGCGCTGCTGGCGGCCCGTAACGTGCCGAGCGCAAGCGTTGCAAGGGCTGACGCGACACGACTCCCGATCGAGGTTCGCGGGGTTGCGCTGCTGCTCGACCCGCAACGCCGCGGCGAGCGGGGCCGCCGTTTCGATCCGGCCGCCTTCTCACCGGCTTGGGACGAATGCCTGGCCCTGGGCGCGGCGGCCCGGATCGCCTCACTCAAGGGTCCGCCCGGCCTCCCCCACGCCCAAGTGCCCCCGGCCGCTGAGGTTGAATTCGTCCAGGTAGGTCGCTCCCTGCGGGAGGCCACGGTCTGGCTCGACGGGGCCGGTCGCGAGCGTGCGGATGGCCGGCCCCTGCGCCGAGCTGTGCTGCTGCCCCAGGAGGCGATCCTCGCCTCGACCGAACCCGAGGCGTCCGCAACCTGCCAGGCACCCAGCGCCGTCGTCTTCGACCCGGAGGGGTGCGTGACGCGCGCCGGACTTGTTCGTCACCTCGGGGCGCGCCTGAGCGCGTCGCTGCTCGATCCGCAGGTCGCCTATCTGACGGCGGAGCACGCCGCCCACGATCCCTTGGCGTCTACGTTCGCGGTCCTGGACGTCGCGCCCTTCTCCGTGGCCCGGCTGCGGACTCGCCTGCGCGAACGTGGCTGGCGCCCGGAGGAGATCCGGCGGCGCGCCTTCCCCGTGGAGCCGGACGAATTGCGGCGCCTCCTGGGCCGCCTCGAAGGCGACCCCGTGACGCTGCTCTGTACCACGATTCAGGACCGGCGAACGGTGATCATCGCGCGGCGGCTTCGCGCCCCCGAGAGCAGCGAGGCCCCGCTCGTGCCGGGCGTAGCTAGACAATAATTGCGATGCTCTGTAAAGTTTGTTATTGCCTAAGCAGATGATCTATTCGATCGTCTCGCCAGCCCCGAGCCGGAGACGACCCTCGTGACCACTCCTTTCGATGACTACCTCGATCTGGTCGAAGCCGCGCGCGAGCTCTCGATCCACCCGCAGAGCCTGCGCCGCCTGATCAAGCAGAAGAAGATCCCCGCGACGTTATTCGCAGGCAAGTATCTCATCGAGCGGGACAAGCTCGAGATGTTCAAGAGCAATTACGACCCGCGCCCCGGCCGCAAGCCAATCCGCCGTTTACTCTAATGGCGCCACGTCTGTAGCTCCGGGGCGAGCTCTCCCGGCTCAGGGGCGCCCGCTGCGTGACCGCTGGGGCCGACGGTAGGCGCGAAGGGCTTGCCGGGCGGCGTAAGATCCCCACATGAGGCGCCTCCTCATTGTGCTGGCAATCGCGGTGCTGGGGGGTGCGTGTTGGGGCGCCGAGACCCCGCCCTTACCAACACCCCGCGCTAGCGGCATGTCGTCCGCAGAGGCCGCCCTCCTCCGGCGTCCCTTGGAGTTCCCGAAGTACGAAGGCGGCTGTCCGGTCACGAAGGACTCCCGAGAGGTGACCCCCGCAGCTGGGCAGGGTTTCGGCGAGGGGCCGATCTATCCCGTAGGAAACCAGGTCGCGGTAGGACGCCGCGACGACGGGCTCTATGGCGGGAAGATCCTCTGGATCGGGGACAAGCGCTACGAGGGGCCGGCGCTCATTCGTGGGAAGCGGATCGATCGCGAAGGCGGGCTGCACTTCGTCCTAGGGAGCGCGACCACCGACGAGTTCCTGCTCACGGCGGGCGGTTGGGCCCACGCGACTCCGGTGGATGGGACGAGCCATTGGCCTTCGGGCGTGGTCGTGCGGGGCGGGGGCTGCTACGCCTTCCAGATTGACGGCACCGATTTCACGACCGTGGTCGTGCTGAGGGTCCGTGCCTAGATCCGGGTGGAGGAAGCGCCTCGGGCAGGAGATGCCGGAAGCGAAGGCCTTCCTAGGCCGGCGTTAAGCGCCCAGAAGGGAGCCCGCGGGGCGCATTCAAAGGATTTTGCCCTGGCTGTTGAGGACGGCGAGCGTGACGAGGGCTACGCCTTCGACCGTAAGCACGAAGCCCGCGGCCCCGAGCCACACCATCTGTGTCGTGCCGCGGGTTGCGAAGGCGGGGATTGTGAAGATGACGCTGGAAGTTGCCCAGATGAGGACGAAAATCACGCCCAGAGCGATCGGGCTGTAGAGCAGGGGTAGGGCCTCGATCATCGCTAGAGAGTCTCTGCCACCGTTGGCGGAATCATACGACCGTTTGTGACCGAATGCACAGAGCGGGGCGCGAGGCTAGGCGGAGCGCTGACGGTGGTCCGCGATGGCCTTCCGAATGGCGTCTGCCGCGAGCACGCTGCAGTGCACTTTGTCCTTCGGCAGACCGCCGATCCCTTCCGCGATCGCGTGCCGCGTCAGGCTCTCCGCCTCTGCGAGCGTCCAGCCCTCCACGAGTTCGCTCGTGAAGGAGCTGGTGGCGATAGCCGGGGGACAGCCGCGCGTGAGCCACTGCATCTTCTCGATGCGGCCGTCGACGACCCGCAGCATGACCTGCATGCGGTCGCCGCAGACGGGGTTGCTGACCGTCGCCTCGCCGTCCGGTGCGTCCATCGTGCCGGCGTTGCGCGGGTGCTCGAAGTGCTCCATGACGGCATCGGAGTAGGCGGCCATCGCTCCATGCTGGAACGCGGCGATCGCGCCGTCAACGGACGCGGCCGCTCGTTTCGCGGCGCTTCGTGAACAGCAGCTTGTCGACCCCAGATTCGCGGTCGGCGAAGCGTTCGACCTCAGTCCAGTTGTGTTTGCGATAGAACACGTTTGCTTGGTTGTTCAGGGCGAAGCTCTCGAGCCGGATCTCCGGGTGCTGGGCGAAGAGGTCGCGCTCGACCTCCGCGAGGAGCCGGCTGCCAAGGCCCTGCCGCTGGCGCGGCGGCTCGATCATCATCAGGTCCAGGAGATCGGCCTCCAAGACGGCACAGCCGACGATCTGCCCATCGAGCACGAGGACGCGGCACCGTTCGATCGTGGTCTCGACGTAGGCCTCCACGGCGCCGCTGCCGATAAATCCGTCGACTACCGCGTCTCCGAGAAAAGGGCGGTAGCTCGACCCGATCGTGTCTCGCTGGAGCGCGATCAGGCGGGCCTGGTCTCCGGTGCGGGCGGGGCGGAGACGAATCCGCGACACGGAACGCATCCTGGCGGCGCCAAGCCGATGGGCTCGCGCTATCCTTCATGAAACCCGAACGCTTATGTCCCGAGGGGCATCACCCTCCCGTTTCGCCACGTAAAGACGAACGGCCTAGGCGAAGCCTGGGCCCGAAAGGTGGGATATCTATGCGTACGAGAAAGGCCGTGCTTCGCACGGTAGCGGTTGCTGGAGCGCTCGCCGCGCTCCTCATGATCCCTGCGTCGGCGAGTGCCGACGGGACGGTCGGCGTCTCGCTGAGCGAATTCAACGTCGCTCCCGACGTCGGCACCGTAGAGGCCGGCGAGGTGACGTTCAACGTCGAGAATACGGGGAACTTCCCCCACAACTTCTATGTGATTCGCACCGACCTTGCGGCAGATGCGCTGCCGATCGTCGCTGAGGGCGAAGCCGATCTCTCCGGCCTCGATGTGGTCGCAAGTATCGAGATGCCGTTCGATGCGGGAGCGATGGAGACGCTCACCGCGAATCTGACGGCTGGCAGCTACGTGCTAATCTGCAATGTGAAGTTTCCAGACTTCGACGGTCACTATGGCAGCGGCATGAGCGTGTCGTTCCAGGTCACTGGGGATCCCGGTGCACCGGTTGTCGGTAACGCCGGCCTTGCGATCGACGGTGACGGCGGCCTCTCCGCGAGCCTGCTCGCGGCGCTGATCGCGGCGGCTGTCATCGGCATCGTCGCGATCGTGGCCGCTGGCCGCGTGACCTACGTCTACACTCGCTCCTAATCGGGCCGAGCCAGCAAATACGAAGAGGGGGTGGCCATCCGGCCACCCCCTCTTTCGTTGTGCCCCACGGCTCTGGCTGCCCAATGTGATGAGCTGCCCGTCGACTTCCTCTATCCGGCCTTCGCGAGGAAGAGCTGGAACTCCATGATGCCGTTGTCCTCGACTGAGAGGACGGCCGCACTCGAGGGCGCCTCGAAGTCGTAGTCGGCGAACAGGATTGGAATCGAGCCGACCGCGACCATGATGCCGTCAACCACCTCGGCGTCGATGAGGACCTCCACAGCCCGGGTGACGCCGTGCAGGGTGAGCGTCCCTTGAGCGAGGATGCTGATCGCTCCACCCTGGGCAAAGCTCGCTGGGAGCGCGATCGGCTCCGTGAGCTCGAACGTCGCGGTCGGGAAGCTGTTCGTCTCGATCGCTTTGCGGTCGAGCTGACCATCGCGTCGCGAGTCGTCGCTCTCCAGATCCTGCAGGTTCGCAACGATCAGCGTCTCCGTGAGATCGCGCCCCACGATTGTCAGACTGACTTCGACCGTCGGGGTGCGGCCGACGGCGGTCTTGAAGCCCACACTCGCGAGTTCCTCTTTCACGCGGTAGCCGACGAAGGTCTCGCCGACGCTCGCTACGGTCCACGAGCCGTTGAGCTCGATCGCACTCACCGAGGCCTCTGTGGGGTCCGGCTGATCGGAAGGCGCTGTCGGCTCGGGCTGTCGGGTGCCCTCGGCGTCATCCCCGGTAGCAGCCGGCGTCTCGTCGGCGAGCGACGAGACCGCGCCGGCGAGCGAGACCGCAGGGGGCGCGTCGTCGCGAAGGACGACCCACCAGAAGGCGAAGGCCACCAGCCCGACGACGACGACGGACGACACGCCTCCGCCGATCAGGATCTGTCGTCGTGTCATCAAAGCACTCCCCGAACGCGAAGCGGTGGCGCCGAGCGGCCGGACCGGCTTCGAGGCGTCACCGTGTGGTTGCGGTGACGCTAGCAGGACTTCGGTAAAGCCCCCGCGGAGGCGCTTCCAGCCGGCCTAGCGTCAGTGGCGGCGCCAGAACGCGCCCACACCGGCAGCGAGCAGGAGGGCCCCCGCTGCCAGCAGAGCGACGAGGCCGAGGTTGAGGGAGTTGCCCTCATCCGGCTCGCTCGCGCCGGGGACGGATGGTGTGCCACGGGCGCCGTCCTCCTGTTCAGCAGCAGCGCCCGTGTCTGCGTCAGCCCGTGCGTTGGGCTCCGCTGGTTCCTCGGTCACAGTGGCCACGGTCACAGTAGCAGTACTGGTGCTCGTGCTCGTCGCGGTCGCCTCCGGGGAGGGCGTTGGAGCGGGCTCGACCACGATCACCCCAAACATCCCCGTGCCGGCCGCTGATCCGTGGAATTGGCAGTAGTAGACGTAGGTGCCCGGCTCCTGGAACGTGAATGCGAACGAGTCGCCAGCCACGAGGTAGGGGTCGAGGCCGGAATCAAACACGCCCTCGACGCTCGTGACGGTGTGGCCAACGAGGAAGGGGCCGCGGGCCTCCCACACGACCTCGGTCCCCGCCACGATCCGCACAGTCTGCGGCTCGAAGAAGTCGTCGTGGAAGCCCACGGTGACCATTTCCTGGGTCGAGCTGGCCGCCGCGGTTACGCCCACGAGGATGGCCAATAAGGTGGCCGTGAGGGGCACCATCACCGTACGGCTCTGTTGAACCCAGCGCCGCCCGCGTCCCATACGTCGACGAGTACGTCTCTCTGGCGTGAGTAGATCTGCTGGCGGTGGCAGGGCCTCTGGCGGTGGGATCGATGCCTCTGGTGCTGCTCTTTCACGCTATCGTCCCCGAACGTCCCGCCCTCGACCGCAACCGCTCCGGTGCCGTCGATCGCCACGGCACGGTGTGCTTGCGCTCGCCCTAGCAGCGTTGGGAAGAATCTCCCCGGGGGAGACGCCTACATAAGGCCCAGCGCCCTGAACACGGCCTCGAACGCACTGAGGTTCCCGGGGTTGAAATGCGGTTCGACGTAGGCAGCGAGGCCGTCCTCACCGACTACCACCAGCGCCCGCCGCGACTTGCGCGCGTCGACGTCCCAGAGACCGAAGGCCCGTACGACGTCGCCGTAAAAGTCGCTGACGAGCGCGAAAGGGAAGTGGTCGCGCTCCTGGAAGCGGGCGTGCGATCCCAACCCGTTCGTGTTCATGCCGAAGACCTGCACGTTCGCCTGGGCCAGGAGCTCGTGCTCTTGCGCGAAAGCCTTCAGCTCGCTCGTGCAGATGGGCATGCCGTCGTCCTGATAGAAGAGCAGCAGCGCCCTGCCGTTCACGAGAGTCGCGGCGAGGTCTACTTCGATCTGCTCGCCGGTGGACGTGATCGCGGGCAAACGGAAGTCCGGGGCAGGCTCGCCGACGGCGATCGGCTGTTCCCGCGCGGGCGCCGCCGTGGCCGGCTCGCGCTCCTCCGCGCTCACGCCTCGGCCCCGAATCCGGGCGGGACGCCCGCGGCGCCCCGCGTTCCCGCGAGCACGCGTACGCGGCCCAGCCCGGCCGTGTCGCTCAGCTGTTGCAGCGCTCGCCGGCGGGCGAAGTACTCGGGAAGGTCGGCGCGGGCGCTCTCGACCAGCTGTCCCGATCCCAGCTCCGTGAGGAAGGCAGCCTGAGTGACGGGGCCATGGGTCGCGAAGCCCGCGTCCTCCACCGCCGCCTGGAGCTCGGAGAGGTTGACGTGCGCGGTCAGGTCCTGCTCGCCGACGTGCTGGTAGGGATCCTCATGGGCGGTGTGGCGGTAGAAGCTGAGGAGCGTGCCCTGCGCGCGCCAGTCAGCCCATAGCTCCTCCTGGGGGTAACCGTAGTCGAAGGTGAGCACCGCGCCGCGCTCGATCAGGGAGCACATCGCGGACATTGTCGCGTGCGCCCGCCCGCTGACCTCGAAGCGTCCCTTCGTGGGCGCTTCCTCGATCGACGCGACGCTGCCCCGGGCCTCGACGAAGCCGCTCCCGTCCCAGCGCACGTGCACCTCGACGGGCCCGCGGGCGTCGGCATCGAAGAGCCGCACGGGGAGGGCGTCGAACAGCTCGTTCGAGAGCACGATCCCGGTTTCGACTGGCTCCGGTGCTCCCTCACACCACTCCACGCGGGGGTCCGTGCCGCGTGCGTTCGGCTCGATCGCTACATAACGAAGGGCGGTCACGAAGCCGCCGCCCCTCCCCTCCGCCCAGTCGAGGATCGTGCTTGCGAGCGCGCCCTCGCCCGCTCCCGGCTCGATCACGGTGAAGGGTGCGGGCTCCCCCAGGGCTCCCCACAGCCACTCGCACCACCCCCCGACCGCCCAGCCGAACATGGGGTGGATCGCCGGGCTCGTGAGGAAGTCGCCACTCGTTCCGATGCGCCCGGGCGTTCGGTAG
>CAUYXJ010000113.1:0-7962 GCA_963577065.1 Dehalococcoidia bacterium | reverse complement strand
CGCCGAGACGCGCGAAGCGGAGCAGCGGGCGGCGGGTCGCATCCTCGGGGTCAAGCATTTCGAGTTTCTCGGCTACGAGGACGGCTACCTCGTCCCCACTCTTGACCTCCGCCGGGACATCACCAGGCTGATTCGAAAGCACCGGCCCGAGGTCGTCCTCTGTTTCGACCCCACCACGCGCTTCATACTCGGGAGCTACCCCAACCACCCCGACCACCGCGCGAGCGGCGATGCCACGGTGGATGCCATCTTCCCCAGCGCGCGTGACCGGCTCACGTTCCCCGAGCTCCTCAGCGATGGCCTCGAGCCGCACAAAGTCGCCCAGCTCTGGATGGGTGGCAGTGACGAGGCCAACGTCTGGGTGGACATCGCCGAGACGATCGAGCTGAAGAAGCAGGCGCTGCTCGCGCATCCCAGCCAGCTCGACGAAGGCATCGCCGACTTCGTCGTGCAGATGTCCCGGGGCCAAGCCAAGGACCAGCCCTTCGAGCTCGCGGAGTCCTTCCGCCGCATCATCTTCGATCGTCCGCCTGAGGAGCTTGCGCCGCAGGACTAGCTGCGCTCGCCCGCCAGCATCTCGCAGATCTCGTGGAGCTGCCGAGCGTGCGCCTCGTCATGGTCGTCATAGCGCCCGAACACATCCCCGACCGTGTAGACGTGGCCGCGGGGGTGGATCCCGCTGCGCCCCAACTCCTCATCGGTCAGGGCCGCGATCGTGGCGATGACCTCCGCGTGAGAAGCCTGGAGCTGGGAATGGACAACGGAGGGCCTGTGGTGACGGACGCCGGTGTTCTCCTGTTTCCAGCGGTTGTCATCGAAGTGCTCGAACACGTGCGCAGGGCCGGCGGCGATGGCGAGCGCTTGGCGCAGCCAATGCCGGTCCACGTCGATCAGGTGCGCGAGGATCTCAACCGCCGACCAGCCATCGTCGCTGGGACGGTGGCGGAGATCGTCGTCGCTCAGGCTCCCTGCGGCAGCGAGCAGCTTCTTTCTCGCCGCCCGAAGAGCGGCGCGGAGTTCGTCACGACGTCGCGTTTGGGCCCCCATCGTGCGGCGGAACGTTACTCCGGCCGGCGCGGCTCGGGGAGGCGCAGGAGGTGGTGAGCGCCCGCGACCGGGATTACCGGCCGGTGATGTCGCTCGCTGAAGTGGCCGCTCGCCACGGCCAGGGTTGGGTGCGCGCAGTCGGCGGTTGTGCTGCGAGCGAGCGCTTCAGCTCGATGAACCCTTTGCGATCGGGTTGTCCGCTGCTAGCTCGATGCGCATCTCGACGCCGGGGGTTCCCCCGCCGTAGTCGTTCATTGCGGTCGGCACGAACGTCGGAGCGACGGCGTTGACCCGCATTTGGTTGGCCGCTGGAGGTCCTCAGCGCCACGGCTTTTTCTTCCCGTGAGCGCACCATCCGGAGCCCGGGGGCGCCTGCGCGTTCGCCTGTGGGGCTATACTGCCCGGCAGGATACGCGAAGGAGCACGCGATGCCGCGAGTCAGCGAAGCTGGGGACATGAAGGGGTTCGGTGGGGTCTACGGACACCGCCCTGACCTCTTCAAGGGCTTCATGTACAACTACGGGCTGCTGTGGTCGCACAGCACGCTGGACCCGGTTCTGAAGGAGCTGGTCCGCCTCTATTCCTCGAACACAAACGGATGTCGTTACTGAATCCCCGCTCGCTCTGCTGCGGCGCAGCAGGAAGGCATGGACGAGGAGATGATCGAGAAGATGCTCGATTATCGAAACTCGGATCTCCCCGAGCGCACGAAGGCGGCGCTGTCGCTGGCTGAGGACTTCATCCTCAACCACGCCAACAACGTCGATGACGCCTTCATGGACCGCCTCAAGGAGCACTTCACCGAGGACCAGGTCGTCGAGCTGACGATCGGCATCGGCATCTGGGACGCGGTGCACAAGTTCAACAACGTCTTCGATGTCCCGCCGCCCGTCGACGAGGGCCTGTTCATCGTCGGCCTGCCCGATGTCCCCGAGGACATGCGCCAGCACGTGACGGACGCCGGCAACGAGCCGGCGAAGCCGCTCGCGGCCGTCGACGCTGCCGGAGGCGCCTCCTAGGCCCTCGCGAACTGCGACCATCCGACCGCCCCGCCAGATTCTCGAATCTGGTGGGGCGGTCTGCGTTGGGACGGGACGTTGGCGGTCCGTTCCGGCGGGCGCCGTTGGCGACAGGCTTGCGGCGCTACCGCTCGTTGCCCGCTACCGGCGTGGTCTCGCGACCCAGATCTGTTCGCCGCCGTATGCGGGCGGGGCGCGATCGTAATCCGAGTACTCGGCGAGAACGTCGAAGCCGCTGAGCTCGAGCAGGTAGCGCATCTCGTAGCGGTAGGTCCAGCGCATCGTGAGCGTCTCCCGCTCCTCGCGCACGGTCTCCCCGGCATCGTCGACTTCACGGAACACCCAGATCTCCGTGGACAGCTGCCGGACCTGATCGGTCTCGCGGGAGATGGTGTCTACCTCGACGATGTTCCCGGTCGCCGGGTACTCCACGATCATCTCGTGGAAGTGCTCGCGGTCGTCGTCTGGCGAGCCTCCTGGGGCGAGCACATCGAGCCAGGGGTCGTAGAGGTTGAGCGCGACGCGGCCGCCGGGCGTGAGGTGTTGGCGGATGGCGGCGAGGCAGCTTCGCTGCTCCTCGGGCGTGTGCAGCATCTGGAACGCGCGGTAGGGGACGATCACGAGAGCGAACGTGCGTTGCAGATCGAAGCTGGCCATGTCGCCGGGCACGAACTCGACCCGTTCCCGAACCGCCCCCTCCCCGGCGGCGAGCTTCGCCCCTGCGAAGGCCCGCATCGCCTCTGAACGCTCCAGGCCCACGATCTCGAAACGGGACTCGGCTACCGGCAAGGTCACGCGACCCGTGCCCGACCCCAGCTCGAGCACCGGCCCGCCCGCCTCCGCGGCGAGTGCGCGGAAGAAGGCGATGTCGTCGCCGCCGGGGATCTCCGTCGCGCGGGCGTCGTACGTCTCGATGTTGAGGCTCGGCCGCTCGTAGAACTGAGGCGCAGTCACGAGCGTTCCCGCCGGCCTGGTGAAGGCACCTCCGCAGGCCGCGTGCGCGGGTGATCGCTCCGGCAGCTGGTCCTAGACGACACGGGTCCTCCTCCCGCTGCTCCACGCGAGGGGAGGCATTCTCGCACCGTGCGGCGCAAGGGGAAGGTGCGGCCATGCTCGCTCACGGATAGAGCCGCCTCTGAGACCGATGCGACCTGTAGGCAAGCGCAGTTGAGTAAGCGCGACTCTCATCGCCCATGGTCAACTCTCACTTGAATACAAGGCCAGGTCCAAGCGCCCATTCTTTAGTTCGTAAGGAGAGAGTGCCTCAAGACTCGGCCGACCGGTCTTCCATCTCCCCACTCTGCGGGACTTCCTCAGGTGTCACCTCTCAGGCAGCGAATCACCTTGTCCGTCGCCTTCACAGGCTGGGCAAGGTGGGAGGAGGTGACCGACCCTCAGCCGCGTCTTTCGCCATCCGGAGTACGTCGACCTCTTCGGACGAATACCTAACGCAGCGAGCCGGGGTGGAATTTCGCAACTTAGCTGGCGAGGGGGTGGCGCCATCGCAGTCCCGGGAACCGGCTGAAGTCGCGGTCCGTCGTAATCCACTCGCTCCCCGTGTCGATCGCTAACGCCGCAAGGTACGCATCGGGCACGAGGTTGCCGCGGGCGCCAGCAGCCTCACAAAGCCGGACGAAGGTCCCCCAGTGCCGCTCCGAGGGCGCCACGACTACGGCATTCGGGAGGGAACGGATCGCCTGAACGAAGTCCAAAGCCACTCCCAACGGGCTCGGAATCTTGAAGATGCGAGGGTGAGTCACGATCCGCACGAACGCCGAGAGAACGAGTTCGCTGACCCCAAAGGCCTCGTCCGAACGCGCCTGGCGGTCGAGCCAACGCGCATACGCCGCGTGCTGCTCGGCCTCCTCGCGATGCGCGTACACGAGAACGTTGACGTCCGTGACGATCACCGCTCGTCCATGCGCTCAAGGAGGGCGGCCGAGTCATCGAGATCGACGCCCGGCTGTAGCCCGTCGCCTCGGAATGTCGGGAAGACCGGCACCGGCCGGTCCGGCGAGCGGCTCGCATCCGCGAGAGCGCGACGGAGCGCGTCT
The DNA here is from genome assembly GCA_963577065.1 of Dehalococcoidia bacterium. GTDB lineage: Bacteria > Chloroflexota > Dehalococcoidia > Tepidiformales > Tepidiformaceae > CAUYXJ01. The sequence continues at coordinate 3,842 of CAUYXJ010000113.1, read as the reverse complement.
TCGATTACTGCGGTGAGTGTGCGACTAGTGCGAGCTGCGTGCTCCTTCGCCCGGGCGAGTAGCTGGTCGTCGAGCCGGATCGTCGTACGCATGCATCAAAGCATCACAGATCTGCATCGATATGTCTAGCGGAGGGAGCGGCCGCCGTCGATCGTGATCGTCGCGCCCGTGACGTAGCTGCTCGCGTCGCTCGCGAGGTAGAGGGCCGCGCCCGCCGTGTCCTCGGGGGTAGCGAAGCGGCCGAGGGGGATATCCCCTTTGAGCCGCGCGCCGTGGCGGCTCTCGAAGAGCTGCCCGGTCATATCGCTCTCGGTCCAGCCGGGTGCAACCGCGTTCACGCGCACACCGCGATCGGCCCATTCCAGCGCGAACGCCCTTGTCATCTGCAATAGCGCCGCCTTCGTCACCGCGTAGACGGCCTGGCGCTCATCGACGTGCAGTCCCAGGACGGAGCTGACGTTGACGATGCTCCCCGGCCGCTCCTCAGCGAAGAGGCGGTTGGCGACCTCGGTGCTGCAGAGGTAGGCCCCACGTAGGTTCACAGCGACGACGCTGTCGAAGTCATCGGCCGTCGTCTGTTCGGCACGCTTGTAGAAGGGGCTGATCCCGGCGTTATTAACCAGCACGTCGATCGCGCCCAGGCGGCTCGCCTCCCGGACGAGCCCACGCACGTCCTCGGGGTCGGCGATATCGCAGCGGCGCGCGATCGCGTTCGCGCCGAGGCGGACCGCCGCCTCGTTCAGCGCATCCTCGCCCCGGGCGCTGATGACCACGCGCGCACCGGCATCGACGAACGCCTCGGCGATGGCGTAGCCGATGCCGCGCGATCCGCCGGTAATCAGCGCTGTCTTGCCTTCGAGCGAGAACGGATTGGTGGTGTCTGGTGGCATGGCCCGCTGAGTCTACGCGAGGCGCCCGCCCGGTCGCCGGGCAGGTACTATCGCGGTGATGGTCGGGCCGGACGATGTTCGCGAACTCGCGCTCGCGCTGCCGGCGACGATCGAGCGGCCGTCCTACGGTCAGCCGGGCTTCCGCGTGAAGGACAAGCTCTTCGCGCGCCTGCACCAGGATGGCGAGTCGCTCGTGCTCTGGGTGGAGCGCGAGGAGCGGGAGATGCTCGCCCAGACGGAACCGGAGAAGTTCTTCTGGACGCCTCACTACGAGCAGCACGACATGATGCAGGTGCGCCTCGCGGCGGTGGACCGGACCGAGCTCGCGGAGCTGCTGGCGGATTCCTGGCGGCGGCGTGCCCCGCGCTCGCTGCTCCCGCAGCTGGACCCGAATCCGCGCTCGGACTGAGCGACCGCCCGCGCCGCGCTGGCCGCTTGGGGGCGCGCTCGCTACGGTCTCGGGATAATGAACGCGGGAATCGATCTCGAGGAGGCACTCCGTCACCTCGGCGCGGCCGACGACGTCCTGCCACGAGTGATCGAAGTCGTGGGGCCTCCCAAACTGCGCGAGCCGTCGCCCTTCGCCTTTCAGGCGTTGGCGCGCGCCATCGTTTTCCAACAGCTGAGCGGCAAGGCGGCGGGAACGATCCTCGGCCGCTTCGTCGCGCTGTTCGGCGAGGCCGACGATTCGATCCACGGCTTCTTCCCGGAGCCTGAACAGGTGCTTGCTGCCGAGGAGGAGACGCTGCGGTCGGCAGGTGTCTCGCAGCAGAAGGCGGCCGCCCTCCACGACCTCGCCGCCCATTTCGCGGAAGGCCAGCTCAGCACCGATCAGTTCGCGAGTTGGGGCGACGACGAGATCATCGCGCACCTCACGCAGGTGCGGGGGGTCGGGGTCTGGACCGCCCAGATGTTCCTGATGTTCCAGCTGCTGCGGCCGGACGTGCTGCCCACCGCGGATGTCGGCCTGAACCGTGCGATCCAGCGTCTGTATTCGCTCGACGCCCCGCCGAAGCCCCCCGAGATCGAGGAGATCGGCGCGCCCTGGCATCCCTGGGCCACCATCGCCTGCTGGTATCTCTGGCGCAGCGAGGACGTTCCGCTTGAGCTCTGGACGAGCGCATGAGCATCCTCATCGACGCTTCGACGCGCATCCTGATCCTCGGGATCACCGGCCGCGAGGCGGTCTCGTTCACGCGCGACACCCTCGACTACGGGGGTCTGGTCGTGGCCGGTGTCACGCCCGGGCGGGGCGGGCGCGATGTGCATGGCGTGCCCGTCTACGACACGGTCAAGGCCGCGCTCGCCGAGCACGCCGTCGACGCCGTCGTCATCGCTGTGCCCCCGCCCGCGGTCCGGGACGCCGCCTTTGAGTGCATCACCTATGCCATCCCGCTCATGGTGATCGTGACCGAACGGGTGCCGCGGCTGGACGTGGCGCAGGTCGTCGAGTTCGCTGCGAGCAAGGCCGTGCGCATCATCGGCCCGAACAGCATGGGGCTGATCGCGCCCGGCAAGACGAAGGTCGGGAGCGTCGGCGGCCCGGCCGTCGACGCGGTGAAGAGCTTCGCCCCCGGCGGCGTGGGCATCATGTCGCGCTCCGGGGGCATGACGACGGAGCTGGCGAGCCTCCTCGCGCAGAACGGCCAGGGCGTCTCGACCGCGGTCTCGATCGGCGGCGACCCGATCGTCGGCTCCTCCTTCGCCGATCTCCTGCCCTTCTTCGAGGCCGACCCCGAGACCGAGGCGATCGTGACCTTCAGCGAGCCCGGAGGGGGCATGGAGGCGGAGCTCGCGGAGCGGCTGCGGACGGCGGGGACGCGCCTGCGCATCGTCAGCTTCATCGCCGGCGACTTCATGGCAGAGATGCCCGGCGTCCGCTTCGGACACGCGGGCAGCCTCGTCCAGCGCGAGGAGGACAGCGCCGCCGCCAAAGCGGCGCTGCTTCGCGCCGCCGGTGTGCTCGTGGCCGAACAGCTCGCGGACGTGCCCGGACTGGTGAGCGGCGGGGACTAAAGACGGCGCCGCAGTTCTACGAGCGGCCGATCCTGAACGTCGCCACGGCCACCACCAAAGGGCGACCGTCGTCGAGGAGACGTTCAAGGTCCAGGTCATCCGACCCGAGCCCGTCTTCCGCGGCCACTACGTCGAGGTCAACATGAGGAAGATCCGCGGAGCTATCTGATCAAGGAGATCGTTACTCTGACGACCGCGGCGAGTGCGCCGTAACTGGCGCCGAACGAGGCCCGCGTGTAGAACCTCAAGCCCATCAACGACGAAGAGGATATGCAGGGGACCGTGGGAGTGAACGCGACTCAGCAGCCGCACGAGGGTACGGAACGCCGCGGCTCACGCGACAGCAGCCGCTGACTAACGAAAGCGGAAGTTGAACAGCGCCCCGAGTATGCCAACGATCATCGCCAAGAGCGTCGGCATCCCACATTCAACTACCAAGGGAACGTCCCCGTCGCGATACCGATAATCCCCCCACCTTGTGGAGGCCGTCTTCGGCCACCTGTGGGCGGTGCCGCCGGACGATCTCCAGGCCGTTCCCGCTTTACTCCCCCCGGCTGATCTCCGGCATCACCGCCGAACGGGGGTCGGGCGTGGGTGTTGGGCTCGGTGTGGGGGTTGGCGTGGGCGTGTTGGTAGGGGTCGGCGTGGGCGTCCACGGCGTGCAGGCCACCTGCGGGTGCAAGGCCGGCTGGATCGCATCGATCAGGCCCGTGAGCGCGGGAAACCCGGGGTCGTGGTAGTTCAGCTTCGTGTCGACGGTGATGCCCCAGGCGCTGGAGGTCGTTTCGCCCGGCTGGATCGCCCCCGTGTCCCAAGTCGGGGGCACGCCCCCGACCGCCTCCACCAACGCTTGGTGCACCACACTATCCAGGTTCTTGAACCTGACCCTGTCGTTGACCGTAATCACGCAGACCGGGGGATTGAAGCCCTGCTCGG
>CAUYXJ010000112.1:0-8014 GCA_963577065.1 Dehalococcoidia bacterium | reverse complement strand
GCGCAGCGACCGCAGAAGTCGCAATCGCCGTCGAAGAGCAGCCAGTGGCGGAGTTTAGAGTTCAACGTTCAGAGAGGGAGCGGGAGGCGAGCGACCCGGCCCTGCTGAGCGCTGAACACGTCACGGGTCCCTCTCTGGACACTGAACTCATCGTTAGCAGTTGGCCATTGGCGCGCTACGCTGCCGTCTTTCTCTGAACGCTGGACTCCTCAGCTGGCCGTCCGCGCCGGCCCCCTCCTCTTTGAACTCTGAACTTTGAACCCTGAACTCCTCACCTATTCGTCGATGGCCATCGCCCGGATCGCGGCCTCGTCGAAACGCAGCCCGAGCCCCGGGCCCTCGGGGATGACGACCGTGCCCGCCTCCACGCGTGGCACCTCCTCGAAGAGGGGGAAAGCCCAGGGGACGTGTTCGAGCAGGAGCGTGTTCGTCGCTGCGGCCGCGTGCACGAACAGCTCCGTAGCGAGGTGCGTGACGATGGGCAGGTTGAACGCTTCGGCGAGGTGGGCGGCTTTCAGGTACTGGGTGAAGCCGCCCACGCGGAAGAGGTCGACCATCATGATGTCGATCGAGCGCGCCTCCACCATGTGGCGGAAGGGCACGAGGCCGTAGTGGTACTCCCCCGAGCACACGGGGGGATCGAGGGCGGCGGCGATGCGGGCCAGGCCGGCGTAGTCCTGGTGCTGGGTCGGGTCCTCGAGCCAGTAGAGGCCGTATTCGCTGAGGGCGCGGCCGATCGCTATTGCCTGGTGCACGTTCCAGCCCTGGTTGATATCGATCATGATGTCTACATCGTCGCCGACGGCCTCGCGCAGGACGCGCATGCGCTCGACCTCGGCGGCGGGCGTGGCCTCGGCGCCGCAACGCAGCTTCATCGCCGTGAAGCCCGCTTCCACCAGCTTCGGGCCCCACTCGCGCAGCTCGTCGAGGTCGTAGTGGCGCCAGAGGTGGCCGCTGCCGTAGGCGGCCGCGCGCCCCTCGCTGCCGCCGAGGAGCTTCCAGCAGGGCAGGCCGAGGGCCTTCCCTTTGATGTCCCAGAGGGCGATGTCGATCGCCGAGCTCGCGCGCGTGACGAGCCCGGCGGGAGCGGTGCCCCCGTTCGCCATGCGCAGGTCGTGCCCGATCTGCTCGGTTTCGAAGGGATCGCGCCCGATCGCGAGCTCGCAGAGGCCGTCCAGGGCGGCTTTCAAGGCGGGCACCATCGCCCGGGAGACGTAGGCCGCGTAGGCGATCCCTTCGATCCCGTCGTCCGTGCGCAGGCGCAACGTCACGTAGCGGGAGCTGATGCGCCCCGGGATCTCGCCCAGTGGTCCCCGTTCGCCGGAGAGCTCGACGACCTGCGTTGCGAATCCGGAGATCTTCATGCGCTGCGCTCCTTCGATCCGCCGACACGATACGAGGAGTTCAGGGTTCAGAGAGGGGCCCGACCGGAGCGAGCGCTCAAGCGAGCGCGAAGGCGAGGCCGGAGCAGACGAGCGTGGGAGGGGTGGCCGGGGAGGGGCCCGAGCGGAGCGAGCTGTAAGGCATCAAGCGAGCGCGAAGGCGTAGCCAGAGCAGACGAGCGTGGGAGGGCTGGCCGGGGAGGGGCCCGAGCGTAGCGAGCCGTAAAGCATCAAGCGAGCGCGGAGCCGGAGCGGCCGCAAGGCCGCAGAGTCGGAGCAGACGAGCGCGGGCGGGGCGTGGGGAGGGGCCCGAGCGGAGCGAGCTGAACTATCATTCGCGCGATGCAGTGCGCCGAGTTGCAGGCCCACATCACCGCCGTTCGGGCGGAGCGCGGGTTTACCACCGAGCTCCTCCAGATCCTCGCTCACCTGCTCGAGGAATTGGGCGAAGTCGGCCGTGCGCTCAAACCGACGTGGGCGCCGATCTATGGCGATTTCGATCCGGAGCGGCTCGCCAGCGAGCTGGCGGACGTGAACGTGCTCCTCCACGCGCTCGCGCAGGCCTTCGCGATCGACCTCGAGGCGGCCACGCTCGCGAAGCTGGACGCGGATGGCGCCCGCGACTGGCCTTCGTCGCGCTGAGAACACTGAACCTTGAACCCCGCCCGCTGGTCCCCCGCCCGTCCCTCGCTGAACTCTGAACTTCGAACCCTGAACTCACCCCGAAGCTGGACGCCGACGGCGCCCGAGACTGGCCTTCGTTCTACGCTGAACTTTGAACTCTGAACTTTGAACTCGCCCTGCGGGGCGTCAATCGAACACGCCCTGCTTCAGCGCGACCGGGCCGTGGCCGGCCGCGACCGGCGGGCCACCCCCCTCTACCTCGAACCCCGCATCCGCGATCATCGCGAGGTCCGCCTCCGCGGCCTGGCCCTTCGTCGTCAGGTAGTCGCCGATGAAGATCGAGTTCGCGAGGTAGAGTCCGAGCGGCTGCAGCGAGCGCAGGTGCACCTCGCGGCCGCCGGCGATGCGCACCTCGGCGCGCGGGAAGAGCAGGCGGAAGACGGCGAGGATGCGCAGGCAGCGCTGGGGCGTGAGCGCGTTCTCGCCGGCGAGGGGCGTGCCTTCGATCGGGATGAGGAAGTTGATCGGCACCGAATCGGGCTCGAGCGCGCGCAGCGCGTAGCCCACGTCGAGCACGTCCGCGTCGCTCTCACCCATCCCGAAGAGGGCCCCGGAGCAGGGCGAGAGGCCGCCCGCCTTCGCCTTGCCGACGGTCGCTTCACGGTCGGCAAAGGTGTGCGTCTCGCAGATCTCGCCGTAGAAGTTCTCGCTCGTGTTGAGGTTGTGGTTGTAGGCGAAGACGCCGGCTTCACCGAGACGCTCCGCCTGGCCGTCGTCGAGCAGCCCGAGGCAGGCGCAGATCTCCAGCGCGGCGTCCCCGCCCTTGACCGCCTCGACGCCGCGCGCGACGTGCTCGAGCTCGCGCTCGGTCGGGCCGCGCCCGCTTGCCACGAGGCAGAGGCGCGTCGCTCCCAGTTCGCGTGCCCGTGAGGCGGCCGCGCAGAAAGTCTCTTCGCCGACCATCGAGTACGTCGGAATGGGCGCGGTCGAATCGCGCGCCTGCGAGCAGTAATGGCAGTCCTCGGGACAGAGCCCGCTCTTGATGTTCAGCAGCAGATTCAGCTTCACCCGCCGGCCGAAGGCGGCGATGCGCACGCGGCTCACGGCGTTGACGATCTCGAGGGTGCGGTCGTCGTCGGCGCCGAGCAGCCAGGCGAGGCCGTCGCGGCCGGGATCGCGCCTGTCGAGGCTCGCCTGCACGAGCGCTTCGAGTCGTTCGCTGAAGTCGTCCGGCACGGTCTCGCAGCATACCCCGCGCCCGCCCCGAGGGGCAGCCGCGGTACGATTCGCTGATGTCCGAAGCGCGACCGCTCGACGACTACCCCCTCTGGCACCCGTTCACGCAGATGGCGCGCTTCGAGCGCGAGCCCCAGCTCGTGGTCGAGCGGGCCGAGGGCAACCGCCTCATCGATACCGCTGGGAACGAATACATCGACGGGGTCGCCTCGCTCTGGGCGAACGTGCACGGCCACAGCCATCCGCACATCGTCGCCGCCATCCAGGAGCAGGCGGCGAAGCTGCAGCACAGCACCCTCCTCGGGATCGCGCACGAACCGGCGTTGGCGCTCGCGCGCCGCCTCCTGCCCCATCTGCCCGGACGCACCCGCGTCTTCTTCAGCGAGAACGGTGCGAGCGCGGTCGAGGTCGCGCTGAAGATGGCGGTCCAGTACTGGACGAACCGCGGGGAGCCCGCACGGCAGGGCATCGTCGCCCTCGAGATGGCCTACCACGGCGACACCCTCGGAGCGGTGAGCGTGGGCGGCGAGGGCCCTTTTCGCGACGCCTACGCGCCCATGCTGTTCGAGCCGTTGCGCTTCCCCAACGCTTACCGCTACCGCTGCGGCCGCTGCGCGGGCGAGCCGGCCTGCACGAACGCCTGCGTCGCGGGCCTGCGCGAGACGCTCGAGGCCAACGCTGGTGAGGTGGCGGCGGTCATCGTCGAGCCGCGGGTGCAGGGCGCGGCCGGGATGATCGTCGCGCCCGAGGGCCATCTCGCCGCCATCCGTGCCCTCTGCGACGAGTTCGACACCCTCCTGATCGCGGATGAGGTGGCCACCGGCTTCGGCAAGACCGGGGCGATGTTCGCCTGCGATCTCGAGGGCGTGACGCCCGATATCACCGTCCTGGGCAAGGGCATCACCGGGGGCTACCTGCCCCTCTCTGCGACCGTGACGACCGAGGAGATCTACGCCGCCTTCCACGGCGAGGAGGGCCGCAAGCTCTTCCACGGCCACACCTACGCGGGCAATCCCATCTGCTGCGCGGCCGCCCTGGCGAGCCTCGATCTGTTCGAATCCGAAGACGTGCTGGGGCGGGTGCGGAGTCGTGCCGAACTGCTCGCGACTCTGCTCCAGGAGCGTTTTGGCGACCACCCGCTGGTGGGCGAGATCCGCCAGCAGGGGCTGATGGTGGGCCTCGAGCTCGTCGCCAACCGGGAAACGCGTGAGCCCCTCGCGCCCGCCGTCGAGGGGGGCTGGCGGGCTTGTCTCGGGGCCCGTGAGCGCGGCGTCTTCATCCGCCCGTTGGGTGACGTTATCGTGCTGATGCCGCCCCTCTCCATCGAGGAGGACGAGCTCGTCCGGATCACGGAGGCGGTCGCCTATGGCCTCGACCGAGTCCCCCGTGACTAGCGCCTGGCTGGGCGAACTCGGATCGGAGCTCGCCGCGCTTGATGCCCGCGCCCTCCGCCGGACCGTGCTCACCCCGGAGACGGGCCAGGGCGAACGCGTCACGATCGACGGACGCTCGCTCCTGAACCTGACCTCGAACAACTACCTCGGGCTCGCGCACGATCCGCGCGTGATCGAGGGGGCGGTCGCAGCCGCCCGCACCTACGGCGCGAGCGTGAGTGCCTCGCGCCTGCTCTGCGGCTCGACGCCCCTCCATGAGGAGCTGGAGGAGCGCCTCGCCGCGCTCAAGGGGCAGGAGCGGGCGCTCCTCTACGGCGCCGGCTATCTCGCCAACCTGGGTGTCCTCACCGCTCTCGCGGGCCCTGAGGACGCCATCTTCAGTGACGCCCTCAACCACGCCTCGATCATCGATGGCTGCCGGCTTTCCGGTGCGACGACCAAGGTCTACCGCCACCTCGATCTCGACGATCTCGGCGAGCTCCTGGCGGCCACCCCCAGCCGCCGCCGGCTCATCGTCAGCGAAACGGTGTTCAGCATGGACGGCGATCTCGCACCCCTGCCCGGCCTCGTCGCCCTCGCCCGCCGCCACGATGCGATCCTCGTCATCGACGAGGCGCATGCGACGGGCGTGCTCGGGGCGGACGGCGGTGGGGCGCTCAGCCACTTCGGGCTCGACAGCGAGGGGCTGATCGTCGTCGGCACGCTCTCGAAGGCGCTCGGGTCTGCGGGCGGATTCGTCGCGGCGAACGCCACCGTCATCGACTATCTCCTCAACCGATCGCGGCCCTTCATCTTCAACACCGCCCTCCCTCCCGCCAGCGTCGGGGCCGCGTTGGCCGCCCTCGACGTGGTTGCGGCCGAGCCGGAGCGCCGGGAGAACCTCGCCGACCTCGCCGCCTGCCTGCGCGAGGGCCTCGCCGCCGCCGGCCACCCCGCCACCACCTCGGAGACGCAGATCGTGCCGCTCGTGCTCGGCCCGGCCGAGGCGGCGCTCGCGGCCGAGCGGGCGCTGCGCGAGGCCGGTGTCCTCGCCAAAGCGATCCGCCCCCCGACCGTGCCCGAGGGCACGGCCCGGATCCGCTTCAACCTCATGGCCACGCACACGGTCGATGACGTCGATCGCGTCCTCGCCGCCGTCGCCCCGCCCGTGTGAGCGAGCCGCGGACCCTCTTCGTTACGGGCACCGATACGGGCGTCGGCAAGACCGTCGTCGCGAGCTGGCTCGCGGCGAGGTTGGCTCCGAGCGCACGCGTGGCCCTGGTGAAGCCGTTCCAGACCGGCGCGAGCGACCCGGCCCGAGACGGTGACGAGGAGTTCTACCGGGCCGCGCTCGGCGATGCGAGCGTCACGATCCGGACGCTCGTCACGCTGCCAGAGCCGTTGGCGCCTGCGATCGCAGCCGCTCGCGCGGGACGGCCGATCGATGTGGCCGCGGCACTCGTGGCGTGCCGGGTGCTGCGGAAACAGCACGACATAACTCTTGTCGAAGGCGCGGGGGGCCTCCTCGTGAGCATCGCGGGCGAGACCGATATGGCGAGCTTCGCCGCCGCCCTCGACGCCTCCTTGGTCGTGGTCGCACGGCCCTCGCTCGGGACGCTCAACCACACCGCGCTCACACTCGAGGCCGCGGAACGCCGCGGCCTCGCAGTCGAGCTGCTCGCCGTGAGCGGTTTCCCGAGTGACGCGGGCGTGGTCGAGTGGGAGAACCTGCGCTTCCTGCGGGAGCGCTACCCCGACCTCCCGCTCGTCGTCCTCAGCCGGGGTCCGCTTGCCCCCGCCGATCCCCTGGCGGGCATCGAGGCCTGGACGCTGGGACCGCCCTCGCTGCTGCTCGCCGGGCTAAGTCTCGCTCCGCTCGCGCTCCCGGCTCAGCGGAGCGAAGCGTAGGCGGCACGCACGAGGCGCTCGGCGCGCGGATCGCCGCCGTCCATCGTGCTCGCCCACATCTGGTTCATCGCATAGCCGAAGCCGAGGCCCGCGGCGGGGTCGGCGAAGCCCAACGAGCCGCCCATGCCCGGGTGCCCGAAGGCGTTCGGGCCGCGAGCGTCGCCGCTCTCGGGCACGGGCATCATGAAGCCGAGCGAGCGCCGGACCGGAGAGCACAGGATCAGGTCCTGTCCCAGCGTCTGCTGGGCGCCGGCGCGCCGGACGGCGTCCTCGCTCAGTAGCCGGTGACCGCGCCAGCCCCCGCCGGCCGCCAAGGCCCCGTACACCGTGGCGAGGGCGCGCGCGTTGCCGTGGCCGTTGCCGGAGGGCTGCTCCGACGCGCGCGAGCTGCGGCTGTTCGGCCCATCGCCGCGTTGCCGCGGCGTGAGGTTGAACGAGCGTGCGGTGAGGGAGGCCGGGTCGCTCGTCGCCTCGGCGAGGGGGCTCGACGTCGTGCTGCCTACGGCGCCCGCCTGCAGCCTCGCGGGCAGGAGGTCGGCGACGCGGCCGTCCTCCTCGGGGCCGAAGCCGATGAGGAAGTCGACGCCCAGCGGCTCCGCGATCTCCTCGCGCACGAACGCGCCCACCGATTTCCCGTTGACCCGGCGGATGACCTCGCCCACGAGCCAGCCAAAGGTTCTGGTGTGGTAGCCCTGCTCCGTCCCCGGCATCCAGACGGGCGCTTGGCGCTCGAGCGCGCCCACCATGCGCGCCCAGTCGAGATCGGCGCCCGCGGGCAGCTCTTCGTCGATCACCGGCAGCCCGGCCTCGTGCGTGAGGAGATAGCGGACCGGCAGCGTTTCCTTGCCCGCCTGCGCAAACTCTGGCCAAACCGCAGCGACGGGCGCCTCGAGGTCGAGCAGCCCGCGATCGGCGAGCATGTGCGCCGCCAGCGCGACGAGACCCTTCGTCGTGGAGTAGACGCGAACGATGGTGTCGCGTTCCCAGGGCGTTGCCTTCGCGCGGTCGGCGTGGCCGGCCCAGAGATCGACGACGAGCTCGCCGTCGAGCGCGAGCGCGACCGAGGCACCGATCTCGCCGGACTCCGCGAAGTTCTTCGCAAACGCTTCGCGCACGCGGCGGAAGCGGGGATCGCAGTCGCCGGCGATCACCGTGCCCGCTTCGGTCATCGCGATCGGGTCACAGCGTCTCGCTGAACTTCGTGGCGATATGCCCCTCGTCGATGAGGCGCGCGAACTCCTCGTCCGAGACGCTCAACAGCTCTTTGTAGACGTACTCGTTGTCCTGTCCGAATGCGACCGGGGGCCGCCTGATGCCGCCGTCCGCTTCCGGGAAGTCGTAGAGCGGCCGCGGGTAGTTGTAGGTGCCGATGGCGTCCTGCAGCTCTTGGGGCAGGTACAGCTGTCGCGCTTGGACGTGGGGGTCGTCGAGGACGCGTGAGGCCTCCAGGACCGGGGCCGCGGGCACGCCCGCGGCTTGCAGCTGATGGAA
>CAUYXJ010000111.1:0-8018 GCA_963577065.1 Dehalococcoidia bacterium | reverse complement strand
TTGCGGCCCCCCCCGCCGCTTGCGGCCCCCTTCCCAAACACGCCCGACCCCCCACCTGAATCCCGGCGTTTGGCTTCGGACCAGGAGGTTGCGGGTCAACTCCTGCCAGGCATCACGCCCAATCGTGGCCCCGGGGCAGGTGCGCCGATATACTGACAGGGCGAGGCAGCGACCACGCGCCGAAGGGCGGCTCAGCCTTTGAGCGACGGGAGCGACCATCCGCGCGAGGCCTGTGGCGTCTTCGGCGTCTACGGACCCGGGGAGGATGTCGCCCGCCTCACCTTCTACGGGCTCTATTCCTTGCAGCATCGCGGTCAGGAGAGCGCCGGCATCGCTACCAGCGATGGCGAGACGATCCGGCTGAGCACCGGCATGGGTCTGGTTGCCCAGGCCTTCGACGAAGAGGACCTGGCGCAGCTGACCGGCCACCTCGCTATTGGGCACACGCGCTACAGCACCGCGGGCGGCTCCTTCGCCCGAAACGCCCAGCCGATCGTCGTGAAGGACGGCGAGACCGGCGCCGAGATCGCGGTCGCGCATAACGGCAACCTCGTCAACGCCGACACCCTGCGCGATGACCTCACGGCCCTGGGTGTCGCTCTCAAGGGCACGGCCGACACCGAACTGATCGCCCACCTCCTCGCGCTCGCACCCGCGGGCGACTGGGAGAAGCGCTTCCATTACCTCATGCGCCGGATCCGCGGGGCCTACTCGCTCACGATCCTGACGCAGGACACCCTCTTCGCCGTGCGTGACCCACTGGGGGTGCGCCCGCTCTGCCTGGGGCGGTTGGGCGACGGCTGGGTGGTCGCGTCGGAGAGCTGTGCGCTGGAACACCTCGGCGCCACCATCGAGCGTGAGGTCGAGCCCGGCGAAGTCATCCAAATCGATGAGACGGGCCTGCGCAGCTTCTTTCCGATGGGGCACGCCGAACGCACCGCCGACTGCACGCTCGAGTATGTCTACTTCGCGCGCCCTGATAGCCATCTCTCGGGCGAGCTCATCTACCTGGCCCGCGAGCGTATGGGCGAGGAGCTCGCCCGCGAGCACCCCGCGCCCCCAAGCGCCGATCTCGTCATCGGCGTTCCGGACTCCGGCATCGCCGCCGCGATCGGCTTCGCCCGCGAGGGGGGCCTCGCCTATCGCGACGGGATCGTGAAGAACCGCTATGTCGGCCGCACCTTCATCCAGCCCGACCAGCGCATCCGCGAGGCGGGCGTCGCCCTCAAGCTGAACGCGATGCGCGAGGTCCTCGAAGGCCGGCGGGTCGTGGTCGTGGACGACACGATCGTGCGCGGCACGACCAAGCCGCACGTGGTCGACCTCCTCCGGCGCGCGGGTGCGGCCGAGGTGCACGTCCGCATCGCCTCCCCGCCCATCATCTCCCCCTGCTATCTGGGTGTGGACATGGCCACGCGGGCGGAGCTGCTGGCGGCGAACAAGACCGTCCCCGAGATCCAGGAGCACATCGGCGCGGACTCGCTCGGCTACCTCAGCGTCGCGGGGCTCGTGCGCGCCACCCGCCGCCCCGAAGAAGCGCTATGCAACGCCTGCTTCACCGGCCGCTACCCGATCGACGTACAGGACCAGCTGCCGCTCATGGCGCCGCGCCGGGAACGAGAGCTCACGGCTCCGATCGCGACCAGCAACTAACCGCCACTCACGGCGCGATCGCGACCACCGCCGCGCGGAGACGGACCACCGCCGCGCGGAGACGATTGAAGGTGCCGAACGACGCGCCCGCGGCTGAGGTCTGCCCCTCGACGAGGGTCAGCCGCGCGCGCCAGCTGATCACGAGCAGGTAGGGCGCAGACCGCTCACGATCGATGGGCGAGAAGACCTCGACAGCACCATCGGCGCTCCGCTCCGGGCGATCCGAGAACGCGGTCTCGGGGACGAGCTCCCCGATCGCGGCCATCGTCGCCGCGTCCGCTCGCACGAAGCTGGCTTCACATCGTGGTTCCTCGCTCGCGGTTGAGTCCAGCGACAGCGCCCCCTCAGCGTCCGAGATCTCGACGGCGAAGTCCCGGCGTGGGTCTTCGGACTCGAAGTCTCGCGCGACGCCAAGTAGGCCAACCGTCAACGGCGTCAGCCAACACGGTGCACCGCTCATGCGGCCTCCTTCGAGATCTCGTCGGGCGCGAACGCCACGCCAGGGCCGTCGCGGACGCACGACAAGGAGGTGCTCGTTGAGGACATTGGCGAAGTAGCGCGAGCCGGGTGACCAAGAGCCAAGGCCCCCGGAGAAACTGTTCTCGAGGGCGACGGACGCGACGGTCCCCAGATGCTCTCCCGATTCGTCGAAGATTGCGAGCGCCGGTGGGTCTTGCCGTTCGAAGTCGGCGCCCACGACCGCGAGGGCCATCCGCGTCGAGTCGGGCGACCAAGTGGCGCGCCCCGCGGAAGGCCTTGTTCGATGGGCAGCGCCGTTTCCTCGCCGCTCTCGAGGTCGAAGAGCCAGAGCAGGAGCGCCTCGCTGCGTTCATCCGCGTCGATGTTCACCTGCAAAGCTGCGAGGTGGCGGCTATCCGCCGACCACGCCAGCCACTCGTAGCGCTCCGATGGCCCGAGCGCGCGCTCCTCGCCGGAGATCGGATTGAAGACGCGAATGGCGGCGGCTCATCGCTCTGCGCCGAACGCCCCTCCGCCACCCAGGCCTGGCGACAACGCATCGTTCCCACCGCCACAGGCCTCGGTGATCACGACTATCGCGACCAGGACCGCCACGAGGCTCTTTCGCCGAACGAAGCAAGCCGTCCTGGCGGCACCGCTCCCCGCCTCCTCGCCAAGGTCCTCGCCTAGCGCCATGGCGCCGAGGCACTACCCGCCTAGCCCGGCAGAGCTTCGATCCGGGCGTCACATTCGGCGGCGCGCCTCGAGCGGCGGCCGCGCGCTTGCCGGGCACCACAGCCTGTCGACGGTGCGTCAACGCTCCGGACCTAGCGTGGTTTGCAGCCTCGCCGCCTGGGCGCGGCCGATCACCGTGCCGAAAATGGAGCCATGACGAACATCGCACTGAGTGGCGACGCTGATGGCTATCAGCAGCTGGCCGATCCCGAACCGCGGGCCGAGCCCAAGCGCCATTCGTTCCGTGCGAACGCGCTTGCCTTGGCTGTCGGGCAGGGCTCCACCTGGGTGATCACCGCCGTCACGCTCGCCCTCATGCCGCGTTATCTCGGTGCGGAAGGGATGGGGCAGTACAGCATCGGGTTCACCTTCGGCCTGCTGGCGCTCTCTGTGGGCGAACTGGGGATAGCCACCCTCATTACGAAGGACGCCGCTCGTTCGGCGGACGCAATCGCGCAACGCTTCTCCACCGCGATCTGGGTGGCGGCGCTGCTCGGTTCCTTCGTCGGTCTCGTCGGATCACTGCTCGCGCTGATGCTGGGCTACTCGTACGAAGCGCGTCTCGCAATCGTGCTCGGCTGTGTCGGAGTTCCCTTTGCGCTCGTCACCGTGTTGGGTCTGGCGGCCTTCCAGGGTCTCGAGCAGATGCGCTACCAGGCTGCCTGGGGGATCGCGAAGAAGGGGTCGTTGCTGCTGATCCTGATCGCCGTGGTAGCCGCCGGCCGCGGGATCGTCACGCTCGTCGTGGCCTACCTCATTCTCGATGTCCTCCTCATGATCCCGGTGGTCGTTCTCCTCCGGCGCTTCGTTCCCTTCCGGATTTTCTCATTCAGTGCAGCAACTGCCTGGTACCTCGTCAGCCGGGGCGTGCCCTACTTCGCCGCGGGCATCTTCGTCATCGTCTACACCGCGACCGACATCATCCTGCTCTCAATCCTGGCCGACGAGCACGCCGTTGGGCTCTACACCACGCCTGCGCGCGTGTTCGGTGTCGTCCTCTTCGTGCCCTTGGTCGTGATCGGTGTGACCTTCCCCCGCCTTACGGCCCTGCAGGCGGAGGACCGCGCGAAGCTCGACAGGCTCGTTCGCGACGTGCTCCGCATCGTCGTGGCGGTCACGATCCCCACGGCCATCGGCGTCGTCGCCCTGAGCGATCCCACACTGGTTGGCTTCCTCGGCGAGGAGTTCAGCGCGAGCGGGCCGATCATCGTCGTCCTCGCTGCCGCGGTGATTCCCACGAGCATCCTCATGATCACGCACATGGTCCTCATCGCCGCCGACCGACAGCTCATCTGGGTCCTGGTGATGATGCTCGGGCTGCTCGCAAAGATCGCGTTGAACTTCGCCCTCATTCCGCTCTTCGCGAACTGGTTCGACAACAGTGCGCTCGGGGCGGCGGTCTCCCTCCTCTCGGTCGAAGCATTGCTCATGGCGAGCACGATCTGGCTCCTGCCCCGCTCCGTTTTCGATAAGGCGACGGCCGCCCATTACGTGCGCGTGCTCATGGCGGCGGCGGCCGCCGCTACGGTGCTCGCCCTGTTCGTGCCGGTGAAGCCACTGCTCGCGGCCCCCTTGGGGGGTTTCGTCTACGTCACCGCCGCGCTGCTGCTGCGCGCCTACCGGCCGGCGGAGCTGGTGCAGTGGGCACAGTGGATCCTGGGTCGGAGCCAGACAGAGGACGTGCCCGCGGGGACTTAGATCACGGAGCGCCTCGCGCACTCCGCGCCCTCAGCGCGCGCGCTGAGGCGCCGTCGTCAGTAGCGCCGATCGGCGCCCTCGCCCAGGATCGTGCGATGCCCGTCCGCGCCCTACTTGTCTTGGCCTGCGCTTGCGCTGGCTTCGCGCTCGTGGCCTGCATCGAAAGCGACGAGCTGTCCGTGGCGATGGCGACGGCCACCTCTGCTTCCGCGGACCCCAGCGCGTCCGTAGCGGAAGGGGAGACCCGGACGTTCCGCCTCGGCCTGACGCCCTTTCCTCACGCAGGCACCCCGGAGTCGTTCCAGGAGGCGTTCGTGTTCATCGCTGAGCACGCGGACCTCATCGCCCACCACTTCGACGATGGCGTCCCTTGGGACGAAGCGCTCGCGGGCGAGGCTTACGCCGAGAGCTTCCAGAGCGAGCTGGACGCACGCGCGCGGCTCTCTCCCCGGGGAGCGCTGCGGTACCTGGCGATCACGCCAATCGCCTTCTCCCGCGATGGCCTCGCGCCCCATCGAGGCGCCGCCGGGAACGAGCCCCTGGCGGCGCCGTGGACCGGGCGTTCTTTCGATAGCCCGGAAGTGATCGCGGCCTTCCTCGCCCATGCGGAGCGGTTGATCGCTCAGCTCGAGCCCGACTACCTCGCGTACGCGGTCGAAGCGAACATGCTCCTGGACCTCGCCCCGGAGACTTGGCCGGCCTTCGTCACGTTCGCGGGCGAGGCCTATGCGGCCCTGAAGGCGGCCCATCCCGACCTCCCCGTCTTCCTCACGCTGCAGGCGGACTGGTTCCACCGCGACCCCGCCCGCCACGCGGCCGCATTGGCGGCGGTGCTGCCGTTCACTGACCTGATCGCGCTGAGCTCCTATGCCTACACCGAGGCGAGCGATCCCCGCGCGAACGACGCGTACTTCGCCGCCGTGGCCGCGCTCGCGCCGGAGAAGGCGGTCGTGATCGCGGAGACCGGTTGGCCCGCCGAGGATGTCGCCGATCCGTATCCGGTGCGCATCCCTGCAGACGAAAGCGCGCAGCGCGCCTACCTCGAGTGGCTCCTCCTCCGGGCCGAGGAGCTCGACGCCGAGTTCGTGATCTGGTTCCTGCCGCGCGACCTCGACCTCTTCTGGGACAGCACCCTCGCCGGTCTTCCCAACGCGGCCACGCTGCGGCTCTTCCGTGACATCGGTCTGCTCGCCGGCGACGGCAGCGCCCGCCCCGCCCTGCAGGTCTGGCAGGACTGGTTCGAGCGGCCGCTCGCGCTCGCGACGGAATAGGACGAGCGCTTCAGCGGGGCCAGCCGCCGACCCCAAGCCACATCGCGGCAGAGGCGACGAGCGCTGTGACCGCCACGGCCACGCCCGTCCAGAAGAGCGTCGCGCCCTGCCCCACGAGGCCAGGGGCGCGACGGCGGCGAGCGGCGATCGTGCTGAGCACGACGCCGGGGAGCACGAGCGCCAGCCAAGCCGCGGAGACGACGAAGAGTGTCGCCGCCCAGACCTTGAGGACCGTGCGCGCCACGTCCTGCGCCTCACTGCCCAACGCCCCGCCCCAGGCCGCCAGGCTGACGGCCGCTGGCAGCATCACGGCCAACACGCACAACCACTGCCAGAGCGGGCCAAGCAGGATCCGCCGCGCCCCCGTGGGGAGGGCTCGTTCGCTCATGCGGGCGCCGTGGGGGGGTGAGGCAAGGGCGTCATTCGAGGCGGGATCGTAACGCCGGAGACGCTAACGAAGCGGGCGAACGGCTGCATCGGTTCCGACCCGAAGGCCGGCGTCAGCGCGGGAAGGCGTCCGGAAGGCCGCCATCGACCGTGAGGATGTCGCCGGTGGTGTAGCGGAAGCGCTCGCTCGCGAGCGCGACCGCTACCTCCGCGACGGCCTCCGCTGGGATCAGCGAGACGCCCAGCGCGTTCCGTTCGCGGTAGCGCTCGAGCTGCTGCGCGACGCTCACGCCGCGGCGCTGCGCGCGTTCTTCGACGAAGCGATGGAAGAGCGGCGTATCGACTTGGTCGGCATTGATCGCGTTCACGCGGATACCGTGCGCCCCCAGCTCGAGCGCGGCCACCCGCAGGGCTTGCAGCAGAGCCGCTTTGGCGCCCCCGTAGGCAACCGCCTCGCGCCCGGCGGAGAGCGCCGCCTTCGAGACGGAGCAAACGATGCTCCCGCCCAGCCCCTGGCGGGCCATCACCCGGCCGGCTTCGCGAATCGCGCTCAGTGCGCCCAGGTAGTGCACGTCGAGCTGTCGTTGGAGGTCTTCGCGCTCGATTTCGAGCAGCGGCGCGAAGCGGGGGGCGAGGCCGGCGCTGTAGAAGAGACAGTCGAGGCCCCCGAACTCGAGCACGGCGTCGTCGACGAGCGAGGCCACGCTCGCTTCGTCGCGGACGTCGACCGTATGAGCGACAACGTGGCCGGGGAAGCGCTCCGCGAGCGCTTTGGCGACGCCGTTCGCGCCTGCCTCGTCGATATCGGCGATAACGACGCTCGCGCCCTCCTCGGCGAAGCGGCGCGCCGAGGAGGCGCCGATCCCGCTCGCCCCGCCGACAACGACCGCGACATGGCGCGCCAGCAGGAGATCCTTTCGCTCACGCGCGATCGTCTCCTCGACCTTGCGCCGCTCCAGCGGCCAGTGCTCGAACTCAAAGACGTCAGCTTCCTCGAGGAAGCGGAAGCCGGCAGCCGCCTCGCACGTTCTCGATCGTCTCCATGCCCGTGCGGTAGCAGACGTTCGCGGTGATGGCGCTGCGTTTGTCCCGGAAGGCGGTCACCATCCCGAGGCCGGGTACGAGCACGACCTTCGCCCAGTCCGCGATCGGCTCTTCGCCCTCGCTGGCATGGCGCAGGTGGTAGGCCGCGTACTCATCGCGCGCGCCCGCGATTTGGGACCGGGCCGCGCCCGCAAGCTCGTCTTGGGTGGCTTCGAAGTCGAGGTCGAGCCAGAGCGGGAGACGCCCCGCGCGGAGGATGTGCTCGGGGGTGACCATGCCGCGCTGCGAGAGTTCGCGAGTGCGTTCCGAAGCGAGCCAGCGGAGGACCTCCGGCGAGTCATCGAAATGGGCAATGACGCGCTCGTCCCGGCCAAGCTCCCCCCGGATGACGGGCAGCAGCCAAGTCGCGATCTCGCGCCGCCGCTCCGCTGTCAGTGCGGCCGCGACCGGCGCGCCCAGCACCGATCGCTCTTCGCGGCGTTCGGCGAGGAATTCCTCGATCCGATTGACGATTTCCAGGAGCCGCTCGTAACACTCGCGAGCGTCGTCGCCCCAGACGACGAGGCCGTGATGGGCGAGGGCCAAGCCCTGCGCGGTGTCGGGAATTCCGACGGCGAGGGCCTCGATCGCGCGCGCGAGGGGGAAGCCGGGGCGGGCGTAAGGCGCGTAGGCGACGGCCTCGCCGAAGAGGGTGCGCAGCAGCGAGGCAGCCGTCCCGTCCTCGACGTTCGTGATGCTCATCGTGGCCACATCGTGCGTGTGGAGGACGAC
>CAUYXJ010000110.1:0-8097 GCA_963577065.1 Dehalococcoidia bacterium | reverse complement strand
CATCGTGCCGGCGAAGCTCTCCGGCGCGGTGCCGACCTCGCGCAGCCGCTGCTCCAGCGCGCGCGTGATCTCGTGCTGGTTGGGGTAGCGCGGGCTGACCAGCCCGAAGGGCACCAGGTAGCGGTTGTGCCGCTCGTACAAGTCGATTTGGACGTGGATGTCGTCCAGCGACTCGAGCGCTTGGGGATGGATCCCCTGGACGTGGTAGACCTCGTTGAAGGCATCCACTGAGGCCTTCCAGTTCGTGTCCCAGGCGATCGTGCGGTCCTGGGCGATGGCGTAGTCCTCGAAGTGGTAGGCCGCGAGGTGCTCCGGGACGATCCCGAGGAACTCCGCGAGCGGCTCGGCGTCGGGGTTCATGTTGAAGAAGATGAAGCCGCCCCAGGTGTCGCAGGGCACCTCGATGAGCGCCGTCTCCTGAGGCACGCCCTGGGTGAAGGTGTTCTCGTCCGGCACGAACTTCTTCGAGCCATCGAGGTTGAATTCGAAGAAGTGATACGCGCACTGGAACGTCTCGGCGTGGCCCATCCCCGGGTTGCGGATCTGGTTCCCCCGGTGCGGACAGACGTTGTAGAAGGCACGCACCTGGTCTGGCTGCTCACGCACGATCAGGAACGACTCGGGGCCGAGCTCGGTCGTGAAGTAGTCGCCCACGTTGGGGATGTCGGACTCGCGGCCCGCCATGTTCCAGACCTTCGTCCACAGCCGCTCCCACTCGAGCTCCATGAACTCTTTGGACATGTAGCGTTCTTTCGGGATGAGCTCCGTGCCCATTTCGGGCTCGGTGGCTTTCTCCATCGGGGTGCGGCGGCCGACTGCTTCCTGGACCATGCCCATCTCCTCATCCTGCCCCGACATCGGAGCTATCGTGCGCGGATGCTACGCTTTTTCAAAGGCGCCACGGTGGTTCCCGTGGGGACCACGTTCCCCGGCTCAGCTTGGTTGGCGTGAGCCGACCGCCCGCGAACCCGCGGTTTTGCACGCCGGGCGCGGACCTTCGTGTCGCCGTCGCGAGCACCTGTGACCGCTTAGGATCTTGCGCGTGAAGCGAGTCTCGCGGCGCAACTTCCTGGTCAAGGGTCTGGCTGCCCTGGCCGGGGCCATCGTACTAAGGGGCCTCGTCTACCCGCGAATGGATAGCTCAATCTCCACGAAACGGGTTCCTAAGCGAGCTAGCAGGCGACATCGTCCATTCCATGAGCTATTAATTCCGTGAGCTATTAGCTGTCAGGGTGCCAGCTCAGCCCACTCGGAAGTACAGCACCCCGTCTACTACCAGGTGTCTGCTTCCTTGCCGAAGCGCTTTGCTGCCCTGCGGATCCTGAGGGCTAGGCCCCTCGCGCTCTCCATGGGTCCTGGGGCTGTGCTGCACCTCCAGGCTGCATGAGCATCCCCACGGCCATCGACTAGAATTCGGCCCCCACCCCCACCCGGAGGTCCCATGGCGAAAGTCATCGTTCAGTCCCTGCCCGACTACACCCACGCCCAGCTGCTCACCACTGCGGGTCATAGCCTCGTCGCGGATGAGCCGGAAGACGTCGACGGCGACGACCTCGGCCCGACGCCCTACGACCTGCTGCTGTGGGCGCTCGGCGCGTGTACCTCGATAACGCTGCAGATGTACGCCCGGCGCAAGGGCTACCCCCTGCACGAGGTCGCCGTGGAGGTCGAGCACGAGCGGGTGCACGCCGAGGACTGCGCGGATTGCGAGGAGGAGCACACGGGCACGATCGAGGTCGTGCGACGGCGGCTCGTTCTCCGCGGGCCCCTCAGCGACGAACAACGCGACGATCTTCTCCGGATCGCCGGCCGCTGCCCCGTGCACAAGACGCTGGCGGCCGCGCCTGAGGTGATCGACTCCGTCGAGGTCGTGGCCTAGCGGCGCAGCGCTGAGTCTGGCTCCCTTGCGCAGGCGCTAGACGTCGAGGTTCTGGACGTTCTTCGCGTTCGCCTGGATGAAGCGCCGGCGGTGGATGACGTCTTCACCCATCAGCTCGGAGAAGATGCGGTCGGCACCGGCCGCGTCTTCGACGTTGACCTGGAGCAGCGTGCGCGCCTCCGGCTTGAGCGCAGTGTCCCAGAGCTGATCAGCGTTCATTTCGCCCAGGCCCTTGAAGCGCTGCACGTTGCCCTTGTTCTTCTTCCCCCGCTGGAACTCCTTGAGCTCGGTATCGGAGAAGAAGTAGTGGGTGCTCTTGCCCTGCTGCACCCGGTAGAGCGGTGGCTGGGCGATGTAGAGGTAGCCGCCATCGATCAGCTCCGCCATGTTCCGGAAGAAGAACGTCAGCAGGAGGGTGCGAATGTGGGCGCCGTCCACGTCGGCGTCGGTCATGATGATGACCTTGTGATAGCGGAGCTTCGTGATATCGAACGTATCGCGGATGCCCGTGCCAAGGGCCGAGATGATGAGCCGGATGGCCTCGTGCCCGAGCATCTTCTCGGGGAACGCCTTCTCCACGTTCAGGATTTTCCCGCGGAGGGGGAGGATGGCCTGCGTGTGCCGGTCCCGGCCTTGCTTGGCCGAGCCGCCCGCGCTATCGCCCTCGACGATGAAGATCTCTGATTCGGCGGGGTCACGGCTGGAGCAGTCCGAGAGCTTGCCCGGGAGATTGCCGCTCTCCAGCGCCCCCTTGCGGTGGACGAGGTCCCGCGCCTTACGCGCGGCCTCCCGCGCCCGGGACGCCGTCATCCCCTTCTCGATGATCCGACGCGCGTCGGAGGGGTTCTCCTCCAGATGCTGGGTGAGCGCATCGGCGAGGGCGCTCTGGACGTGTGCGGCCACTTCGGCGTTGCCGAGGCGCGTCTTCGTCTGGCCCTCGAATTGCGGCTCCGGCAGTTTCACCGAGACGACGGCTACGAGCCCCTCGCGGACGTCGTCGCCGCTGAGGTTCGACTCGTTCTCCTTGAGCACTTTGGCCTTGCGCGCGTAGTCGTTGAGGATGCGCGTCAGGGCCGTGCGGAAGCCGGTGAGGTGGGCGCCGCCATCGATCGTGTTGATGCCGTTCGCAAAGGTGTAGACCGACTCGTTGAAGCCCTCGTTGTACTGAATCGCGCACTCGATCAGGTTGCCCTCGATCTCACGCTCGACGTACACCGGATCTTGATTGAGCACGGCCCGATCGCGGTTCACGTGGCGGACGAAGCTCTGGATGCCACCCTCGAAGCAGTAGTTGACCTCATTCCCATCGCGCTCGTCGAAGAGGTGGAACCACGTGCCCTTCGTCAGGTAGGCGTACTGGCGGACGCGTTCGGCTTCGAGGGCGAAGTCGAACGACGTCGCATCGAAGATCCCGGTGTCCGGCTTGAACGAGACAGTCGTACCGGTGGGTTGGCCGGGGGCCGGCGTCGACAAAAGTTCCGTGATCGGATCGCCGCACGCGAACTCCTGGCGGTAGACCTGGTTCGCATGCTGCTCGCCCTGCGCATCGGCATCGGGGACGACCTCGACCCACATCTCCTCAGCCAGCGCGTTCACGACACTCGCGCCGACACCGTGGAGGCCGCCGGAGACCTTGTAGCCGCCGCCACCGAACTTGCCGCCTGCGTGGAGCACGGTCATCACGGTCTCGACCGCGGTCTTGCCGGTCTGCTTCTGCACGCCCACGGGGATGCCGCGACCGTTGTCGCTCACGGTGCACCAGCCGTTCTCGTGGAAGATCACCTCAATGCGGTCGCAGAAGCCCGCCATAGCTTCGTCGACGGCGTTGTCGACGAGCTCCTTGACGAGGTGGTGCAGGCCCGACTTGTCGGTTGTGCCGATATACATGCCGGGGCGGCGGCGCACCGCTTCGAGGCCTTCGAGGACCTGGATATTGGCCGCGGTGTAGGTAGAGGAGCTGGCTTCCTGCGTTGCCATAAGTTCCTTTGCGGACGTCAAGGCGCGGCCTCAGCTAGCCTCGCCGGAGGAATTGTTAGGGTTCCTGCTCATTTTACCACGAAACGGCCCCGAAACGCCAGCGATTCAGGCTTCGAGAACACCGCCGGGACGGCCACCAACCGGGGGCGAAACTAGCTGGCGACGAGCTCGACGGAGAGCGGCTGCTCGACCCGTTCCGAGGCGTCGAGCAGCTCGAGCGAGCCGACGCTCCCGTCCGCATCCAGGTCGACGATCAGTCCGCGCGTGGCCTCATCGCTCTCGACGATCGGAGAGTCCTTGAAGACGACACTGAGCGTGTCGGTGTCCGGGTCGTAGCGCACTTTCACTCCCGACTCCAGACTCTTCCAGACTACCCCTCGCGCTTGGGCAGCGGGACCGCGGTCGCCTTGCTCCTTCCCGCCGCGGTGCGAGAGTCCCCACATGCGCTTCCTCGACCGCTTGCGCAAGTTCGAACGGCCCGCGCCGCCGGAACAGATCACGCTGAACGCAATCGGCCGGGTACGGAACGCTGTTCGGAAGCCCCGCCCCAAGCGTTGGGAGGAGGTGGAGAGCCGCATCGAACTGGCGGTGCAGCACCGCGAGCGCCTGCGTGGCCTCGACGACTACAGCCACGTGCTCGTGGTCGTCTATCTGGACCTGGCGGCGGCGGCTCCGGAGAAGCCTGTGACCCTGACGGTGGAGAGTGTCGACGTCGGCATCTTCGCGACCCGGAGCCAGCTGCGGCCGAACCATCTCGGCGTCTCCGCCGTGCCCCTCCTCGGGGTTGAGGAAGGCGTGGTGCGTGTACGTGGACTCGACGCCATCGACGGCACGCCCGTGCTCGACCTCAAGCCTTACCTGCCGCACTACGACTCCCACCCCGACGCGACGATTCCCGGCGGGGGCTGACCTCAGCGAGCGCGGGCGGGGCCGCGGTGAGGGGCCCGAGCCCAGCGAGCGTGGGAGGGGCCGCGGGGAGGGGCCCGAGCGCAGCGAGCTATCAGGCGGGCAGGGTCGTGTTCCAGCTCCCAGGACATTAGGCTCACCACGGAAGGGGGTGGGCTCATGACCGAGTCGATGCGGCCAGGGCCGCTGGCGGATGTCCGCGTTCTCGAGATCGGACCAGCGCTCGCGCTTCCGATGTGCGGCCTCATGCTGGCGGACATGGGCGCCGACGTGATCAAGCTGGAGCCGCCGGGCGGGGACGCGAGCCGCGCCCTCAACCAGATTTTTCCTGGTGAGAGCAAGACCTTTGCCATATTCAACCGGGGCAAGCGAGACGTCGTCATTGATGTGGCGCTGCCGGAGAGTCGGCCTGCGATCGAGGCACTCGTCCGCCATGTCGATGTGGTTCTGGTCGCGCTGAAGCCAGCCGACCTCCAACGCTATGGGCTTACCTACGAGGGTCTTCGGTCGGTGCGCGAGGACATCGTCTTCCTCGAGCAGTCTGGGCTCGGGACAGCAGGGCCATTCGGTGACCAGGGCGCGTACGACGTGGTCGTCCAGGGGCTCTCTGGACTGGCGGCCTTGATGGCGAGGGATCGGGGAGACGCACCTGAGCAGGTTCGACCGGCATACGTGGACGCCGCGACAGGAATCATCGGAGCGCTCGGCGTGATCGCCGCACTGCGCCATCGTGACCGAACCGGAGAGGGGCAAAAGGTCGAGACCTCATTGCTCTCTAGCGCCCTCTCCATGGGCGCGAACATCCTCAACTGGTTCGCGACGACCGACGCGGCTCTCTGGGAGGATCTGGACCACGATCTGACCGAACTCCGCGAGCAGGGCTCAGGCTTCGGCGAGCAGCGGGATGCCTACTACCGAAGCGTATTGCCCGCGGGCATCGTGAACATCTACTTCCGTTACTACCGCACCGAGGATGGCTTCATCTCCGTTGGTGCTCTGAGCCCGAAGCTCAATCAACGCCTTCGGCGTCGAAGATCCACGTGCGGACCCCGAGTTCGACGCGGGCACGCCCGCCGGCTGGGACGCGCTCATGGAGATGGTGGCGAGCGCCGAGCGCGTCTTTCGCGAGAAACCCAGCGCCCAATGGATTGAACGCCTCAGCGGCGAAGGAATCCCCTGTGGCCCGTTCAACTTCCCCAATGAGATCCTTGATGACCCACAAATCGCCGCCAACGCGTACATGCCCCAACTGGACCACCCCGCGCTCGGCCCCTACGCCACCTTCGCGCCGCCGGTCAGGATGAGCCGCTCGCCCGTCGCCATCGCAGGCCCCTCGCCCGCTCTCGACGCAGATACCGACGACATCCTGGCGGAGGTGGGACTCACCGCGGAGCTCGTCGCCGAGTTGCGGAGTCACGGCGCCATTGGAGCTAGGAGCGGCCCTGTCACTGGCATGTTCGGCTAGCTACGCCGCCGGGAGGGTCGGCAGCCAGACCGCACCGAGGGGGTTCGTCAGGCGCATCCGCGCGCCACTCGCCGGACGGGCCGATTCCTGCCAGGTGGGCGCCGACGCAGGGGCGAAGCCAAGCACGCGCACACCGGCGCGGTCGAAGGCCGCGATGATCTCGCCGAGGGGGATACGCGGCTGCAGGTAGACGCCCTCGTCGGTGCGCGCCGCTTGGCCGGCGAGGCCGGTGCGCTCCAGGAAGGCGAGGAAGCCGGCGGGAACCGTAGCGACCGTGAGGATGACGCCGCGGTGCCGGGGGGCGAGGTTGGGGGTCATCGGCTTCCTCCGTCACATGGGTGACTACTCCCACTCATGGTGAGTTGAACCGCCGAAGTGACGGGGCTTGGAAAAGCGCGGGGAAAGGCCCGCCCGCCGGCGACACCGGGAGCGAGGTCGGCCGACGCCGCCTGCCCGTTAGGCGCTCGTCGCCCGCACGTGTGATGCTCTGGTCCATGACCACGCCCGCTATCGACCGAGACATCGCGCTCGAGACCGCATACAACGTCCGCCACCTCGGCGGCTACCCGACTGCGACTGGGCGCCACACCACCGCCACTGACCTTGTTCGGGGCGCCACCCTGCACAAGCTCACGGAGCGAGGCTGTGAGGCGCTTCGCGCACACGGCGTGCGAACGGTGGTCGATTTCCGCTCCGTGGTCGAACACGAGGCCTCCCCGACCCCCGACCTGAGCGCCTATGCGATCACGGTCATCGATGCGCCGGTCTTCCAGGCGGACACCTCGCCGGGGGCGCTCGCCAAGAAGGAGGGCTATCCCGGCCATGCGGTCGTCTATGAGAGCTTCCTCGTCGATGGCGGAGCCGCCTACCGCACGCTCTTCGAGGCGATCGCGCGGGACGACGGTGGCGTGCTCTTTCACTGCGCCGTCGGCAAGGATCGAACCGGGCTCGCCGCGGCCATCCTCCTGGAGCTGGCGGGCGTCCCGGACGAGCACATCATCGCGGACTACGTGCGCTCCACCGCCATGCTCGAGCCCATCCTCGACGACCGCGTGGCGAAATTCGCCGAGCGTGGCATCGACGAGGCCACCGCGCGCATGATGATGGCCGCGCCCGCCGAGGAGATGGAGGCGACGCTCGCCTTCGTGCGCGAGCGCTGGGGATCGGCGGCGGACTACTGCGCCGCGATCGGCCTGGACGAGCCGACGACGGCCGCCGTTCGCGCGCGGGTCGTCAGCGCGTAAGCGCGCAGAAGGCCGCGGAAGGCACCCTACCGTGGTTCGTTCGAAGAGAGAGGTGAGTGCCCACGACGGCAGCGAAGCAAGCCATCAAGCGAGCGCGGAGCGAAGCAGCGCAAGCTGCGAAGCCGCAGCAGTCGAGCGCGGGCGGGGGGGCCGAGCGCAGCGAGCGATAACGCCAGCGAGCGCGGAGGCGAAGCAGCGCAAGCTGCGAAGCCGGAGCAGTCGAGCGCGGGTGGGGCTGGCGGAGGGCCCGAGCGCTAGCGAGCTATGAAACGCAGCAAGCGAGCGCGGAGGCGAAGCGACCGCTAGGCCGCGCAGACGCAGCAGTCGAGCGCGGGTGGGGGCGCCGGCGGGGGGCGCCGAGCGCAGCGAGCGATAACGCCAGCGAGCGCGGAGGCGAAGCGGCCGATAGGCCGCGGAGACGCAGCAGTCGAGCGTCGGAGGGGCCGCGGTGGGGGCCCGAGCGCAGCGAGCGATAACGCCAGCGAGCGCGGAGGCGAAGCGGCCGCTAGGCCGCGCAGCCAGAGCAGTCGAGCGCGGGTGGGGCTGGCGGAGGGGGCCCGAGCGCTAGCGAGCGATAACGCCAGCGAGCGCGGAGGTGCAGCGGCCGATAGGCCGCGGAGACGCAG
>CAUYXJ010000109.1:0-8295 GCA_963577065.1 Dehalococcoidia bacterium | reverse complement strand
GCGAGCGTGCGCGACTTCCCCCGGATGCTCGACTGGTACCGCTCGGGCAAGCTCAACCTGGACGCGCTCGTGACGACAACCTACGCCATCGAGGACGTGAATCAGGCTTTCGAAGACATGACCGCGGGCAAGAACGCGCGCGGGGTGGTCGTCTTCTAGGCGAAGCTGCCGGCTAGGTCGAAGGCGCCGCGGCCGTTGCCTCGAGGTGCGCGCCGATCGCCGCTTCGAACTCGTCGCTTTTGAAGCCGAAGGGCCCGGGCTCGCTGCGATAGGCGACCCGGCCCGCTGCGTCGACCAGATAGAGGCGGTCGGGGAGGGCAGCGTAGGCCTGGTCGACCGCGTTGCTCATCTCGTCGATGAGCGTGGGAATCGAGAGGCTCAAGCCGATCGCACACGACGAGGCGGCCGCAGTGCGCTCGTCCTCGGTCGTAGGCTGTTCGAAAACAACGCCAGCAGTCTCGTTGACGGGCACCTGCCACTCGTCCGAGGGGTGCGCTTCGCGGATGTAGACGACGTAGAACGTCACCTCGGCCCCGTATCGTGCGTAGATCTCTTCCAGGCGCCCGGCCTGCTCGCGGAAAGGCGGTCAGGTATAGGAACCGAAGATGAGCCCGACGGGCCGGCCGCGCAGGTCGGCGAGACGCACACGCGCGCCCGCTCCTCCGAGTACGTCGAGCTCGAACCCGGGTGCCGGGTCGCCGACGCTCGGCGGCTCCGGGCGCGAGCGGACATGGGCCTGAAAGCGCTCCATCCACTCACGCGTCTGGTCATCGAGCGAGTCGCGGAAGCGGCGCATCTGCTCGAGCGCTACCGTGCGTTCCGCCGGGCCCAGGCCCTCGAGGCGCTCACGCATCGGCGCGGGCAGCTCGCCTATCAGCTCGGGGTCGCTCAGGTTCGTCATCGCGCCTTCCCCCGAACGAGCATAGCGGAGGGATGCCACCCTCACGGCGGCCGCAGCCCTTACCCCCCGCCCGCAGCCGCTGCGTACTCCTCCACGGGACGCGGGCGCACGCGCCGGACGTCCGGCAGACGCAGGACGATCGCCGCGGCCAGCGCGAGCGTCGTCCAGCCCAGGACCGTCAACACGATCGGCAGGCCGATGCCCTGGGCGATCCCGCTGATCGGCATCGTGATCAGCATCGCGATGCCGTTCGTGAGCGGGAACAGGCCCATCACCCGCCCACGCATCTCGTCGCTCACCTCCTGCTGGATGATCATCGTCGCGCTCACGCTGGACGCGGCGAGGCTGAAGCCGAGGCCCACGTTCACGAGAGCCGTGAGCGGAATCGAGCGCGAGTGGGCGAACACGACCGTGCAGATCGCGAAGACCAGTGTCGCCAGGCAGAGCGTCGTTCCCCGGCCTGCGAGCTCCGGCCGCCGGGCGAAGAAGATCGAGCCCGCGACGGCGCCCCCGCCCCAGCCCAGCGCCATCAGGGCGAAGCCCGCGCGGCTGACGTTGAGGATTTCGGTCATCCAGATCACGCCGAGGTTCGCAACCGCGGGCATGCCCACCGCGTTCATCACGAAGACGAGCGCGACCGCCCCGAAAATCACGACGTGGTGGCGGATATAGGCGAGGCCGTCGGCGACCGACCCGAGGACGCTGCGCCCCCGCTCGACCCCGCCCCGGCTCTCGTAGTCGAGCAACGCGATCAGGGGCAGGATGCCGGCCCAGACCACCAGCGAGCCCGCGTAGAGCTCTCCGGGGCCGACGGTGGCGGCGAGCACTGCGGCCAGGGGGATCGTGATCGGGATCGAAATCTGCTGGGCCGCCATGTTCAGGCTGATCGCGTTCCCGAGATCGTCCATCCCGACGACCGCGGGAAGGCTCGCCTGACGCGCGGGCAGGTCGACCGCCTGGGTGGCCGCGGCGAAGAAGGTGAGCACGATGATGCCCAGGATCGTCGCCTCGCCGAAGGGCGTGGAGAGCATCAGGATCGCGACGAAGACGTTCAGCACGAGCGAGACCGATTCGCAGGCGAGCAGCACGCGCCGCCGCTCGAAGCGATCGGCGAAGGCGCCACCCAGCAGGCTGAAGAGCAGCGTCGCCAGCCCGCGGCTGCCGGCGAGCAGACCCGTGTAGAGGATCTGCCGCTCGGGGTAGACGTCCTGCACCCAGAAGATCTGCGTCACGAAATGGAGGGGCTGCACGAGCCCGACCAGCGAGGTCCCCGCGATCAGCAGCCGGAAGTTGCGGTGGCGCAGCGCGCGGAACATCTACGGCCGTTCCCGCGGGGGTTCGTGAAGCATCGGCTCAGGAGTCTACGTGCCGTCCCTTGGGGGGACGCCCTCCAACGCCTCTCGGCGCAACGCACCTGCGTTGGACTCTGAGACCGAGAGGTCGCGAATCGGGGTGCCACCGCGGCGGGTGGTTCCCGGCGCTCGGAGGTGCGGTGGGGGAAGGGCGGGCGCCACCGCTAGCGGGATGAAGGCCGATCCGCCAGAATCCGCCCGCTTCGAATCGCAAGCGAAGGGGACACCATGCTTCTGGACGGGAAAGCCGCTGTCGTCACCGGCGGCGCCGTTGGGATCGGCCGCGCGATCGCCGTGGCCTTGGCCGAGAACGGCGCAGATGTCGCCAGCCTGGACATCGACGCCGTCAACAACGCGGAGGCCGTGGCGCTCGTGCGCACCACGGGCCGCCAGGGTCTCGCGGTCGACTGCGATATCGCAGACAAGGTGCAGGTGCGGCGGGCGATGAACAGCGCCCTCCAGCGCCTCAGCCGGATCGATGTGCTCGTGAACAACGCTGCGGTCTACGTCGACACCTGGCTCACGTCCGGCACCTACGAGTCGCAGACGAGTGCGTACGAGCGCTCGATCGACATCTGCGCGATGGGTAGTTACTACTGCGCTCGCGCTGCGGTGCCGGCGATGCAGGCTGCCGGCGGCGGCAACATCCTCAACGTCATCACGGAGCACATCAAGGAAGGCCACCTGATGCCCGGCGGTTACGCCAGCGGCTATGACCACGCGAAGTGGATGCAGTGGCGCCAAGTCGAGAGTTGGGCGGTCGAGCTGAAGGCGCACAACATCCGCGTGAACGCCCTCTGTATGGGCGCAACGGATACGCCCATGCTGCGCGCGGTGTCCGCCGCTGCTGCGGGCGGGGGAATGGAGCCGGAAGACGTCGCCCAGGCGGTCATCAACGTTCTCGCGCACGGAGCGGACGGCCCCAGCGGCGAGACCTACGTATTCGGCACATCGGGAACTCCGCGGGAGCAGAGCCTGAAGGAGATCGCCGCCCTCGCGCCCGCCTAACGCGCGTGGCCAGCGCGCCCTGCCCGCGTTGACAGCGTAGCATAGGGCGCATACCCAGCCCGGCAGCGCTCGCCGATTCGCGCGAGCCTTCAGCGGCATCAGCGAAGGAGAACGCGCGTGGTTATCCAAGCAGTCGGCCGGCAGACCCCCACAGAGAAGGCCCCGGAGCCCGCCCTCGGCACCGAGCTCATCCCGAAAGAGCGCTACATCTCCAAGGAGTTCATGGCGCTCGAATGGGAGCGCATGTGGACGAAGGTCTGGAACGTCGCTGGACGCGAGTCCGACATCGCCAACGTGGGCGATTACTTCACGACAGAGCTGGGCTCAGAGTCGTTCCTGATCGTGCGCGAGCAGCCGGACAAGGTACGCGCCTTCTACAACGTCTGCCCCCACCGCGGGAACCAGATTCGGAATGCGGGCATGGGCCACGCGGAAACGTTCCAGTGCGCCTATCACTTCTTCGAGTTCAACCTCGATGGCTCGAAGAAGTTCGTGCCGGACGAGAACACCTTCACCCAGGGCGTGCCTCAGGAGACGGCGCTCATCGAGGTGCCCTGCGACACCTGGGGCGGCTTCGTCTGGTTCAACATGAACCCCGAGGCCGAGCCCCTGACCGAGTTTCTCGGTCAGATCCCCGAGCACCTCGACCCGTACCACTTCGATGAGATGGCCATCGTCCAGGACATGACGATCGAGTGGGATGCGAACTGGAAGGCTTCCGCCGATGCCTTCAACGAGGTCTACCACGTTCAGGGCATCCACCCCCAAATCCTGGAGTCGATCGACGACGTTCACGTGCAGATCGACCTGTACGAGCGGCACAACCGCTACCTCGTGCCCTTCGGGCTGTTGAGCCCGCGCTATCAGAACAAGACGGAGCTGACGCGCGCGCTGAAGGAGATGCTGCGCGGCGCCGGCATCGACCCCGACACGTTCGAGGGCGGGCCGGACGACGTACGGCCGGCGATCCAGAAGGCGGTGAAGGCGCACGCAGCCGATCGCGGCGTCGACCTCTCGGACCTGAACGACGACCAGCTCACGGACGACTACCACTACTACATCTTCCCGGCGATCACGCTGAATACCCATCACTCGGGCGTGATGATCTTCCGACAGCGCCCGCATGCCACCGACCCCAACAAGATGTACTACGACCTCCAGAATCTCGCCCGCGTGCCCGAGGGCTCGGAGGCACCACCACGGCCGGTGCACACGCAGCACAAGCACGGCGAGATCTCGCTCGGGCTGGGGCTCGATCAGGACTCCTACAACCTCCCCCGCGTACAGAAGGGGATGAATTCGCGCGCCTTCAAGGGCCTGCTGATCAACTACCGCGAGCGCCGCATCCGCCACATGCACAAGGTCGTCGACGACTACGTCTACGGTCCCGATCGCTAGGCGCTCGGCGGCGCACCACCCACAACGAGCAGCCGGCCAACCGGCTGCTCGTTTGCGTACTGAGCCCAGAAAGCTCAGCTGATGCCTGAAGCGATCGACCGCGGCGAAGGACGGCACCTCTTCGGGGTCGACCCGCAAGCCTACGACCGTGCACGGCCGCCCTACCCGGCGCGCGTCTACGAAATGCTCTGCGATCGCCTCGGCCTCCGGGAAGGGTCGCGCACGCTCGAGATCGGCGCAGGCACGGGCCTCGCGACCGCCGAGCTCGTGGCGCGGGGCGCTCACGTCGTGGCGGTCGAGCCCGACGCGAGATTGGCGAAGACCCTCCGCGAGCGCGTTCGACCGCAGAGCCGTGTCGAGATCATCGAGAGCACGTTCGAGGCTGCGGAGTTCGCCGGCGAGCGCTTCGACCTCGCAGTCTCGGCCACGGCCTTCCATTGGCTCCCCGAGGAATCCGCTCTCGCGAAAGTCAGGCAGGTCTTGCGGCCCGGCGGCGGCGTTGCCCTCTGGTGGCAGATCTTCGGCGATGCAGAGCGACCCGACCCGTTCCATGAAGCAACGGCGGCGCGTCTCGAATCGCTCGGCCGCAGCCCCTCGGCGGGGCAGTCGGGGCGGCCTAAGCACGCCCTGGACCGAGAGGCGCGGACGCAGGCCCTGGAGCGGGCCGGGTTCGATGACGTCTGGCACGAGCAGATCGCTTGGACGCACGAGTTCGATGCCGCCCAGCTTCGTGACCTCTACGCATCCTTCACGGCGGTCGCTCGCCTTCCGGAGGACGAACGCTGTGCGGTCCTCGACTTCATCGAGGGGAGCGCGCGGCGCCAATTCGGCGGGCGTGTCGTCCGCCCCATGCTCACGTCCATCTACACGGCCCGCGCCCCGTAGCGCCTTGGTGTCGCTCTGGGGCGGGGTCGTTCGGACGGGTCCCCGTTGCCGTCGCTGTGGCGCCCCCGTAGCGTCCACGAGCACTACGGAGGATGGAACGCATGAGGGGCCTCGCGGGGAAGGTTGCGGTCATTAGGGGCGGCGCGAGCGGCATCGGTTTGGGATGGCCGAACGCTTCGCCGAAGAAGGCATGCGCCTCGTGCTCGCGGATATCGAGGAGGCCGCGCTGGCGCCGGTCGCGGAGGGCTTCGCCGCCGCCGGCACGGACGTGCTCGCGGTCCAGACGGACGTGGGGGACGCGGCCTCGATGGACACGCTCGCCGAACGGGCGCTCGACCGCTTCGGTGCCGTTCACGTCGTCTGCAACAACGCCGGTGTGGGCACGCGCGGCCGGATGTGGGAGCTCAGCGTCAAGGACTGGGAGTTCGTCCTCCGGGTCAATCTCTGGGGCGTGATCCACGGCGTGCGCGTCTTCGCCAAGCACCTCATCGATCAGAACGAAGGGCACTTCGTGAACACCGCCTCCATGGCCGGTCTCGTATCGGTGGCCGGCTCCGCTCCTTACAACGTGAGTAAGCACGGTGTCGTCACGCTCTCCGAAACGCTGCACGGCGAGCTGTAGTCGATCGACTCGGAGGTCGGCGTCTCCGTGCTCTGTCCCGGACTCGTGCGCACGAACCTCGGCACTTCCGCCCGCAACCGGTCCGACGATCTTCGCGACGCCGACAGGGCCGAGCTGCCCGCGCAGCCCGCGAATATCCCGAACGCGACCGCCGAGGATCGCGCGCATGCGCTCTCGCCGGCAGAGGTCGCCGAACGGGTACTCGCGGCGGTGCGCGAGCGGCAGTTCTACATCCTCACGCATGAGGATCCGGAGGGTGCGATCGAACGGCGGATGCGCGCGATCCTCGAGGAGGGCACGCCGGACGTCGTTCACGCGTCCGTGTTCGCGGGCGATGCCCGGGGCGGCTAGGGTCGAAGATCATGAAGCCAACCTGATTTTCGGCGGAGTGTTCCTGCGGCCAGTCGCACCTGGGCGGACACCGTGGGTGTATCGGGGCAGCGGAGGCCGAGCGCAGCGGAAGCAGGCCTTGGCGGTTTACGGAGAGCCGGATTCCGGCAGACGGTGCACGATGGCCTGTCCTGTCTGCAGCACGAGTGGCACCTCCGATTTGTCGGAGAAGAACTGATCTACTGCCGCTCGTGCTCCGGGGCAGGAGGGGAAGCCATAGTCATCGAACACCATCACGCCCCCAGCAGGCATGCGGGGGTAGATGAAGTCGCAAGCGTCCATGATGCTGCGGTAGATATCCAGGTCGACGTGGGCGAAGGCGACGACGTCCTGTTCGAGGCCCGCAAAAGTCTCCGGGAGCAAGCCCGGCCGGATATCGGGGGCGGGGCGCGCAAGCGCCGCCGTGAAGAGATCGCGCACGCCCTCGAGGGTCGTGTCCCCGAAGTCGCCGGCGACGTGGCGGTCGCGAACCGCATCGGTGTCCGGCATCCCCCTGAACGTGTCGAATAGTCGCAACGGACGCGCGACCCCTGCCTGGGCCATCGTGAGGTGGAGGAGGAGCGCAGACCCGCCTCGGTACACGCCAGCCTCGTAAACCACGCCCGGTACCGCTAGTGCCTGGCGCAGTAGCGAGCTCAGTACCCAACATCGTGCAGGGGACAGCAGCGTCCGCTCGCGCACCTGGCTGTGAAACGACTGGAACTCGGCTTGTCGCCACGGCTCGAAGACCGAGCCGTACAGTTCCGGATCTGGCGGTTGCAATCGGGAGACACGCCAGCGCCAGACCAAGTCGATCACCAGCGGTGGCACCAACGGACGGACCAGTCTCTGCAGACCAGACAGCATAGCGTCGCCTCGGGAGGTGGTTCGGGGGCTGCGGACCTGCGGACCTGCAGTCAGTCGCGCCCACCGAAAGGGTTTTGCAGCCAGGGCGATTCTATCAAGAACGCGAGCGCTCGCCGGTGAGGAGCCTCTCCTGTCGGGCCTGCGTCCGCCCACGCAGGGTTACGCGGATGGGCACCTTTCCTGGCTTTGGCGAGCGCAGCAACAACGAGCGCCAGCGGTCGGGGCTCCTGGGTTTCGGAACCTGTGCGATCCCCCCCCCCCGTTGGCGTTAGAGCAAGCTCTTGCTCTGCCCGCCGTCGACGTTCGTGCTGGTGCCGGTGATCAGCCCCGCCCGCTCGGAGGCGAGGAAGGCGACATAGTCGCCGATCGGCTCGGGCCAGCCGAACTTGCCCATCGGCAGGGTGCTGATGAAGGCGTTGACCACCTCCTCGGACTGGCTCTGCTGGAAGCGGTCCCAGGGCCCGCCGTCGAAGAGGATGGAGCCGGGGGCGACGCTATTCACGGTGATGCCGTCCTTCGCCACGTTGAGGGCAAGGTGCTTGCTCGCAGCGATCACCGCGGCCTTGGCGGTCATGTAGCCGAAGGAGCCCCCGTGCTCGCGGCCGTAGATCGAG
Organism: Dehalococcoidia bacterium; assembly: GCA_963577065.1. Lineage (GTDB taxonomy): Bacteria > Chloroflexota > Dehalococcoidia > Tepidiformales > Tepidiformaceae > CAUYXJ01. The sequence goes on along the minus strand of CAUYXJ010000109.1, from coordinate 279 downwards.
GTGATGTTCACAATCCGGCCCCAGCGCTGCTCACGCATGCTCGGCAGGGCGAGGCGGATGAGCTGCAGCGCGCCCGTCAGATTCAACCGGAACGTTTCGTCGAGCTGCTCTTCGGTCGTCTGCTCGAGTGCGCCGCCGAGGCTGCCGCCGACGTTGTTGATGAGGATGTCGACGGACCCGAGGGCGTTGATCGCGCCTTCGAAGGCCTGCGCCGTCTCCCCCGCGTTCGTGATATCGGCGACGGCGCCCTGGGCCTTGACGCCGAGTGCGCTCAGCTCC
>CAUYXJ010000108.1:0-8466 GCA_963577065.1 Dehalococcoidia bacterium | reverse complement strand
CAACCAAGGAGCCGGCTGCAACGGCGTAGCCCTAGCGGAGCCGCCCCTAGCCGTCCACGAAACCCTTGCCCTCGGTGCGCAGGTGCACGTCCCCGGCGTGGATCGAGACTGCGCGCTCGGTTGACGCCACGGCGGTGCCGAGCCGCCAGCCCTCGCTGCCGCTCGCCTGTCCGGCCGCGATCGCGCGGTCGGCTTCCGCCTCGGGCACCACGGCGCAGAAGCCGACGCCCATGTTGTATTCGGCGTGCATCGCGGCCTGGTCGAGGCCGGCGAGGCGCTGAATGGTGGCGAAGATCGCGGGCGTCTCGGGCAGGATCTCGATCGCGAAGCCGACCTCGGCTTCGAGGCGGCGGAGATTGAGGAAGCCGTCGCCGGTGACGTGGAAGAGCGCGCGTACGTCGAGCTCGTCGAGCAGCGCCAGCGCGAGGTCGACGTACATCGCGGTCGGTTCGATCAACTCCTCGCCGAGCGTCCGGCCGAAGTCCTCGACGTGGCGGCCGAGGTCCCAGCCGGCGTCGGCGAAGGTGCGCCGGGCGAGGGTGAAGCCGTTGCTGTGGATGCCGGAGGAGGCGAAGCCCACGAGGGCGTCCCCCGGAGCCGCACGAGCGCCGGTGAGCACGCGGTCGGCTGGGACGAGGCCAACGCAGGTGCCGCCGAGGTCGAAGCCCTTGCCCTCGACGGCCCCGCGGAGCATCTCGGGCACGCGCGCGGTTTCCCCGCCGGGGATGGAGATGTGGGCGCGGCGCGCGCCCTCGCGCAGGCCGACCGCGATCTCCGTCAGGAACGCCTCATCCATCGCCTCGACGGCCATGCAGTCGACCATCGCCACGGGCTCGGCGCCGACGCAGACGATGTCGTTCGCGTTCATGGCCACGCAATCGATCCCGACCGTGTCGAACTTTCCTAGTGACTGGGCGACGAGCGCCTTCGTGCCGATCGTGTCGGTGGCGAGCGCGATCGCCTCCGGACCGCCGATATCGATAACGCTCGCGTAGTGGCCGAAGCCGGTCAGGGGCCGCCCGCGCCGTGCGAACGTGAAGGTCTCGGCGAGGAGTTCGAGGCCCTGCGGAAGGGTGTCGGCGCCGGCTTCGTGCGGGCTAACGGTCACCGCCGCACGCTACCATTCTTTTGGGCGCCACGATCTACGCCCCGGCGGGCGCTGATCCCCGGCCCAGTTCTTCTTTAGGCACGTCGATCGCTCTGCCCAGTCGCGTGCTCGCTTAGGGACGACATGACTGGGCCAGCCGCTTTCGTCTGCTTGCCTCTGGTCGCCCGGCCGATGCAGCACGACTGGGCCGGCGACGATCGCTCCCCAACCCCAGTCGTGGCGCCCTCAAAATACGAAACATGGTTTTAACACGGGCGAAATCTGGGCGTAACGCCGCGGCCCGCCCCGGCCCGCCCCGGCCCGTAGGGACCGCCTGGCGAGTGACCCGCCCTGGGCGGGCACCGCAGGCTCTGTGGGGGTTTTCCCGTGTTCGAACTCGATACCGGTAATACCGCCTGGATGCTGGCCGCATCGGCGCTCGTGTTGTTCATGACGCCGGGGCTGGCCTTCTTCTATGGCGGTCTTACGCGAAACAAGAACGTTGCAGCCACGATCATGCACTCGTTCATCACCATCGGGGTGGTGGGCGTGCTCTGGGCGGTCGTCGGCTATTCGCTCGCCTTTGGCGAGGATGTGGGACTCGGCCTGATCGGCAACTTCGACCACGTCGGCCTGAAGGGCGTGGGCGTCGACTCGGGCTCTAACGGTGTGCCCGATCTGCTCTTCATGGCGTTCCAGATGATGTTCGCCATCATCACGCCCGCGCTGATCACGGGGGCCTTCGCCGAGCGGGCCAAGTTCGGTCCCTTCCTGCTCTTTATCGCCCTCTGGTCGCTCATCGTTTACGCCCCGATCGCCCACTGGGTGTTCGGCGTCAACGGTTGGCTCAACACCTTCTCCGGCGAGGGCGTCGCTCCCGACATCGGGCTCAACGCGCTCGACTTCGCCGGTGGCATGGCGATCCACGTGAACGCGGGTGTCGCCGCCCTCGCCGCCGTGCTCGTCTTCGGCAAGCGCAAAGGCTACGGCAGCGAGCCGATGGAGCCGCACGATGTCACGATGGTCGTGCTGGGCGCGGCCATCCTCTGGTTCGGCTGGTTCGGCTTCAACGCCGGCAGCGCCGTTGCGGCCAACGGCCAAGCGGTGTACGCGTTCGTGAACACGAACCTCGCGACTGCGGCCGCTGCGCTCACCTGGACACTGCTCAGCTGGCGGATGGCGGGGAAACCGAGCGTCGTCGGCGCGGCCTCGGGCGCTGTCGCCGGTCTCGTCGCAATCACGCCCGCCTCTGGCTACGTCGAGCCGATGGAAGCGATCGCAATCGGCTTCGGCGCAGGCGTCTTCTGCTACCTCGCCGTCCGTCTCCGCCAGAAGATCCGCTTCGACGACTCGCTCGATGTTGTCGCCGTCCACGGGGTCGGCGGCGTCTGGGGCGCGCTCGCCACTGGTATCTTCGCCACCGTCGCCGTCGGTGCGCCCGAGTTCCGCGAAGGCCTCATCCACGGCGAGTGGCGTCTGCTCTGGGACCAGGTGGTGGGCATCGTCGCCGTCGGCGCCTATTCGTTCGCGGTCACGTACATCATCCTCAAGGGGCTCGACATGCTGTTCGGCGTGCGCGTCTCCGAGGATGAGGAGGAGGCCGGTCTCGACGTTACCCAACACGGCGAGCGCGCCTACACCCACGATGAGGCGGGTATCGCCGTTCCCGGTGGCATGATTGCCCCCGCGCCACCGGCCATCCCCGATCGTCAGAAAGGCAACAGGAGTCCACAGTCATGAAGAAGATCGAAGCCATCATTCGCCCCGAACGGGTGAACGACGTCAAGCAGGCGCTGGAGGCGCAGGGGATCCACGGAATGAACGTGATCCCCGTCACGGGCCGCGGCGCGCAGCGCGGCATCGTCCATCAGGGCCGGGGCGGCGAGGAGCTGGTCGTCGACATGCTGCCGAAGGTGAAGCTCGAGCTCGTCGTGCCAGACTCAGTTGTCGAGAGCACGATCGATGCGATCGTTGCGAGTGCGCAGACCGACAACATCGGCGACGGCAAGATCTTCGTGATCCCCGTCGAGCAGGCCATTCGCGTGCGTACGAACGAAAGAGGCGATATCGCGCTCTGACGGGCCGTCGCATCCTTAACACGAACTTCATCGCTAGGCTCTCGCGGGCATTGCTCGCGAGAGCCTCGGTCGAGATGATGCGCATCCACTCGCGCGCCCGGCGCCCGACCACTGCCCCTGTGAGGTGAAGATGACCCCCGAGGAGATCGAACAGTTCATCCAGGACAACGACGTCGCCATGATCGACGTCAAGTTCACCGACCTGCTTGGCACCTGGCAGCACTTCTCCGTGACTCCGACGGAGTGGAGCGCGGACGTGTTCACCGCCGGCCTCGGCTTCGACGGTTCGAGCATCCGCGGCTTCCAGGGCATCCAGCGCTCAGACATGATCCTCATCCCCGATCCGGAGACGGCCGTCCTCGATCCCTTCACCGCACACACGACCCTCAGCATCACCGCCGGGATCAGCGACCCCGTCACGGGTGAGCGCTACCACAAGGACCCGCGCGGCGTTGCCGAACGCGTAGAGGCCTACCTCGGGACCACCGGCGTTGCCGACACCTCGTTCTGGGGACCGGAGGCGGAGTTCTTCGTCTTCGACGACGTGCGCTACGACTCACAGCGAGATACCGCCTTCTACTCCATCGATTCGGTCGAAGCGGCCTGGAACACCGGCAGCGATGAGGGCCCCAACCTCGCCTATAAGACGCCCTACAAGGAGGGGTACTTCCCCGTCCCCCCGCGGGACACGCTGCAAGACCTGCGCACCGAGATGGTCTTGCAGATGCAGAAGGCCGGTGTCCAGATCGAGATTCACCATCACGAGGTGGCCACCGCCGGACAGTGCGAGATCGACATGAAGTACGCGCCGCTCACGCAGATGGCCGACAACCTCCAGTGGTACAAGTACGTGGTTCGGAACGTCGCCCGCCAGGCCGGCAAGGTGGCGACGTTCATGCCCAAGCCGCTCTTCGAGGACAACGGCAGCGGCATGCACACCCACCAGTCCATCTGGAAGGACGGCACCAACCTCTTCTTCGACGCGGACGGCTACGGGATGATCTCGGAGACGGCGCGCTTCTATATCGGCGGGCTGATCAAGCACGGCGCCGCCCTCATGGCCTTCTGCGCGCCGACGACGAACTCGTACAAGCGGCTCGTGCCCGGATACGAAGCGCCGAACGTGCTCGTCTACAGCGCCCGCAACCGCAGTGCCGGCATCCGCATCCCCATGCTCTCGGAGAACCCGGCGACGAAGCGGCTGGAGTTCCGTGCGCCCGACCCGACCTGCAACCCTTACCTCGCCTTCTCCGCCCAGCTCCTCGCTGGGCTCGACGGCATCGCCAACCAGATCGATCCCGGCGATCCGGTCGACGATGTCGACCTCTTTGAGATCGACCCGGCCGAATTCGGCTACCCCGTGATTCCGGGCTCACTCGCTGAGGTGCTTGACGCCCTAGAGGAGGACCACGACTTCCTCCTGAAGGGCGATGTTTTCAGCGAAGATCTGATCCAGACCTGGATCGACTACAAGCGCGAGAACGAGGTGGCGGCGGTCGACATCCGCCCCCATCCCCACGAGTTCTCGCTCTACTTCGACGCTTAGGGCGGAATCGATAGCGAACAGTGCGAGGGCGGCTGGGGGAGCCGCCCTCGTTGATCCCATCCGCAGGTGCCCCGCTGCGATGACGCCCGCGCACGCCCGCGCACGCCCGCAGTATTTCGAGCTGCCACCTCTGCCGAGATCCCCGCGATGCTGGACCTGTGGCGGACCGAGGGTGTGACAACAAGCGCCACGGACTCACCTGCGAGTGTCGAGCCGGCCCCCTCGTCTCGCATGGCAGTGTTGGTGGCTGTGCAGGCAGAGGCCGTTGTCGGGGTATTGATCGCCGCGTTGGATGGCTGGCGCGGGAACATGCACCGCCTCGCCGTGCTTCCAGCTCATCGCTGTCGCGGAATCGCGCTCGCCTTAGTCACGGAGGGCGAGCGCCGCCTCGCGGCTGCTGGGGCGCAGCGCATCACGGCCCTGATCGAGTCCGACCACGGGTGGGCGGTCGGCTTCTGGGAGAGCGCGGGCTACGCTCGCGATTCGCGGATGGGCGACGGGCGAAGATGCTGTGACTCGCTGGTCGCCGTCGCCGCTGCCGCCAACCTCGCTCACGGTGGGAGTGTGAGGATGGGGCGATGAACGACAACCTCCGCCACCCGGCTCGGTGATTCCGAACCTCGCGTACGAAGATGCCGCCGCCGCGGTCCAGTGGCTCACGTGGGTGTTCGGGTTCGAGTCCCGCCTTGTCTATCGCGACGCGCAAGGAGCGATCGACCACGCCGAGCTGTTCCTGGGGGAGCTCCACGTCGACGTGAAGGCGCCCTCTGTGCCGAAGCGACGGCGAGCCTCCGGCAGGCCGAGGGGCGCAACACCGGCTACCTCTACGTTTACGTCGAAGACGTCGATGCGCATCACCGGGCCCGCGGCCGCCGAAGGCGCAGCCGTCCTCGAGCAGTGCGCGAACCAGCCTGGGGGGGATCGCGCCTATCGTGTCGCCGATCTCGAAGGTCACGTTTGGCCGTTCGCCAGCGTCCTTCGTGAGCACCCGGGTTCGTCCCCACGTGTTCCTTCGCCTCGCGTCGACGCGTAGATTCCGCTAACACCGAATCGCGAGCACGCAGCAGGAGGCCCCATGTCCGCACCCGAGCGAATGACGATGTCCCTGGGCGAGGCGATGTTCAGCATGCGCGCCATCCGCCGCTTCCGCCCCGACCCCATCCCCGAGGCGGACCTCCACGCCATCCTCGAGGCGGCGATCCAGGCGCCGAGCGGGGGTAACGCCCAGCCCTGGCACTTCCTCCTCGTGACCGACGCGGAGCAGCGCGCGCGCCTGGGTGAGCTCTACGAGGAAGCTTGGTGGGCGAAGCGCAAGGACGAAGGCATCAGCGGCCCGGAGGACATCCCTCCGGGCAAGAGCGTGCGCCAGTCCGCGATGCGCCTCTCCGGCGAGTTCGGGAGCGCGCCCGCGATCGTCCTCGTCTGCGCCACCGCCCAGGGGCCGGGCCCCATGGGTTCGGTGATCCCGGCCACGCAGAACCTCCTCCTCGCTGCCCGCGCGCTCGGCATCGGCGGTACGATCACGACGCTCCACGCCGTCGTCGAAGAGCGCGTGCACGCGCTCTTCGAGATCCCCGCGGAGGCGCAGGTCGTCTACTGCGTCCCGCTCGGCTACCCCCGCGGCCGCTTCGGCCCCACCGACCGCAAGCCCCTCAGCGAAGTCAGCTCGCGCGACCGCTGGGGCTCGCCGCTTGGATAGAGCGAGCACGCTGTCGTTACCCAGCGCCTGAGGACGGCGAACGTGGAAATGGCGGACGGCGGCTGCGTCGTGCTGGTGGGTCCGCCTGCTGCCTGGCTACCGTAGCGGTGCCGGAGCTGCGGGGCGCAGACCCTGGCGCGAGCGCCACGCCTGCGTTCCACGGCTGTGTGACTCCTGCCACAGATCCTGCCGCTTCGTCCGCTACCCTTTCGCTATGGACATTACCTTCAGCGAGGAGGCCGCGGCGCTCGTGCGCGAGCGCGGCGGCACCGTCGCCATCGACTACATCCCGCCCATCGGCTGAGGCGGCTCGCCCGAGGTGTCGGTCGACACCTACCTCGCGCGCAAGAACGTCAGCGGCTACCAGCGCCTGCGCGAAGCGGACCTCCAGGTGCTCGTCGCGCCGATGCTCAGCCGTCAGGCGGCCACGCTCCGGGTGAACGTCGGGCGCTTCCTCTTCTGGCGCTCCCTGCGCGTCGAAGCGGAGCCGCGAGAGGACCACTTCCACGGCCCCACCTGCCGCCACTGATCTTTGAACCGCCCTCTTCCGCAGCGGGCCATCGGCTTTCACCGATCCGTCTGATCGCCGCTCCTTTCGGCGTTGCGCCTGTGGCTTTCACGATCCGCTCGTTTTTCGCGAGTGAGTGGTGCGCCTCGCTAATCGAATGCGCCGCTGTCCGGGTGCCACCGCTCGCAGGCTGCGGTGTTCGCGAAGGCTTCCGCGGCGGGCTGGGACAGGTTTCGGTGCCCAACCACAAAAGCCTCGGAGGATTGAACGCGGACGACGAGTTCTGCCTTCGACTGAATGGCTACTAGGTCGGCGGCCGTGAGAGCCGCGTGGGCCTCCCGCGCGAGTTGGTCGTAAGTCAGTACGAGGCCGCTGGTGTAAGCGATCAGCGTGTCGTGATAGCTCTTGGCGCCATCGAAAGGGTCGACGTCTTCGAGCGCGAGGGCCGCCCGTCTGGCGGCGTTCGCCAGGTCCAGGTAGTGGTCCGCGGCGCCTTCAACCTGCTCCTCGATTGGAAGGGATCTGGGCACGGGCGCCAGGGCCTGGGTCGCCTCGCTCCAATCGTTGAGGACCGCGTACGCGGCGCTCGCCCACTCGGCGCCCGGGTGGCCACCACCGCCGCATGCGACGGCGGCGGTGACCGCCGCGGCGAAAGCGGCGCTGAGGAACCGCTGCCGAGCGACGCGAACAGAGGGAGAGCGGGTGGGTGAGGACCGAGCGTCGTGACTCGACACGGCTAAGGCTGCTCTGTGAAAGCGTCCTCGTGCACGCCGCCGCCGAGCTGCTTCACGTAGCTGCCGCGGCCCTGGTCGAGATCCCAGCCACGCTCCTCGAGGCGAGCGAGGAGCGCCGTCGTGCGCTCGGTCAGGGGCAGCTCTGCCGTGTGTGAGCCGTGCGTCCCGGCATAGTCCGCGGCGTGCTCGACCATCCACAGATCCAGACCCCGCCCCTCGTACCGCGCGACGAGCACGGGCACGCGGATGGCGGCCACACCGGCCGTGTCGCGAGATTGGATGACGCCGACGACGCGATCACCGTCGGAGGCGACGAACCAGCCCGGGCGCGTGCCCTGTTCGAACGGCCACGGGTCCTCGCCCGCGAGCGCAGCGATCGCGGCCGCGTCGCTTCGGCGCTGCTCGCGCACCGTGAGCAGCGGCAGCCGCCGCTCGACGGTGAGAATGGCCACGGATTCGTCCCGGAAGTCCACGATTCTGCGCCCGACGGGCAGGTAACCGAGGGCCGCAAAGTAGCCGGCGAGGCGAGGCTCGTCGGGGAGCTCAGCGCGCACGAGGCGGAGGCCGCCGTCCTGCGCTCGCGCTTCGACCGCACGAATGAGTGCGCGCCCGGCGCCGGCGACGCGTGACGCGAGCAGGTCGAAACCGGCGATGCCATCTTCGTCCCGGTGCCAGCGCAGGGCTCCCGCAATCTCTTCCGCCAGCTCCGCCAGCAGGAACGCCTCGCCCGTCTGCATCCGCACGGCCAAGTCGTCGGCCGGCGGCGGGCTCGGCTCGGGGTAGCAGGCGTTCGCATCCGCGAACGCCTTCGCCA
>CAUYXJ010000107.1:0-8482 GCA_963577065.1 Dehalococcoidia bacterium | reverse complement strand
CCCACCCGCGCTCGGCCGCTCCGGTTCCGCGGCCTACCGGCCGCTCCGCCTGCGCGCTCGCTTATCGCTCGCTGCGCTCGGTCCCCACCCACTCCCGCACCCCGCGCTCGCTCGCTTCCCCTTATCGCGCAAGGGCTTCGTAGATCCGCTGAAGCTCCGCGGGGGAATCGGCGTCCACGCTCACGGAGTGAAGCGTGCAGCCCGCCGCCTCCTCTTCGGCGAGGCGCTCGCGCGCCTGTTCGACGGAATCCGTCACGAGCGTCAGCGACTGTTGCAGCTCCGGGGGCACCGCGCCCACACCGGCCCCCGAGCCGCCCTCAGCCCAAGCCTTCTGGATCTTCGCGACCAGCTCGCCGTAGCCGAGGCGGGTGAGGTGCTTCGCGTAGAAGACGCCCATGCGCGCGATGTAGAACGCGAAGGTTCCGGCCACGCCGGCGCGCGCACGTTCGACATCCTTCGTGACCGTGATGCCCCCGGCCGAGCGCACACGCACCGCATCGGCGGGCCTGCCCGCAGCGACGGACATCTCACGGATCGCGGAAACGGCCCCGCCGAGCTTCTCGATCGGTGTCCAGATCGGCAGCCAGCCGTCCGCGATCTCGGCCGTGAGGCGCACGCTGCGCGGCGAGAGTGTGGCGAAGTACACGGGAATGTGATCGCGGCGGCGCTCCATGTTCATCGTGAAGCCGCGGTTGAACCGGAAGATCTCGCCCTCGTAGTTCAGCTTCTCCCCGGCGATGAGACAGTTGATGATCTCGGTGTACTCGCGCAGCCGCTGCAGCGGGCGCTCGAAGGGCAGGCCGTGGAACTGCTCGATCACGTTCGCGCCGCTCGCCCCGAGGCCGATCAGCATGCGCCCTTCGGAGACGTTGTCGAGGGTGGCGAAGTGCTGCGCCAACGCTCCGGGGGTGCGCGAGAAGACGTTGACGATCGAGGAGCCGACCTGGATGTGCTTCGTCTCCGCGACGATCTGGCCCATGAGGGTGAAGGCATCTTCGCCCCAGGACTCGGACACCCACGCGGATTCGACCCCGGCATCGTCGGCCGCACGAAGGCGGTCGAGGATCTCGTCGCGGTCGCGCGCGCCCCGGGAGCCGAGACCGATGGCGAGGGAGTAGGGCATGGGGCACTCCTGTCGGCAGCGCTAGGCCGGCCGCTGATTACCCCGATCGGGAAGGCGCGGACCCTGCCCGCGGAGGGACCGATCCGCGCGCTCAGGGCAGGCGGGTGAGCGCCGCAGTACGGTAGTCGATCGTGGGCAAGGCGTCGTGCGCCCGGCCCCGCGCCCGCGCCCGATGCTTAGTTCGTGGCGACGCCCACGGGACAGCTCACGCCGGTCCCAGCGATCCCACAGTAGCCGTTCAGGTCCTTGCCGAGGTACTGCTGGTGGTACTCCTCGGCGTAGTAGAACTCGCCCGCCTCCGCGATCTCGGTGCTGATTGGCCCCATGCCGTGCTTCGCCAGCTCGGCCTCGTAGTGTTCGCGCGAGGACTCCGCGGCCTCTCGCTGGGACTCGCCGGTCCAGTAGATCGCCGAGCGGTACTGGGTGCCGACATCGTTGCCCTGGCGCATGCCCTGCGTGGGATTGTGCGCTTCCCAGAAGACCTTGAGCAGGGCCTCGAGGCTGATCGTCTGGGGGTCGAACACCACGAGGACGGCCTCGGTGTGCCCGCTGCGCCCGGAGCAGGCCTCTTCATACGTCGGGTTGGGCGTATATCCGCCCGCGTAGCCGACGGCCGTGGTGATCACGCCGGGAGTCTGCCAAAAGATGCGCTCGGCACCCCAGAAGCAGCCCATGCCGAAGACCGCCGTCTCGCTTCCGGCGGGGAAGGGCGGCACGATCGAGGCGCCGCTGATGAAGTGCCGGCCGCTGAGCACCATCGTTCCCGAGCGGCCCGGCAACGCCTCCGCCCTATCCACCATCCCGGCCCTCTTCCCGCGGCCAAACCAGTTCGTCATCGCACACCTCCCAAGTGGGAACGATTATCGCAGGCGCGAGGACCAGGTTGGGTGTGGGATTCCCACGATTTGACCCATCCCGATTCACCCAGATGTGGGACGTGCTGAGTACACTGCGCGGGACTCGGGTTCCAGCAGGCCGAGGTCTGGCGCGTTGCCACAGTGGACGAGATCATCGCTCTTCTGCGCACCCGCGTCTGACACCAGCGGCCGGTGATGACCGACCGCTGGTGTCAGAGGCCAGCCGACCGTGGCAGCGCGAGCGGGCCCGAGTCCCAATCGATCGGAGGATCCTATGCCAGAAGAAATGGGCGTCTTTGAGGTGATCTACAACTGCCGGGCCATGCGCCGCCTGAAGCCCGACCCGGTGCCCGAGGAGCTGCTCCTCAAGCTGGCCGATGCCGGGAACCACGGACCGACGGGGTCGAACGTGCAGAACGTGCGTTGGATCATCGTTCGAGACCCTGGGCAGAAGCGAAAGCTCGCAGACCTCAACCGCATCGCGATCGACAGGATCATCGAGATGGACACCGTCGTTGAGCTTCCCCACCACCCCAAGGCGAAGCGCGACCGCATGCGTGAGGCCGTCCTCTGGCAGGCCGAGCATATGCACGAGATTCCCGCCCTCATCATTGCCTGCACGGAGTACGAGCAGCCTGCGCCCGACGGTGCTCCGAGACCAGGGGGCGGCTCCGTTTGGCCCGCGGTCCAGAATGTCCTGCTCGCCGCCCGCGCCCTCGGCCTCGGGGCCGGGCCGACATCGGTCGGTCTCGCCAACCGCGCGGCGGTCAAAGAGGTGCTCAGTCTCCCCGACACGGTTGAGGCGCACGCCCTCGTACCGGTGGGCTACCCGATGGGCAAATTCGGGCCCGTCACCCGCCTGCCGGTCGAAGAGACGGTCAGCTGGGACCGTTGGGCGTAGCCGGTGCCGGCGCAACCGGAGGGAGAGCTTCCTTGACCCCGGAGCAGGAGCAGTTCCTACGGGACCACCTGCACGCCGTCCTCGCCACCGGACGTCGCGACGGCTCCCCCCAGATCTCGACGATGGCCTACATCTTCGACGGCGCTCACGTGTACATGTCCGTCACCACGGACCGAGCCAAGTGGCACAACGTCGGCCGCCAGCCGAAGGTCGCGATGGTCGTCAACGAGGGGCAGCGACAGCTCGTCCTCTACGGGACCGCGACGCGCGTCAGCGACGATCCGGAACGGGTGCGGGCCACGCGCAAGCTTCGCCTCGCCAACGGCATGGAATCTGACGAGGACGACGCGGCGCTGGCCGGGCAGCTGGACTCGGATAAGCGCGTCATCCTGAAGATCACGCCCGACAAGGTGACGACGTAACGAAGCGTCGATCGCGGCGCGCGCCAGAGGGGTCGGCGTGATCCTGGAAACCTGCACCGTCCGTTGGCCATCTGCAGGTGGAGAGCTTCGTCAAATCTAGGTGATGGGGCTCCTGGTTCTTCCCGACCCCGCATCCCGCGTGGGGGAGGAGATGACATGACCAGGAGGCTACCCGGCCTATCCAGGAGGGTGGGGCGCATCCCCGTTTGGTACCTCCTACCAGTGCTCGTCCTCGCGGCGGGCGTATTCGTCGGGGGACGAGCGCTGACGGATGGCGGGCCAGCAGTCGCGGACCAGCCCAGTCCGCACGGAATCCGGCTCCCCGGTCCCGACGTGACGCCGGAGCCTGGGAGCACACCCGACACCTCGGTCCCGTATTGGTACGTCCCGTATCAGAACGCGGACAATAAGCTCCCACGAGCTGACCAGGAGGTAGCCGGCGTACTCGTAGGGCCGACTGCCGCGATTCAGGTGGCTTATCCAGAACGCTGCGATTCAGGTGGCTACGTTAGTGACTTCTCTAAGGTCGCTTCTTCTCCGCTATCTATCGCCCCCAGCTTCCTCCCTGCCCAGGCCTCGGTCGACTTTCAGGAGGCGACTGACTGCGATGACTTCGTCCTAACGCACGAACTCATCTATTTCGTCCATCCAGAAGATGGCGTCGAGACGAGGATTCGTAGTGGTGAGGTGGACTTCTTCGAATCGGAGCATGGCGGCCAAATCCGAGTCTTCCGAGCCCGCGTAAGCGCCCCTGCGTTCCCGCTTGATGTGCCGACTGCGCGTTGGACTGCCGGTACTGTAGCTGGTCACCCAGCGGCGCTAGCAAGGCCCATCTTGGACGGTGGGTACGGCGAAGCTGCGGTCGTGGTTTGGGATGCCGCATCTGGCGTCATGACGGCAGTCGTCGGGCACGACCGTCCACTGAGCGAGCTGCTCCAGTTCGCGGAAGGACTGTACTGCTGACTCGCTACAAGCATCTGTCCTGGTACTGGTCGTCCTCCTAGGTACCCTAGGTAGTGCCCTCCTAATGCGACATTATCTCCGGCAGGGCCGGACGGATCAGTGAAAGGGTCGGTCGCCCTTGATCGTCACGCGGATGCCGCTACGGGTCTCGGGGAAGTAGTCCCACACGGCCATGTGTTGCGTGCAGCGGTTGTCCCAGAGCGCGACGGAGTTCGCCTCCCAGCGGAAACGGCACTGGAAGTTGACGTCCTTCACGTGGGCGGCGAGGAAGTCGAGCAGGGCCCGGCCCTCTGACTGCGAGAGTTCGACGATGCGTCGTGTGAACACCTCGTTCACGTAGAGCGCCTTCCTCCCGGTCACGGGATGCGTGCGCACCACCGGGTGTATCGCCTGCGGCGACTCCCGTTGCGGCTCGTGCTCCCCGTACTGCCCCGCGTAATCGGAGGTGTGCAGGGCGGTGAGGGGGTCGAGCAGCGCCTTCATCGCGGGCGACAGCGCCTCGTAAGCGGCGTACATGTTCGACCAGCAGGTGTCGCCGCCGCCGCTGGGCACGCGGTGGATGTGCAGCAGACTCGCCATCGGCGGCTCCACGTCCGCAGACACATCCGAGTGCCAGCGCTCGCCGTTGTTGCGGAACGAATCCTTGTCGGTGTGGATGACCATGAGCTCGGGGTTGTCGTCGGCGTACGGCGCGGCGGGATGGATGTGTAAGTCCCCGAAGCGCCGGCCGACGGTGAGGTGCTGTTCGGGCGTCATCGCTTGGTCACGGAAGAAGAGCACGAGGTGCTGCATCCAGGCGTCGTGCAATTCGGCGAACACGTCGTCGGAGAGCGGCTGCGTGAGATCGACACCACGCACGGTCGCGCCAATGGTCGGCGTGAGGGGCTCGACCTCGATGGTCCGGTAGGTCATGGCGGGTACCTCCGCTCGGCGGGAGGGTAGCCCATCCCACTCTGCCCCGCCGGGCGCTTCGACTCTCGTCACACTGGCGGCAGCGGTGGGCGGGGGCGCTCGTGCGCGATGAGGCCATCCCCGCGGCAGGTCTACCGCGGTCCCGGCGCGGACATCGTCTTCGTCGCGGCGCCCAAGGAGCTCGGCGGCTACGCGCTATCGCCGCCACCTTCCCACCTCGCACGGCCCTCTTCACGAACATGCTCGACGGGGCAAGACCCCGCGGCTCGCGGTCGCGGCGCCGCGGGAGCTCGGCTTCAGATCACGTCTGATACCGGCCTGACAGCCCGGATTGAATCTTCGTGCCCCAAGGGCTTTGGAGGAGAGCGCCGACGCTGCACCTTCGCCGGAGCAACGCGGCTCTTTTCCAGCAATCCGCGCCACCGGATCAGGTTCGAGACGGCACGCCCATCAGCCGGTCTTCTCCAAGAAAAGCTGGAGTTCCATCACCCCGTTGTCCTCGATCGAGACGAGGGACGGAGACCGGGGCGGCTGAACATCGTAGTCAGAGAAAAGGATCGGGATCGAGCCCACCACAACCATCACGTCCCCGCCGACGATCGCGGCCTCGAGCGGGATCTCCACCGCTTGCGTGACGCCATGCAAGGTGAGGGTGCCACGGGCAAGGAAACTGATCGCCTCGCCGTCGCCAAAGCTCTCGGGAATCGCCACCGCCTCCGTCAGTTCGAATATCGCCGTGGGGAATGTGCCCGTCTCGATCGACTGGCGGGCAAGTTGGCGATCGCGGATCGATTCGTCACTACGCAGATCGCGGAGGTCCGCCACGACGGTGGTTCCCGTCAGCTCCAGGTCGACGATGGTGATTGTCGCGTCGACGGTGGGCTGCGGCCCACCGCCGTCTTCGTGCCGATACGGACAAGCTCCTCCTGGACACGATAGCCGACGAACGTTTCGCCCTCACTCGCGACGGTCCAGGTCCCATTGAGGGACCCTGAGGTCGCGGGTGTGGAGCTGGGCTCGGACTCGGGTGTGGTTTCGCCGTCTTGCGCGGACGGCGCCGGCGTCCCGTCGTCCAGGGAGGAGACGGCATCGGTCAGGGATACCGCCGCCGGGGAGTTGTCGCGGATCAGGAACCACCAGAAGCCGAAAAGCAGCAGGCCGATCACGACGAGGCTCGTCGCGCCACCGCCGATGAGGCTTCGCCGTCGGGTCAGCATGCGCTCCCCCCTCACGAGCGCGGCCGGAGGGGACAACACCCACCCCCGAATCCGCTCGAGTAAGCGAGAGGCAAACTAGCAGCGGGCCGGTAAAGCTCCCGGCGCCCCTTGGCCCTTCCCTACGAAACGGCGGCGGCGGATCGCTCTCGCGCCCAGGCGTGCGCCTCTTCCGAGGCGACCCACTTGATCGCGTTCGCGAGTACCTTGCGGTAGTTCGGGTTGTTGTAGGAGGTGGGCACGTCGCCCGCCTGGACGTAGACGATCGGGCTGTTCAGGTAGCTCTTCGCCCACGCGACCATGTTGGTCGTGGGCGGATGGGTCCACTCACCGCGCTCGTACATCCGGCGGCTGTTCACGACGAGGTCGGGTGAGAAGAAGTTCTTGTCGGTGAAGTCCCAGTCGCTCCGAAGGAGGGGGACCACGTCCTCCTCGAAATAGGGGGCGAGATACAGCTCGTCCTGCAGATCGAAGCTCGGATCGACGCCCTCCAGCACTGGGTGCTCCGGCTCCACGACGCTCACCCGGTGCTTCACTGCGAGGAGGTAGCCCGAGTCGGGCCATTGCTCGCCGCGTAGCTCGCCCGGCTCGAAGAAGAAACGCCCACCCGCGATCTCCGCGTACTCGCCCCACTCCGGCCAGGAGCAGATGTTGTGGTGGATGAGCACGAGCCCCTTGCCTGCCTCGAGCAAGCGGTGGTAGCCGTCCTTCAGCTCCGGCGGGGCGTCGCGCGGCCCACCGGCAGCGCGTCCGGGCATGCTGTAGTCGACGATGGTGTCGTAGGGCGCGGCGTTTTCGGGGTTGAAGAACAGCTGGGCGGCCGGCTGCTCCACATGCGTCCAGGCGGCCAGGTCGCCGGCCTGCTGGAAGGCGTCGAACATCTGGAAGAAGGGCTCGCGCTGGAACCCGTGCCCTTTGCTCACGAGTAGGACGTTTGGGGCGCTCATAGCTTCCTCCCTGGATTCGCGTTGGTCGTGCGCGCATTCTAGCCAGCCGCAGGGAGCCGTTGTGCATCGGGCTGCCAACAGTGTTGCTGCAGCTCGCTAACTTCGCTGATGGCTGGGGCCTCCGTTCGCTCAGCGAGAGGCTAGGATTGCGCCCAACTTCGCCGAAGGGGTCCCTATGCCAACGATCAACACCCTCGCAGGACCGCTGGACACTTCTGACATGGGACGAACCCTCATCCATGAGCACATCGCCATTCGTACGCCGGGGGTAGCGGAGAACTGGCCCGACCTCTGGGACGAGAACGCCTGCGTCGAATCGGCCCGCGAGAAGCTCGGCGCGCTCGCCGAGAGGGGCATCGGCACCGTCCTCGACCTGACGACGGCGGATATGGGCCGCGACGCCCATTACTTGCAGCGCGTAGCTGAGGTCGCAGCGGTCAGCATCGTCGTCGCGACCGGCATCTACTGGAATGTGCCGATGTACTGGCGAGGGCGCCCCGCGGAGCAGCTCCAGCGCGTCTTCGTTCGGGACATCACCGACGGGATTCAAGGAACCGCGATCAAAGCAGGGGTAATCAAGCTCGCGAGCGATCAGCAAGCGGGTGGTGTCGACGAGATCAATGAGAAGTGCCTGCGTGCCGGCGCCCGCGCTCATCGTGAGACCGGAGTGCCGATCGCCACCCACAATGGGCCACCGACCCTCGGCCGCGAGCAGCAGCGGGTGTTCAAGGACGAGGGCGTGGACCTCAGCCGCGTGGTGATCGGTCACGTTGGCGATACGACCGACACCGATTACCTGAAGGAACTCATGGACAACGGCTCCTACGTCGGCATGGACCGCTTCGGCCTGGAGCGGACACTGAGCTTCGCCGACCGGGTCGACACCGTGGCCCGCCTCTGCCGGGATGGCTATGCCGAGCGGATCACACTGGCGCACGACGCCTCGTGCTGCCTCGACTGGTTCGCGGACCGGGCAGCGGTTGAGGCGGCCATGCCGAACTGGCACTTCTGCCACATCAGCGATGATGTGGTTCCAGCATTGCTCGAACGCGGTGTGAGCGAGCTGCAGGTCGAGACGATGCTCCGGGACAACCCCCGCCGGCTCTTTGAGCAGCAAGGGGCGTACTGAGGCCTTCGAGCTCG
>CAUYXJ010000106.1:0-8616 GCA_963577065.1 Dehalococcoidia bacterium | reverse complement strand
CGAGGGCGCTTGGGCGGGCGGTAATTTCGCCTCCCGCGTTTCAGATCGAGGTCGGCGAGCTTCGCGCGCGCGAGCAGCTCGAGCTGCCGGCCGTCGGGCATGGGGTTGAAGCCGCCGCCGCCGCCAAAATTAGCCATGCTTACTCTCCCCATCGCTCCCAACAGTGGCCGCTGCCGAGCGACACCTCGTGCCGTTCCTTCCAGTCTAGCTGGCGAAGCAAGCGCCGGTGGCTGCGGGCGTTCCCATAGAGGGGTAGCATCGGCACACCCCGCTGACGGCAGCCGCAGGAGAGCAGTGATGGTTCAGGAGCGAATCGGCAACAGGACCCCTACAGAGAAGGCACCAGAGCCCCTGATGGGCACCGAGCTGATCCCGAAGGAGCGCTACACCTCAAAGGCGTTCATGGAGCTCGAATGGGAGCGGATGTGGACGAAGGTCTGGAACATCGCGGGACGCGCGTCCGACATCCCCAATGTGGGGGACTACTTCACGACGGAGCTGGGCCCTGAGTCGTTCCTGATCGTCCGCGAGCAGCCGGACAAAGTGCGCGCCTTCTACAACGTCTGCCCCCACCGCGGGAACCAAATCCGGAATGCGGGCATGGGCCACGCGGAAACGTTCCAGTGCGCCTATCACTTCTTCGAGTTCAACCTCGACGGCTCGAAGAAGTTCGTCCCGGATGAGGACACCTTCACCCAGGGCGTCCCCCAGGAAACCGCGCTCATCGAAGTGCCGTGCGGCACCTGGGGCGGTTGGGTGTGGTTCAACATGAACCCCGAGGCCGAGCCGCTGCTCGAGTTCCTCGACCCCGTCGCCCAGCACCTCGACCCCTACAAGTTCGAGGAGTTCTCGATCGTCGCCGATAAGACGATCGAGTGGGACACGAATTGGAAGGCCTCCGTCGACGCCTTCAACGAGGTCTACCACGTCCAGGGGATCCACCCGCAGCTGCTCGAAGGACTCGACGACATCCACGTGCAGATCGACCTGTACGAGCGCCACAACCGCTATCTGGTGCCGATGGGGATCGTGAGCCCGCGCTACCCGAACCCGGAGGAGGTCACGGACGGGCTTCGCGGACGGCTGCGCAACGCGGGCGTCGACCCCGCGACCTTCGAAGGGCGCAGCGCCGAGGTGCGCCCGTTCCTGCAGATGCACGCCCGCGAGGTCGCAGAGGCGCAAGGGCTGGACGTCTCAGCACTCAACGACGACCAGATGTCGGACGACTACCACTACTACATCTTCCCCAACATCACGCTGAACACCCACCACCTCAGCTTCGGCTTCTTCCGCCAGCGGCCACACGCGACGGACCCGAACAAGATGTACTTCGACGTCCAGAGCTACGCGCGCCTGCCCCAGGGCAGCGAGCCGCCCCGCCCCATCCACACCACCCACAAGCACGGCGAGATCTCGTTGGGCCTGGTCATGGACCAGGACTCTTACAACCTCCCCCGCGTGCAGAAGGGGATGAACTCGCGCGCGTACAAGGGCCTGTTGATCAACTACCGCGAGCGGCGCATCCGCCATATGAACAGGGTGATCGACGGCTACCTCTACGGTCCCGACCGCTAACCGCGGCCGGGGCGCGGCCGCGCCGGGCGAGCGTGTGCGAGCGTAGGCTGACGCGGTGCTTCAGCCGTACCGCGTTCTCGATCTGACCGACGAGCGCGCCGAGCTCACGGCCTATCTGCTCGCACGGCTCGGCGCCGATACGATCAAAGTCGAGCCGCCAGGCGGCACGGCCTCGCGCTTTGCAGCGCCGCGCGATGAGCGCCAGCCGGAGGGGATGCAGGGGCTGCGGTTCCACGCGTACAACCGCGGGAAGCGGAGCGTCGTTCTCGATCTCGAAGCCGACGAGGGCCGGGGCCGGTTCCTGAGCCTGGTCGCCGGCGCCGACTTCCTCGTCGAGAACGCGGCGCCGGGCGAGCTCGGGGAGCGGGGGCTGGGGCGGGAGCGCCTACGGGAAGCGAATCCGAAGCTCGTACACGTCGCGATCACGCCGTTCGGCCAGGACGGCCCCTTCGCGGGCCACGCTGCGAGTGACCTCACGCTCGCGGCGATGGGCGGGATGGTCGCCGTCACCGGCGACCCTGACCGGCCCCCCGTGCGCATCTCCGTGCCGCAGGTCTGGCACCACGCGGCCGTAGAGGCGGCAGTCGGCGCGCTCGTTGCCCATCACCGGAGGCTCGCGACGGGCAGCGGCCAGTTCGTCGATGTCTCTGCCCAGGCGGCGGCCTTCTGGACGACGCTGAACGCGTCGATCGCGGCCGCCGTCCAAGGGACGGACCTGCCGCGCCAGGGCAGCTCCACGCGCCGTGGCGGCGTGTCGGTGCCGTTGATCTATGCGGCCGCCGATGGCGAAGTGCTGATTGCGCTCAGCGGTCCCCTCCTCGCCGCCGTCGCCCGCTGGGCTGCGGCGGCGGGGATCGAGCTTCCCCGCTGGATGGCGGACGAGGACTGGGCGACCTGGAACCAGCGTCTGCGTGAGGGGGCCGTACCCGATTCGCGCCTCGCGGAGATTGTGACCGCGATCCAGGAGGTCGCGGCGCGTACCCCCCGTGCCCAGTTGTTCGAGGACGCGCTTGCGGCAGGGATCACGATCGTGCCAGTGAACACCGCGGCCAACATCCTCAGCTTTCCCCACCTCGAGGAGCGTGCCTACTGGGAGTCGATCGTCCTGCCGAACGGGGAGCAGGCGCGGGTTCCCGGTTCCTTCGTCAAGATCGATGGGGAACCGCTGCCAACGCCATCGCCCGCGCCCAGCGTCGGCGCGCACACGGCCGAGATCCTCGGGGAGGAAGCGCGGACGCCCGCAGCCGGCCTCGTCGTGCCCGAAGGCGGGCCGCCTGCGCTCCCGCTCGAGGGGCTCAAGGTGGCCGACTTCTCCTGGGTAGGGGTCGGGCCGATCACCGGAAAGTACCTCGCCGACCACGGCGCGACGGTCGTGCGGGTGGAGTCACCCACGCGCCTGGACACCCTGCGGGGCGCGCCTCCCGCCACCGACGGCGTGCCCGGCGTGAATCGCTCGCAGTTCTACGGCGGCTTCAATACCTCAAAGCTGTCGCTCATGCTGGACTTCGCCAGTCCTGAGGGTTTCGAGCTCGCGAAGCGCCTGATCGGCTGGGCGGATGTTGTGATCGAGTCGTTCCGGCCTGGCGTGATGGCGCGCCACGGACTGGATGAGCGCGGCGTGCGCGCCATCAACCCGAACGTGATCATGGTCAGCACCGGCCTGCTCGGGCAGACCGGATCGGCGGCCCCGCTCGCGGGCTACGGGTTCCACGCAGCAGCCCTCGCCGGGTTCTACGACATCACGGGCTGGCCCGACCGCGCGCCCGCCGGCCCTTATGTCGCCTACACGGATACGGTCGCCCCCCGCTTCCTCGCGGCGGCCGTGCTTGCGGCGCTCGATGAGCGGCGCCGCACGGGCCGCGGCTGCTACATCGATCAGGCGCAGCTCGAGAGTGCGCTCCACTTCCTCGCGCCCGAGATCCTGGACTTGCAGCTCACGGGGCGGAGCGTGAGTCGCATGGGCGCAGCTTCAGTAGACGCCGCCCCCCACGGCGTCTACCCGTGCGCGGGCGAGGACAACTGGTGCGCGATCGCGGTCGAGAGTGAGGCCCAGTGGTCGGCGCTCAAGCGGGTGCTGGGCGACCCCGAGTGGGCCCAGGCGCCGGCGCTCGACTCGCTCCCAGATCGTCTGGCGAAGCGCGGGGAGATCGACGAGCGCCTCGCCACCTGGACCGCGCCCCGCGATCGCTACGAGGTGATGGCGACTCTCCAGGAGGCGGGCGTCCCGGCGGGCGTCGTGCAGCGGTCGAGCGACCTGCTGGTCGATCGCCAGCTGGCACACCGCCACTTCCTGCGGCCGCTCGCGCATCCCGAGATGGGGATCGTGCCGTACGAAGGCCATCAGTTCCGGATCGAGGGCTACGACAGCGGGCCGCGATTCGCCGCGCCCTGCCTCGGCCAGCACTCGGAGCAGGTCCTCTGCGAGCTGCTCGAACTCTCCGACGGCGAGTGCGCCGCGGCGGTCGCGTCGGGAGCGCTCGGCTAGCGCGCCACTGCCGCCGGCGGGCGTGACCGGCTATCGTTCGCGACCACCATCAGGGGAGCGGGCAATGGACATCGGACTGGCAGTGGGGCCCTGGGGGATGAGCTTCGACGAGTTCAGCTTCTCCATCGGCGTTGCCGAGCGGCACGGCTTCGCCTCCTACTACCTCGGCGATCATTTCTACGTCGGCGATCAGATCGACTCGCTCGAGCCCTATCTCCTCTTCGCCTTGGCCGCGCGCGAGACGACTTCGATCCGGTTCGGTCCCGTGGTCACCCCGGTGATGTTCCGCCCGCCCTCGAACCTCGGACGCCTGGCGGCGCAGCTCGACCTGCTCAGCGGTGGACGCTTCGTCCTTGGCCTGGGCGTTGGCTGGAACGCGGCCGAGCACGCGACGTACGGTGTCGATTACCCGTCACTGGGCGAGCGCTTCGATCGCCTCGAGGAGGCGATCGAGGTGATGCAGGGGATGTGGGGGGAGGGGCCGGCCAGCTTTGCGGGCCGGTACTACCAGTTGACAGACGCGCAGACGCTCCCCAAGCCAGCGGCGGGCCGGCCGCCCATCCTCATCGGGGGCACGGGCGAGAAGCGGACGCTTCGCGCCGTGGCGAAGTATGCGGCGGAGTGGAACTGCGTCGACCTCACACCCGCAGCGTTTCGTCAGAAGAGCGAGGTGCTTGCGGCGCACTGCGGGGACGTCGGCCGCGACCCCGCGGACGTGCGCCGTTCGATGACGACGATCGGCTTCGTCGGCGCGACCGACGCCGAGGTCGAAGCGGCGACGCTCACGCAGATGCAGCGAACGCCCCCGCAAGGCAACCCCACGCCCGCGGAGTATCGCGCCCGGCTGAGGGAGGCAGGCGCGATCATGGGCAGCGCGGACGAGGTCGTCGATCAGCTGGGGCAGCTCGCCGAGGAGGGCCTCAACGAGGTCCAGTTCGTCTACTTCGATCCCAGCCCGGAAAGCCTGCCGGCCTTTCTCGCGCGGGAGGTGCTGCCGCAAGCCGCGGCTCTCTAGGATCTCTCGGTCCGCTAGCGAGAGCGAAGGCGTAGCGGCCATCAGGCCGCGGAGACGCAGCAGTCGAGCGCCGGGAGGAGTTCAGTGTTCAGAGTTCAGAGGGGCCTGGGGCTGGGGCGTCGGCACGGAGACGCAGCAGTCGAGCGCGGGTGGCGGGGCCTTGGGGAAGGGCCGAGCGCAGCGAGCTCTTAAGCCTGGTTCACGGATCGCTGCGAGCCGCGCCGCACCAGCTCGTGGCGCCGAATTCGCCACTCGCCACCCTGGCGCACCATGTCGTCGACGTAGGTGGCCCAGAGGGTCATGACGGTATCCGGGTCGTCGATGATGAAGTGCGTCGCCTGTACCTCGGTACGTACGGAGGCGGAGTCGCCGTTCAGGTCGACGACCTGATTCCCCATCATGTGTTGGGTGCCTGCGAAGTTCTTGAGCGCGCCGATGACGTACGCGAGGTAGGTGTCGGCGCCTTCCATGGACTCGTCGCCGTAGCCCACGACCGTGAGGTCGTCGGTGAAGCACGATCGGTAGCGCTCCATCTCGCGGGCATCGACGGACGTGCCGTAGCGGATCATCACATCCATGATCGCGGTGCGGTCGGCGAGGTACTGATCCTCAGCGGGCATTAGCGGCCTCCTTGGGTCGTGGCGGGATTCTACTCCGCTGGCTCAGTCCGCCTGGGCCTCGGGCGCGAGGCCCGCGCTCAGGGTCTCGCGCCGCCGCTGGACGAGCGGCTTCGTATCGCGGTCGGTGCCGATGTCAGGCTGATTCGCCCTTGATCGCGCCCGCGACCATGGCCCGCGACCGCCATCGGGTCGATGCCGTTGTTCGCGGGGTTCGCGCTTCCCTGGACCACCGCCTGCGATGGTTCAGTTCTTGCATCGCTGCCTGCCAGCCGAGCGGACGGTACCGGTCAGCGAAGCGCCTCTGCAACACCGGCGGCGGCGGTCGCAAGCCATGCTGGCAGGCGCGCGGGCGGGCCGTATGATGCGGTGAGGGGTTCCAGGGCAGCGGAGACCCAATGGGCATAAATGATGCGAAGTCCGAGGGGCGGCGGCCGTTGCCACCCGTCGAAGGTTCTACGCGCTCGTCCTCCGCAGGCGAAGAGAACGGGCGCGAGCCGATTCGTGATCTCGTCGCGCGCGCCCGCGAGCTAACGCGAGCGCATGCGCGTGCCCCGCACGCGCTCGTCCCCAGCGGGCCCGCAGCCAGGGGGGCCGCCACGCATCGTCCGAACCAGCACTTCAAGCCGCAACGCCGCCAGCCCGTCGCTCCCGACGGATCGGGAGACGAAGCGGCGACCAGCGCCCAGCCCTACTCCTAGGAAGATCCCGGCGCCGACGACGGCGGTGGGCCTAGAATCCGACCGCGCCGCGACTGCGGCCTGGGGGCACCCATGGATCGACTCGAAGGGAAGGTAGCCCTCGTGACGGGCGCGGGCTCGGGCATCGGCCGGGCCACGGCCCTTCGCTACGCCGCCGACGGTGCCGGCGTGATGTGTACGGATCTGGATGAGGCCTCGGCGCAGAGCACCGCCGCCACCATCGCCGAAGGCGGCGGGAACAGCGCCGCCCTGCACGTCGATGTCAGCGACGAGGCGGCCGTGAAGGCCGCCTGCGAAGAGACGGTGCGTGAGCTCGATGGCTTCGACGTGCTCGTGAACAACGCCGGTATCGGCCGCGCGAGCTGGGACGCGACGATCGCCGTCAACCTGAGTGGCGTCTACTACGGCCTGCTGCACGGCGGCAGGCTGCTGGCGGAGCGGGGCGGGGGTGTCGTCATCAGCACCGCCTCGATCGCGGGGCTCGTCGGCCTCGTGAGCGCGCGCCAGACCGAATTTCCGCCCGAGCCCGGCGCGGGCGCCTACATCGCCGCGAAGCACGGCGTCGTTGGCCTCACGCGGCAGTTCGCCCTGCTGTACGCCGAGCACGGCGTGCGTGTGAACGCGATCGCGCCCGGCTATATCCGCACGCCGCTGCTCAACGAGACCCTCGAAGACGACCAGGCGGTTGCGCGCCTCGTCGAACTGCACCCGCTCGGACGCCTCGGCGAGCCCGAAGAGATCGCTGCCGCCGCCTCCTTCCTGGCGAGCGACGACGCCTCGTTCGTAACCGGCGTGACCCTTCCCGTGGACGGTGGCTACACCGCTCGCTAGGCGGCGCTCGCTGCCGCTAGACTGTGCGCCGCGAAGCTTAGGGAGCCTGCATGACCTCCGAAATCGACACCACCGCGCCGAAATTCCTGCGCGACAAGTACGCGATCATCGGCGTGGGTGAGACCACCTATACACGTGGCTCGAACCTCACGACGCGCGCCCTGGGCACCTGGGCGATCAAGAACGCGATGGAGGACGCGGGCATCGCCGCCGCCGAGATCGACGGCATGATGTCCTACTCGAACAACGATTCCACGCCCTCACCGCCGATGGCGGGAGACCTCGGGATTCGCCTCAACTTCTACATGGACGTCTACGGTGGCGGCTCCAGCAGCGAAGCCCTGATCGGGCTCGCCATCGGCGCAATCGAGGCGGGGATGTGTAACACCGTCGTCGTCTTCCGCGCGATGAACGGCTACTCGCAGGTGCGTATCGGTGGCACCGGCGCACGCGCCCGAGCGCCAGTCGGCGGCGACGCGCTCCACACCGCTCCCTACGGCTGGTTCAGCGCGGGCCAGAACTTCAGCCCCAGCTTCATGCGCCATATGTACGACTACGGCACCACGCCCGAGCAGGTGGCGATGGTGAAGGTGATCCATAGCGAGCACGCCTCGAACAACCCCAAGGCCTACTACAAGCAGCGCGTCACCGTCGACGACGTGCTCAACAGCCGCATGATCGTGAAGCCGCTGCACCTGCTCGACTGCTGCGTCGAAACGGACAACGCGACGGCCGTCATCGTCACGCGCGCGGAACGCGCCTACGACTACCGCAATACGCCCGCGCGCATCCTTGCCGTAGCCGGGCGCGTCTGCAAGCCGCGGCCGGACATGCACTTCCAGCACGGCCCGATCTCCACGGTGGCGGGCCACTACATCAAGGACATCATCTTCCCCAACGCGGGGGTCGGCCCGGAGGACATCGACTTCACGGGCGCCTATGACGCCTTCACCTTCACCTCGATGCTGCAGCTCGAGGACTACGGATTCTGCGAAAAGGGCGATGGCGGCGACTACGTCAGCAGCGGGATCATGCGGCTCGGCGGGGAGCGCCCGAACAACACGAGCGGCGGGCACCTCTGCGAGGGCTACACGCACGGGATGAATATGATCATCGAGAACGTGCGCCAGCTCCGGGGCGAGGTCGACGACTACTGCCCCGTCGACGACGAGGGCCACCGCCAGCACACCTTCGACTACCGCGAAGGCGGCTGCCGCCAGGTGCCCGACGGCAACATCTCGATGAACCTGGGCTGGGCGATGCCCGGCACCGGCTCATCGCTCGTGATGCGGAAGGGGTAGCGCGATGCCCGAAGGCGAATACCGCGGCATGAACCTGACCGTGATCGATGTCGACCACGAGAACAGGGCCTACTTCGACTACTGCGCGCAG
>CAUYXJ010000105.1:0-8771 GCA_963577065.1 Dehalococcoidia bacterium | reverse complement strand
CGGATCTGGCCGATGCCCTCGACGTAGCCCTCGAAGCGCCAGCGATCGGCGAACGCTTCCCAGTCGCCTTCGAGACCCTTGCCTCCGCCCAAGAGCGCTGTGACCTCCCGGATCACGGTGCTTCGCCAATCCACGACGGTGCCGAAGACATCGAACGCGAGCGCGCGAACATCGGGAACGGTCATCGGCCGATTCTGCCAGATCGCGGGCGCTGCGCTAGCCGCCGCGGTCGGGCAGCTCCTCGCCGGGAAGGGTGCCGTAGGTCACAAGGGGGTTGCGATCGCTCCCGAGCGTCACCAGCGGTCGCACAAAGATCAGCATGATGATGAGGATGCCGGCCGGGATCAGGCCCATGATCAGGAGGGCCTGACGATCGCCGATGCGGTCCGCGAGAGCGCCGGTCACGATCCAGTTGAGCTGCATGAACTGCAGCACCATGAAGTAGACGGCCAGCACGCGACTGCGCAGCTGCTCCGGCACCCGGATCTGCAAGATCGTCATCATCGCCGTGATCCAGAAGGGCGAACTCAAACCCATCTGGAATTCGATCCAGAGATTGAGCGTGAACCAGGGCGAGATCGCGTACGCGATCATGCAGACGCACCAGTCGAGGGGCGCGAGCAGGAGGGTGAGCCCCTTGAGCTTGAGGCGTTCGCCCAGTCCGACCACCACGAGGCTGCCCACGAAGCTCCCGAGACCAAAGGCCGCCCCCAGCCAGCCCAGCCCAGAGGCACCAACGTCGAGGACTTCACGCGCGAAGACCGGCCGCAGCGCGAGGATGGCGCCCGCGAACATCGTGATCAGGGTCGCCGGCATCAGCACCCAAATCAGCAGCGGATCGCGGCGGAGGTGGCGTGCGGTTTCGAGGATGTCCGTACTGAATGACACCTGTGAGGGGCCACCGGTGGTCTTGCCCCTGATGGGAATGGCAAAGAGCAGCAGCGCCCCGATCACGAATCCGGTGCCGCCGACGAGGTAGGTCGCCTGCGAACCGACTGCCGCCACGAGTCCGCCGCCAGCTGAGGGGCCAAGGATCTGGAAGACGCCGGTTGCCATGGCGTTCAGCGCGAGCGCCGTCATCAGGCGACGGGCCCCGACGATGTCGAAGACGTAGCTCTGGCTCGCCGGCTGGCTGATCCCGAGAAAAACCGCCGAGAGCCCGACGGAGAGCAGCAGGATCCAGACCTCGGCAGCGCCGAGCAAGACGACTACGCCCATCGCGATCGTGACGGTGGCGAGGCCGATGCGTCCCACGATCAGCAGATCCCGGCGGGCTGCGCGATCAGCGAGGACGCCGGCCGCGGGCGAGAGGATGATGATGATGACGGCCTGGATCGCCCCCATCGCACCGAGGAGCGTGCGCGAATCGGTGAGCGTGAGCATCAGCCACTGCGCGCCCAGCAGCACCAGACCCTGCCCCACGAAGAAGAGGGCGTTGCTCACCCAGTAGATGCTGAAGTTCGTGTCGCGGAAGGAGTCGCCCGCGGCCGCAAATGTGCCGAACAGGCCCGTCGCTCGAGGCTCCGGAACGGAGGCCGCTGGCTGCACCATTCACACCCTCTGCCGGGGATGCCCGAAGCCCACTCGCGCGGCTGAATCATAGGCGAGCGGGAGAGTGCGGGCGCCTTGTCGCCGAGAGCGCGGACGGGTCAAGGCGAGCGTAGTATCGCCGCCCAAACACGCACCCGCCCCCAGACCAGCCGTGGACCACGAGCGATGGGGCAGTGCCGGCGCGGAGCGAAGCGATGGCAGAATCGATGCGCGACCATGAGGTCGTCTCCACCTTCCCCTTCGACGACGAGCAGGTGGACCAGCTGATGAACGACTCCAGCGAATGCGTCCTGATGTGGGGCACGCAGGACGGATGGCCCGTCGGCGTCTACCACTCGTTCGTCTGGCGCGATGGCAAGTTCTGGATCACCTGCGCCGCCCACCGCCACCGCGTCGCCGCGATCCAGCGCGACGGGCGCGTGTCCGTGGCGGTCAGCGCGGTGGCGGCGCAGGAGTTCTCGCCCCGGGGCTCGGCCACGGCCAAGGGGCGAGCGATCGTGCGCGAGGACCAGGCGACCAAGGACTGGTTCTACCCCGCGCTCGCGCAGAAGGCCTTCCCCCATGACAAGGCCGCGGAGGACGATTTCGTCGAGCGCCTCGACTCGCCGCTGCGGATCATCATCGAAGTCACCCCGGAGAAGTGGATCACGTTCGACGGCTCAAAGTCAGATCGCGCGCTCCGGGGCGTCCTAAGCGAGGAAGACTCGGGGCCGCGGCTGAGCTCGGATGCCGTGCGCATGAAGAAAGAACGCGCTACGCGCGGCCTCGACCCAGACGCTCGTTAGGGAAGAGCGCTCAACCCAATGGCGCCCGCCCGAGCGCGACCTGGCCGATATATTCGCGCGCGTCCAACGCCCCTCCGGGCTGCATGAACGGACCGGCACGCACGTCCCGGTACAGGCGCGCCAGGGGGTGCCCGCTCAGGTAGGCACCGCCACCAACGATGTCCATGGCGTGCGAGACCACCGCGATCGTGTTCTGGTGCACGATCCACTTCGCCTGTTGGTACTCGCCCATCTGCACATGCGCGTCCTCGAGTGACGGGGTCGCGCCCGCTGGGGTCGCGAGAAAGGCGTCGAGGCGATCGGCCGCCCAGACGAGGGCACCCGTGGCCGCATGCAGTGCGATCTGCATCTCGCCCACGCGCGTCTGTACGCCGCTCGCCAGGGCGCTCGCCCCGTCGAGCTTCACTTTCGTCTCGCTCGAGGCCGATTCGATCGCGATCCGGCTCGCGGCATCGGCGATGCCCACGAAGACCGCGAGGAGCGTCAGGTTGTTGAGCGTGCGGCGCATCAGCAGGGTCGGCGTCCAGCGGCCCCAGGGGCCCGCGATCTGCACGCTGCCCGCGGACACGCGGCAGTCCTCAAGGACCAGGGACTGGCTCCCGGAGGCGCGCATCCCGAGGGCGTCCCAGTCGTCCTGCAGGTGGAACCCGGGCGTGTCCACGGGGACGGTGGCGAAGGCCATGCGGTCGCCTTCGTCGCTCGGGACGCGGGCGTTGAGGACGCAGGCGTTGGCGGCCGGCGAGAGCGTGACGAAGATCTTGCGGCCATCGAGCCGCCAGCCCTCATCGATGCGGGTGGCGGTGGTCCGGGGCCGGAGGAAGTCCGTGCCCGCCTCGGTCGCGGTCGCGCAGAAGACGAGGTCGCCCGCGGCGACGGCGCGCAGGCGCGTTGCGATCGCGGCCGCGGGCCCGTCCTGCTCATCGCGAATAGCGTCACGCCAGGCGGTCGCGAGACCGCGGCAGGTGGCGAGGTGCATGTTCAAGGCCAGCGGCGTTGACGCGTCCGCAGTGGCCAGGCGGGCAAGGACGGTGATCCAGTCGTGGACGGACGCGAGGCCGAGGCCGCCGAGCGGCTCCGGGACGACGGCCGCGAGCAGGCCGCTCGCCTGCATCTCCGCGAAGTTCTCGGTCACGAAGGTGCTGTCGCGGTCGTGCTCGGCCGCGCGCGCCGCGAAATCGGCGAGGTGCGCGTCGGCGAGCGCTAATGCCCGGCGTCCCGGGTCGGTGTCGGCGTCCATCGGCTGCTCCTGTGCGCGTAGCGGGGGCGCCCGGCCAGCGCCATTGTCGCGCAGCGCTCTCGCCCGCAAAGGCCCACGCCGGCGACCAGCGGCGTACCATGCGAGGGCACGAACCGCGGGAGGACCCGCGTCGAACGTGAGGAGCACAGCATGGTCATCGAAGCAGTTAGCGGTGCGACCCCCACCGAAAAGGCCTCGGAGCCCCTGATGGGCACGGAGCTCATCCCCAAGGAGCGCTACACGTCCAAGGAGTTCATGGAGCTCGAGTGGGAGCGCATGTGGACGAAGGTCTGGAACATGGCCGGGCGCGAGTCCGACATCCCCAATGTCGGTGACTACTTCACGACCGAGCTGGGCCCGGAGTCGTTCCTGATCGTGCGCGAGCAGCCGGACAAGGTGCGCGCCTTCTACAACGTCTGCCCGCACCGCGGGAACCAGATCCGCAACGCCGGCATGGGCCACGCGGAAACGTTCCAGTGCGCCTATCACTTCTTCGAGTTCAACCTCGATGGCTCGAAGAAGTTCGTCCCGGACGAGAACACCTTCACCCAAGGCGTGCCTCAGGAGACCGCGCTCATCGAAGTGCCCTGCGACACCTGGGGCGGCTTCGTCTGGTTCAACATGAACCCGGACGCGGAGCCGCTGCTCGAGTTCCTCGACCCGGTGGCGAAACACCTCGATGTGTACCACATGGACGAATACGTCATCGCCGGAGACAAGACCATCGCCTGGGACACCAACTGGAAGGCTTCCGTGGACGCCTTCAACGAGGTCTACCACGTCCAGGGCATCCATCCCCAGCTACTGGAGTCGCTGGACGACATCCACGTGCAGATCGACCTCTACGAGCGCCACAACCGCTACCTGGTGCCGATGGGACTGGTGAGCCCTCGCTACCCGAACCAGGGCGAGGTGACGGACGCACTCAAGGGGCGCCTCACGCGCGCCGGTGTCGATCCGGCAACGTTCGAGGGGCGGATGGGCGACGTGCGCCCCTTCCTGCAGCAGGCCGCGCGCGACGACGCGGTCGCCCGCGGCCTGGACGTGACCGCGCTCAACGACGATCAGATGACCGACGACTACCACTACTACATCTTCCCGAACCTGACGTTCAACACCTCCGCCACGAACTTCGGCTTCTTCCGCCAGCGGCCGCACGCGACCGACCCGAACAAGATGTACTTCGATCTGCAGAGCTACGTGCGCGTACCCCAAGGCGCAGATCCGCCGCCGCGGCCGGTGCACACCGAGCACAAGCACGGCGAGATGTCGATCGGGCTCGTGATGGACCAGGACTCCTACAACCTCCCGCGCGTCCAGAAGGGAATGAATTCGCGGGCCTACAAGGGCCTGCTGATCAACTACCGCGAGCGCCGCATCCGCCACATGAACCGGACCATCGACTCGTACGTCTACGGCCCCGACCGCTAGGCGGGCCGCGCCACCCGCAAGGCCAGGCGCGATCGATGAATCCGTTTGCGGCGCTCTCGCCGGTCCCCTACGAGAACCTCTACCACATGGGGATCGTGGTGCCTGAGATGGACGCGGCCATGACGGAGCTGAGCGAGCAGATGGGCCTGACCTGGGCGCCACCGCGGGTCTTCCCCGTAAACATGCGTGAAGGGGGCGCGATCCGCTCCTACGGCGTGAAGGCGACCTACTCCCGCGAAGGCCCCCCCTACTTTGAGCTGATGGAGGCGGTCGGCGAGACCATCTGGAGCGCCGGCTACGCCGGTCAGCTCCATCACATCGGCGTTTACGCAGAGGACGCGCAGAAGGAGATCGCGCGGCTCGAGGCGACCGGCTTCACTGTTGAGGCGCAGGGGCTGACGCCGAAGGGCGAGCCGCTCGGCCCCACTTACCTGACGAACCGCTTCGGGCTCCGCATCGAACTCGGCTCAGCCACAGGCCGCGAAATGATCGCGGATTGGGTGAGCACGCCGGAAGAACGCTAAGCCCGCCGCAGGCCGGTGATGCCGCGCAGGGGGTGAGCACGCGGGACGCGCCTTCGGCCCGCCGCAGGCGCCAAGCAATCGCGGATTGCGTGGGTACACAGGAAGCGCGTTAGGCCCGCGGCAGGCGCCAATTAGTCGAGCTGAGCGGGGGGCACGCGGGAAGCGCCTTCGGCCCGCCGCAGGCGCCAAGTAATCGTCCTGAGTGGGTGGGCACGCGAGAAGCGCCTTCGGCCCGCCGCGGGCGCCAAGTACTCGCGCGGAGGGCGTGAGCACGCTGGACGCGCCTTCGGCCCGCCGCAGGCGCCAATTCGTGGAGCTGAGTGGGTCGGCACGCCGGAAGCGCCTTCGGCCCGCTGCAGGCGCCAATTAGCCAGCTGAGTGGGTGGGCGCGCGGGAAGCGCCTTCGGCCCGCCGCAGGCGCCTACTACTCCAGCGGCGGGAACGCCTGGATCCACTCCTCCAAGCCCTCGAGCGGCCCACCGTGGCGGTAGATGACGTCGTGGACGTAGGGACCGAGGAACTCGATCGCGGTCCCGCCCTCTTTGATATCGACATAGCTGAGGCCGCGTTCGCTCACGGCGCCGAGGACGTCGCCGACGGTCGACGCGGGCGTGAGCTGCGCCGCTGCGTGCGCCTTCTCCGCGTCGTCCCCTTCACGGGCATAGACCCACTCCACGCGCGCGCCCTTGCCGACGAGGTCGGCTGTCGCCGCGCGCACGTTGGGCACCCAGAAACCGATGTGCTGAATGCCCTCGCCGTGGTCACGCAGGAAGGTGGCGTGGGGTGTATCCCCCTCGAACGGCTCGATGATCTCGATCGCGAGCCCAGCGATGGCGCCGTAGTAGACCTTGAGCTTTGCGGGACGCCCGTAGATGTCCTCGAGTTCGTAGATCGGCTGGAGCTTGAACTTGGCGCCCAACATCTCCGTGTATCGCGCGGCGGTCACGTCCGCGTCGAAGACAGAAAAGCCGATGTGGTGGGCGATGGGCTCGTGGAAAGTCGTCACCGCTACTCCTCACTGGGCGGGCTGCAGGAAACGGCTATGCGCCGGCCGAATCATAGCGCCCGGCCGAGACCGCAACCGGCCCTAAAGGAGCGCCACCCACGGGGGTCCAAGGGGCCACGCGTAGGGGAGGGGCGCGGCCCGCAATACGGTGCCCACCCCCACGAACCGCGGGTCCCCCCGATGGGGCTATGGCGCGCCAGCTAGAACAGTGATCACTGAAATTTCCGACGGCGCCGCCGCGCCTGAACAGGGAGTCCATGACCATTCTCAACAAGTTCAACGACCTCAGCCTGCGGATCAAGCTTGCAGCGATGCTTACCCCGCTCGTAATCGGGCTGCTGATTTTTATCGTCCAGGACGTGACATCCGGCATCGCTGAACGCAGAGATATGAGCGAGCTCAACGAGCTCACGGGATTCGCGAAGAGCGTGAACGAGGTCGTTCACGAATCCCAGAAGGAGCGTGGTCGCACCGGCCTGTTCATGGGCAGCGGCGGAGAGAACTTTGCGACCGAGCTCGCCGATCAGCGCGCCCTCACGGACACGCGGCGGCGCGAGCTCGATCAATTCCTGCTGAACTTCAATGCCGGGAAGTTCGGGCCCGAATTCGAACGGCGCTTCGACCTCGCCATGAGCGAGCTCGCGGGCCTCGACGCCCACCGCACATCCGTGGATGCGCTATCGGTGCCGACGAGCGCGGGGATCTCGTACTACTCGCGCCTCAACGTCGACATCCTCAAGGCGACCGCTTACATCACGAAGCTGAGCACGAACGCCGAGCTCTCCCAGCTGGTCAACACGTTCGTTTCGTTCTCGAGCGCAAAAGAGAAGGCCGGCAACGAGCGCGCAGTCATGGGCGGCGCATTCTCGCGCGGCCATTTCGACGGCGAATTCGCCCGCTTCGCCGAGCTGGTCGCCCAGCAAAACACCTACCTCGACACGTTCGAGGAGTTTGCCAACGCGGAGCAACTCGCCATCTACACCACCACCGTCGCCGGTACGCCCGTCGCGGAGGTCGACCGGATGCGCACGATCGCTTTTGCGAACGCAACCGCGGCGGACCTCGGGGGCGTCCCCGCAGGCGACTGGTTCGATCAGATCACGGCCAAGATCAACCTCATGAAGGTGGTCGAGGACGAACTCGCTGCGGATGTGGTGGTGAAGGCGAGCGCCCTCCAGGCGGGAGCGCGCAACTCGCTTCTCACCTCGTCGGTGCTCGGCTCGGTGGTCCTCGTGATCTCCGCGATAATCGCCGTGTACGTCGCACAGAGGATTCGGCTCCCGCTGCTCGCCGTCGTCGAGCGCCTCCAGGAGCTGCGCAAAAGCGATGTCGGCTCGATCCAGAACGGCATGGCCGCCCTCGCCGCGGGCGACCTCACGGTCGCGGCCGAGGTTTCCACGGAGGAGATCGGAGCCCACCAGAAGGACGAGATCGGCCTCGCGGCCGAGACCGCGAACGAGATCATCGTCGCCATGGCGGCCACCGCCCAGAGCTTCAATGAAGCGCGCGAAGGGCTCGGCTCCATGGTCGGGGCGGTGAACGAGAACGCAACGAAGATCTTGCTCGCGTCCGACCAGCTGGGCGGGGCCTCGTCGCAGATGGCGGAGGCGAGTGGTCAGATCGCGTCCGCGATCAGCGAAGTCAGCAATTCGGCCGTCGAGCTGAACACGCTCGCCCAAGAGTCCGCGCGCGAGGTCGAGCAGGTCGCTGCCGGCTCGGAGCAGCTGACCGCCTCGGCACGGTCGAACGCCGAGGCCGCCGATCAGTCCCGGGACGAGGCCTCGCAGATGGGTGAGCGCATCGGCGTCGTTTCCAAGGCCTCGGAACGAGTCGCCGGTTCTGCCGACGAGTCCCGCGCGGCCGCGGTCGAGGGCCAGCAGTCCGTCGCTCAGGCGGTCGATTCGATGCAGGCGATCGCCTCCGCCGTCGGTCGGGCCTCGGAGAAGGTCAACGAGCTCGGCCAATACGGCCAGCAGATCGGCAACATCGTCCAGACCATCGAC
The DNA here is from genome assembly GCA_963577065.1 of Dehalococcoidia bacterium. Lineage (GTDB taxonomy): Bacteria > Chloroflexota > Dehalococcoidia > Tepidiformales > Tepidiformaceae > CAUYXJ01. The sequence goes on along the minus strand of CAUYXJ010000105.1, from coordinate 234 downwards.
GAAATCGCCGCACAGACAAACCTGCTCGCGCTCAACGCCGCCATCGAGGCTGCGCGCGCAGGCAAGCAAGGGCGCGGCTTCGCGGTTGTCGCCGACAACGTGCGCACGCTCGCCGAGCGCTCGTCGAATGCGACGAAGGAGATCGCCGATCTCATCGCCAAGGTCCAGGACGGCACGAAGGAGGCCGTGGACGCCATGGAGGCGGGCGTTCGCGATGTCGGTGCCGGACGCGAA
>CAUYXJ010000104.1:0-9118 GCA_963577065.1 Dehalococcoidia bacterium | reverse complement strand
CGCCGCGCTCGGACCCCACCCCCCGCCGCTCCCCCTGCGCCTGCGCGCTCGCTTATAGCTCGCCGCGCTCGAACCCCACCCGCCCGCCTCCCCCGCGCTCGACTGCTGCGGCTGCTGGTCCTGGCGGCCTCTGCGCCTGCCCGCTCGCGGTGTGGCTGGATTCGAAGCGCAACGCGTGGGTCCTCGGAGGCGCCTCAGCTAGGGGCCCGCTCCGAAAGCTTGTCGTTCCTCTACTCCGAGAGCCGCCAGATAGCGCCCCGCTTCCGATGCTCGCCCTTCCGGCGTTGCGAGTAGCCGTCGAACGTCCGCGGGCGTGTCCAGGTCGAGGGCGAGGGCGGGAACGTCCGCGCGCAGGACGGCGAGGCCGGCGGTGCGGGCGGCCGCTTCGTGCAGGTCGCCGCTCCCGCTGCCGTAGGCGAGGGCGAAGCGGCCCGGCGGGCGCAGCAGCATCGCGTTCGTGCCTCCGTCGCGGCTCCGCACGAGCGTCGCTGACGGCGCCTGAGGGGCGGCCTCCACCAGGGCCAGCATCGCCTCAGCGCTCGCGAGCGGGAGGTCCGCGTGGAGGATCAGCAGCTCTGTGCCGCCCAGTCGCTCGGTGGCATCCTCGAGTTGTGCGCTCAGCCCGTGGCGCTCGGGCGACTCCGCGAGGGCGCGGACGCCCTCCGGGAGATTGGCGCAGACACGCTCATCGCTCGTCAGCACCACGGGCTCCAGGGCCGCCTCGCTGACCGCGCACAGCACGGTCGCCAGTGACCGCTGCACGAGTTCGGCGCGTTCCTCCGGCCGAAGCAACTCCGCGAGCCGCCCCTTGGCCCGGTCGAGCCGGTTTACGGGGATCAGCACCGTCAGGCGTGAAGGCACGGCGCGATCGTACCTCTGCCCGAGCGCGGCCGCCCTGTGCGCTTTCTAGCTCGCTGCGCTCGGACCCCACCCACCGCCTCCCCCGCGCTCGACTGCTACGACTCCGCGGCCTCTGGCCGCTACGCCTGCGCGCTCGCTTTCTAGCTCGCTGCGCTCGGACCCCACGCCCCGCCTCCCCCACGCTCGGCTGCTGCGGCTGCGCGTCCTGGCGGCCGCTGCGCCTGCGCGCTCGCTCTGGTTTCTAGCTCGCTGCGCTCGGACCCCACGCCCCGCCTCCCCCACGCTCGGCTGCTGCGGCTGCGCGTCCTGGCGGCCGCTACGCCTGAGCGCTCGCTCTGGTTTCTAGCTCGCTGCGCTCGGACCCCACGCCCCGCCTGCCTCCCCCGACGCTCGACTGCTACGGCTCTGTGGCCCTGAGGGCCGCTGCGCCTGCGCGCTTGCTAGCGCTCGGACCCCACCCCCTACCGCCCCCGCGCTCGACTGCTACGGCTCCGCGGCCTCTGGCCGCTACGCCTGCGCGCTCGCGCGGGCCCCATCGCGCGGGGCCACGCGGATCGCGGCCGCACCTGCGCCCAACTCCCGTTCCTCCTCGCGCTGGAGCTGTGAGCCTGAGAGGGCGTTGGCGAGGTCCCCGATGGTCGGGCTGTCGTCGTCCTGGTCGAGGATCAGCCAGGCCACGCCGTTGCCGGTGCCGCCGGCGAGCATCGAGGCGAGCCGGCTCAAGTTCGGCGCGCTGAGGTCGTGACGCTGCGGCCACCAGGCGATTCGCTGGGCCGGCTCGGCGACCTTGAGGGAGCTCGCGACGCTTGGACGCAGATCGAGCCCCGCCGCCTCAGCGAGCACGTCGTCGGGGGGGTCGATCAGCATCACCCGGTCATCGCCGCCATCGAAGTCGAGGGCCGCGAGAACGGTCACGCGGGCCTCGTGCCGGTTGCACCCCTGCCCGCAACCTCGCCGGTCAGGAGCGTTAGGCCACCTTGCCGTGGCACTTCTTGAACTTGCGCCCGCTCCCGCAGTAGCAGGGCTCGTTGCGACCGACTTTCTTCCCGCCGAGCCGGGGGGCGGCGGCGGCTCCGTTGGCGCGCCCGCTCGCAGTTGCGCCCGCAAGGACGGGTTCGGCCTGCGGTGCGCCGTCGACCTCCGGCTTCCGTTCCGTGACGGCCGGGTTCTGGCGGGCGGGGCGCACGTCCTTCACCTTCACCTTGAAGACGGTGCGGGCCACCTGGCGGCGGATGTTCTCCTGCAGCTGCTGGAACATGTCGTAGCCTTCGCGCTTGAAGGCCACGAGCGGGTCGACCTGTGCGTATGCCTGCAGACCCACGCTCTGGCGCACCTCCTCGACCGCGGTGAGGTGCTGTCGCCAGTGGTAGTCGATCGATTCGATCAGGAGCCACTGCTCGAGGTTGCGTGCGTTCGCTTCCCCGACGAGCTCTTCGATCTCATCGTAGCGCTCCTCGATCCGGTCCAGCGCCTCATCCGCGACGCCTTCGCCCAGCTCCTCGAGTTCGTCGACACTCGGCAGGATCTCCGGGGGCATGATCTCGCCCAGCTCGGTGTGGACGAGGCCCGGGTCTGGGGCTGTCTCGGTGGCTCGCTGGAGGATGCTGTCGACTTCGTCGGTCAGGAACGAAAGCACGTTCTCGTGGACGTCGGCGCCGTCCAGCACCTTGTCGCGCTCGCTGTACATCACGGAACGCTGCTCGTTGATGACGTCGTCGAACTCGACGAGGCGCTTGCGAATGTCGAAGTTGTGGCCCTCGACCTTCTGCTGGGCTTGCTCGATCGCGCGCGTGACCATCTTTGATTCAAGCGGCATGTCCTCAGTCATGCCCATCTTCTGCATCATGCCCGGCACCCACTCGGGGGCGAAGCGCTTCATGATGTCGTCGCCGAAGGAGACGAAGAAGCGACTCGAGCCCGGATCGCCCTGGCGTCCGGAGCGGCCGCGTAGCTGGTTGTCGATGCGGCGGGATTCGTGGCGCTCCGTCCCGATCACGTGGAGCCCGCCGTTGCCGGCGACACCGTTGGCCAACTTGATGTCGGTGCCGCGGCCCGCCATGTTCGTCGCGATCACGACCGCGTCCGGCGCGCCCGCGTTCTCGACGATGTTCGCCTCCCGTTCGTGCTGCTTCGCGTTGAGGACGTCGTGGGCGATGCCCTTGCGCTGGAGGAGGTTGCCGAGGTACTCCGACTTCTCGATCGAGGTGGTGCCGACGAGCACGGGCCGGCCGAGTTCGTGCATCTCCTCGATCTCGTCGACGACGGCGGCGAACTTCGCTTTCTCGTTGATGTAGACCATATCTGAATGGTCTTCGCGCACCATCTCGCGGTTCGTCGGAACCGCTACCACGTCCAGGTTGTAGATCTTCGCGAATTCCTCGGCCTCGGTTTCGGCGGTACCGGTCATGCCCGCGAGTTTTTCGTAGAGGCGGAAGTAGTTTTGGAAGGTGATGGTCGCGTACGTGAGCGACTCGCGCTGGATCTTGACGCCTTCCTTCGCCTCCAACGCCTGATGGATGCCGTGGCTCCAGCGGCGGCCAGGCATCATGCGGCCCGTGAACTCATCGACGATGACGATTTCGCCATCGCGCACGACGTACTCGCGATCGGGTCGCTTCAGGTACTCGGCATCGAGCGAGGCATCGAGATGCCGCGCGAGGCGCGCATCCTCACCAAAGATATTGTCGACCCGGAGTGCGCGCTCGACCTTGGCAATGCCCGTCTCGGTGAGGGCGATGTGTTTCACCTTGTGGTCGATGGCGTAATCGAGCTCCTCGTGCAGGCCGGTGACCGCGCGCGCGAACATCTGGTAGGTGCTGCTCGCCTCTTCGGCTTGGCCGCTGATGATCAGCGGCGTGCGCGATTCGTCGATCAGGATGTTGTCGACCTCGTCGACGATGGCGTAGTAGAGCGGCGGTCGCTGCGTCTTGAGGTCGACCTCGCGGACCATGTTGTCGCGCAGGTAGTCGAAGCCGAACTCATTGTTGGTGCCGTAGGTGACATCCGCGCTGTAGACATCCCGTCGTTCGCAGGGGCGCAGGTCGTCGAGACCGCCCCCGCCGTCTTCGGCGGGGCGGTAGCCCGGCTCGTACATGTATTGGGTGTGGTTGTTCTGGATGACGCCCAAGCTCATCCCGAGCGCCTCAAAGATGGGTCCGTACCAGACCGCGTCGCGGCGTGCGAGGTAGTCGTTCACGGTGATGAGGTGTGCGCCCCGCCCGGCCAGGGCGTTCAGGTAGAGCGGCGCGATCGCGGTGAGGGTCTTGCCCTCGCCGGTCTTCATCTCCGCGATCTTGCCTTGGTGCAGGACGAGGGCGCCCATGAGCTGGACCGCGTAGGGACGCTGTTCGACCTTGCGCCAAGCCATCTCGCGGACCACCGCGAACGCCTCGGGCATGAGGTCATCCAGCGTCTCGCCAGCGGAGACCCGCTCTCGGAACGCGTCGGTCATGCCGCCGAGCTCTTCGTCGGAGAAGGCGGCGAATTCGTCGCTCCGCGTTTCGACCGCTTCGATCTCGCGGTAGAGCCGTTTGATCTCTTTCTCGTTCGAATCGCCGATGACGCGAGTGATGAAGCCAAGCTTCGCCATAGATATTCAGTGTATCGCAGCCCGCGTATCGCAGCCCGCCCGCTCAGCGCGGGCTCGCGCCGAGCGGAGCCCAGCCGGGTGGCCTAGCCTTCCTCGGCCTTGACCAGGCCGACGGTGTTGCCCTCGGGGTCGGTGAAGATGGCAAAGGTGACCATCTGCGGGATCTCAGTGACGGGCACGATCACGGTCCCGCCCCTGGCCGCGATCTCGTCGAGCTTCGCCTGCGGGTCGGCGACTTCGATGTAGAAGACCGTGGCGGGCGGCATGCCTTCCATCGACTGCGTGATCCCCCCGCCGATGCCGCCTTCGACGCCCGTGTCCACGACGCCGTAGTTCATCGGGTTGTTCGCGTCGATGTTCCAGTCGAAGAGGTCACCGTAGAACGCCTGCATCGCGCTCGCGTCCTTGGCCTGGATCTCGAAGTGCACTACCGGTGCGCCCATTTCCTGGTTCCTCCGCTTCTGCGTCCAACAGCCGCTTCCGCTGATTTCTGGGTCGGTGAGCAAGAACCGCGCTAGCTTGAGCGAGGCTGATGCTGCGCGCGCTAGTCGATGAGGGCGGCGATGACGTCGTCGACGATTGCGTCCGCCTTCGCTCGCATCTCGTCGTCGTTTGCGTCCTGGATGGGGTGGGGCACGAAGAGGCGGCGCACGTCGGGCAGGCCGAGCGCTAACGACTGCGCCTCAGCCGCCTCCTCGAACTCCTGCGAGGCGATGAAGACTGAAGGCTTCCCGTTGATTTCGAACCAGGTCGTGTCGTGCACACTGCACGTTGTGCAGGATCCTCAATCGGCAAGGCCTTCGACGACGAAGTCCACCTCCTGCGCGATCTCCTGGCGGAGGTCCGCCGGTGCCGGCTTCGTGAACGTTGGCTTTGAGTAGCGGCGTACGTCGACCTCGGGAAGCCGCTCGCGCAGGCGCACCTCGAGCTGGTCGAGGAGCACGTCGCCGCGGGGCTTGGAGATGTCGAGCAGGGCGAGCGTGCCCGTGATCGACTCCGGTCGCGCCGTGAGCGAGCGCTGCACGGGAACGCGCTCGTCGGTTGGGTCGAGGATGGTCGTCATCGTTCGCACCTCCTGATCGGGCCTGCCCGATTATAGGTCAGCAGGCTGCGGCGGTATGCTGACCGTGCCGGGGACGCCCCCAGGCGGAGGTCGCGTGGCCCAGATCGTCGTGCTGTTGGACACCTCGCCGCTCGCCGAGGAGGCGCTGCCCTGGGCGGCGCTCCTGGCGCGCGCGCAGGGCGCGGGGCTGCATCTCGTGACGGTGGAGCACGAGGGCCATGCCCTCTCCGACGAGATCGACTCGGTCCTGGCCTACCTCAACCGGGTCGCCTCAGCGGAGGATCTCGATGGCCTGCGCGTCTCCGTCGAGCTGCGCAAGGGCGAAGTGCTCGACGAGGTCATCGCGACCGTCAGCGAGCGGGACACGGCCGCCGTCGTGATGACCTCGCACGGCCGTGGAGGACTGAGCCGCATCTTCCTCGGGAGCGTTGCCGAGCGGCTCGTACGAACGCTCGATGTGCCGGTGATGGTTCAGCGGCGCGGCAGTGCCGCGGCTGCGCTCGACCGGATCCTGGTCACGCTCGATGGCACCGAGGCGGCGGAAGAGGCGCTCGCGCCCGCGCGCGCGCTCGCCGCCCAAGCCGGCGCGGAATTGGTCCTGCTCAGCGTCTACGCGGACCACCCCGAGACCCACATCTCCCAATACCCCGGGATGGACTTCCTCGGCGCCCACGTCGAGGAGATGGAGGCTGCGGCGGGTGCCTACCTCAACAGCCGCGCTGTTGCCGGTGAGCGTTGGGAGGCGCTGCCGGGCCGGCCCCTGGACGTGATCGTCCACTTCGCCCGGGACGAGGACTGCGACCTGATCGTGATGGCGACGCACGGCCGCGGCGGTCTCGTACACCTGGCCCTCGGCGGCACGAGCGATGGTGTTATGCGCGCAGCCGACCGGCCGGTGCTCTTCATCCCCGCCCGCGGCGACGACGAGCCCGCCGGCTAGGCCGGCGAAACCTCGCTATGCCGTCTTCCACCGCAGCGATGCGCCCCGCTGCTGGCAGGGGATCCAGGTCCGTCGCGGCCCTCTCTGAACTTTGAACTCTGAACCCTGAACTCCTCCCAGGGCGGTATAGAAGGAGCGGAGACTCCGCAGGAGGCTGCTCGCCGCGAGGCCTGGGAGGAGGCGCGAATCCCACGTTCGGCGGCGCTGGTCGCCCTCGATGCGCACGCGATGGTGTCCGCAGCAGTCTTCGCGGCGCCCGCGGCGCCCAAGGAGTGGGCGTCCGAGGTCTATGTCATCCCTGAGCATGCGTTCCTGAGCATGCGTTCGGCATCGCCGCCCAACCGACGCCGTCGTCCTCTCGCACGAACACCGCGAATTCGCCTGGCTTGCCTATGCCGAGGGGATCGCGCGCCTCACCTTCGATAGCAATCGCGTCGCGCTCTGGGAGCTGGAACATCCGCCTGCTCGGGCTACGTCCGGGAGACGCCGCCGCAGCCGCGCTCCTCACTTGGCCCTGAGGAAGCTGTGCGTCTCGGGCCGAACTCCGCCATTGCTAGCGGTGGGGCCCTAGCTCAATCGCGCGCTGATCGCTTCCTGAAGCTCCTTGATCTCCGGGTAGCGCCCCTCGCTCTTCTTTGAGTAGACGAGGTCGCCGTCGACCTCGACCTCGAAGGCACCGCCGTCGCCGGGAACGAGCGTGAGGGAGGCGGTCTGGTCGGCGAAAGTCTGGAGTAGCTCTTGAGCCGTCCACGCGGCTCGTGCGGTGTAGTTTCAGGGGACGCAGTAGGTGATCGAGATGGCCAGCTGTTGTTGCGACATAGGCGCTCCTTTGTGTCGCACGAGTGTAGCAAGTCCGCGCGCGCCGGCGCTCGCGGCCGCGATCCATTAGCCGACGCGCCGTCGACGGCGCGTCTCGGCGTCGCGATCGGCTTCGTCCCGGGCCGCGATCGAAGCGAGCAGGCGTCGCAGGAGGGCGGCCTCGATCCCATTCGTGTAGGCGAGGTGGATCACGTTGCTTTCCGTGCCGCTCGTTCCCACCTGGCGGCCGTTCGTCCAGATCGCGAATTCGTCGATGCCGAAGGCGATTTCGACCTCGTTCCCCTGGGGCAAGGTCGCGGTGAGCACGGCCAAGCCGGCGGCGGAGATGTTGAGCGCCGTTCCCTCCCATGAATCCGACCCGCCATGTTCACGCAGGCGGACGCCCATGTCTGCTTGGTAGCGCTCGTGAGTTCTGACCTGCAGGGGTCGTGGCTGTCCGACCACCTCGAATACCACCGTACGCCCGCGGATGGCGCGGCAGCGGACCGTCATGACCGTCCGCGCACCCTGATTGCCTACCACCAGCAGGAACGAGCGCTCGACCTCGACAGGCGGCACGTCGTCGAAGTCGACGACGAGCACTTCCTCCCGGAGCTGACCAACCACGCCCGCGTGCTGGGTCGGCGATTGCTCACCGGGAAGGGTGAGTACGGCTTGCGCACCAGGTGCGAGCAACTCCCACATACTTACGATTCTCGGGTAGTCGGTGCGGAAATGAACGGACGATGGTGGTTGAAGGAGATCATTCGACCAAAACAATTAAAACAGGCCAAACTGCAGAATTCGGTCGCCGCACCGCACTACGGCTCTGCTACGACATCCCCCGTGCTTGCGCCGAGCTCGACCCGCCCCGTCGCCACGACATCAAGTGCGAGGGCGACGGGGCGTTGCAGCGCCTCCCCGAGCGCGCGCTGCAGGCCGACCGCGGCCGACTGTTCGAGGGGTGCGGGCGACCCCACCTCCGCCCGCACGCCGATCGTGCCATCCGGTTCACGGGTGACCGCGAACCCGCGAAGTTCCACGTCCGGGAGATCGGCGAGGGCGACATTCAGCGCCGCTCCGACCTCTTCCTCGATCGTCGGTCCGTCGCCCACGTGCAAGTTCAGCCAGCCCACCGGAAGCGACACGACGAGCAGCAGGAGGCTCAGGCCGCCGATGCCTTTGCCGAACAGGCGCATCCGGCCGATGCGGCTGACCTCGGGCTTGAAGCCGATCCAGAGGAAGACGGCGCTCGCGGCGAGCGAAACCGCGGCAAGGTTGAGGAGGAAAAGCAATGAGGCGCCTGCTGCCACTCCCTGCTCAAGTATCGCCAGGGCGATCCCGGCCGTGGCTAACGGTGGCACGAGCGACACGGCGATGGCCGCCCCGGGGAGCGCTGAGGCGGCGCTCTTGCGGCTCATCGCGTAGGCGCCGGCGGCACCGGACGCTAGCGCCACGAGGAGATCGAGCGGTGCCGGCTCCGATCGTGCCAGCATCTCGCCCGTCAGGTCGCGCGGGGGGATGAGCAATCCCACGGCCAAGCCGACCGCGAGCACCGTCACCGTCCCGCGCGCGACCGAGAGCGAGGAGATGCGCACGAGCCGGCTGTCCCCTTCGGCGACGCCCATTCCGATCGCGACGACCGGCGCCATGAGCGGCGCCACGAGCATCGCGCCGATCACGATCGCGGGGCTGTCGAGCCGTAGCCCCAGGGCGGCGATTGCCGTTGAGAGCAGCACCATGAAGGTGAAGTCGACACCGCCGCGGGCCGAGCGCCGCACCGTGCTGTAGGTCGCTAGGCGTTCGGAATCGCTGAGGCTGGGGAGGAGACCGTAGAGGCCGCCTCCGATCGTGCGCATCCAGCGGC